>JAGAPN010000035.1 GCA_017623235.1 Clostridia bacterium | reverse complement strand
TTGCATAAAAACAACGATAAAGCAAAGTTAAAATCAAATAAATATAGTAATTTTACACAAAATTCTGCAAATAATTGAATACAATAAAAGCCCCGCTTGAAACCAAACGGGGCAATTATCTTAATTTTATTCTTCCTCTTCGGTGTAATCCTGAGTATCACACTCAATATAACCATCGGGGCACTCCTTGCGGGAGAGGTAACGGTCAACGATAACGGCAACACCTACAGCCATAGTTATAACGGCTACTAATCCGCTGAGTATCCAGAGTACGTGTTTGGTTTTCATAATGCATACCGCCTTTTCATAGTTTAAGTATTATCCAATACACCATAATTATACATTAAATACCAAACTCTGTCAACAAATCAAATTTATAAATTTTGTAAAATTTTTTATAACTGTAGAATTCTTTTAAACTGTGTGTTATAATTAGAAAAATATGTTAAACGGAGGCTTTTCTTTTGCCTGTAGAAATGATTAGGATAGCCCCTGGTGCCCAGGGCTGTTTTATAAAAAACGATAGGTTTAATACTACCCTGATATCCTATAATTTTTATCTGCCCCTGGATGCGGAAAATATGGCAGCCAATGCGCTGTTGCCATATATGCTTACCTCCTGCTCGGCAGAGTACCGCGATTATATTGACCTTAATATAAAGCTTTTGGGGCTCTACGGGGCAGATCTTGCCTGCAGCGTTTCCAAATGCGGTGACTGTCTTCACGTAAGGCTCAGCATAGGGGTTATCAATAACGAGTATTCTTTCGACGACTGTAAGCCTGTAAACGAGGCGGCAGAGCTTATGGCCGGTCTTATTTTTGACCCTGCGGCAGAAGACGGCTGTTTTATTGATTCCGACCTGTCCCGTGAAAAGCGCAAGACTATCGAGCGTATTCAGGGTGAAATAAACGACAAAAAATCCTATGCCCGCACCCGCCTTTTTGAAGAAATGTTTGGCTCCGACCCCTACGGTAAGTTCATTTACGGTACTGCCGAGGAGGTTGAGGCTATTGACGGCAAAAGGCTTTATACCGCCCGGCAGCAGCTGCTTCAATCCGCCTTTATTAGGGTTAACGTTGTAGGCAGGGAACTACCTGACGGAATTTTTGATTCCATCAGTCAAAGACTTAAAGAGATTTCTCGCGTTAATATTACCGATGTTACGGCCTGCCGTATGCTACCTGAAAAGAATACCCCAACTTATGTAACACAGCGGTTTGACGTTACCCAGGGCAAGCTGGTAATGGGCTTCACCGCAGGCGTATACGGCTCCCTGGCTAAAACTGCACCCATGGCGCTTCTGGCCGATATTTTCGGCGGCGGCCCCTATTCAAAGCTTTTTACCAACGTCCGAGAAAAGGAGTCCCTTTGTTACTACTGCTCGGCAACCTACCGCAGAGGTAAGGGCTTTATGACGGTGGATTCGGGCATTGAGGGCGCTAACGCCGATAAGGTTGTTACCGCCGTTTTAAAGGAGCTGGAGGATATAAGACAGGGCAATTTCACAAACGACCTGGTTTCAGCCTCTAAAAAGGCTATATCCGACGCCCTTTTGGGTTATTATGACAGCCCCCATGCGCTGAACGCCTGGTTCAGCCGCGAGCTTAACGATAACCTCTCACCCGAGGAGGCCGTAAAAATCATTTCCTCGGTAACAAGAGAAGATATTATTGAGGCCGCAAAGGGCGTAAGACTTCACACGGTCTACCGTCTGCTGCCATTGGAGGGGGAGGAGTAAGCTATGAAAAAAACCGTTTTTAAAGACCCTGTTCTGGGCGAATACTCCCTGACCCTTCTTGCAAACGGCCTTTCGGTTTATATTATGGAAAAGCCATCCTTTTCCTCAAGCTATGCCGTTTTCGGTACCAAGTACGGCTCCATTGATACCACCTTTGGTATAAACGGCGGTAAGGAGATAACCGTACCTGCAGGCATAGCCCATTTTTTGGAGCATAAGCTATTTGAAAGCGAGGAGGGGGACACCTTTGCCCGTTTTGCCGAAACGGGCGCCTACTGTAATGCCTTTACCTCCTTTGACCGTACCTGCTATCTTTTCTCCTGCACAAAGAATTTTGAGGCCAACCTGGATATTTTGCTTGATTTCGTGCAGTCACCCTACTTTACTGCCGAAACCGTAGCCAAGGAGCAGGGTATAATCGGGCAAGAAATAAAAATGTACGAGGATAATCCGGGCTGGCGTGTGCTTTTCGGTATGCTTGATAAAATGTATAGTGAGCATCCCGTTAAGGTGGATATTGCAGGTACCGTAGAATCTATTGCGCAGATAACCGATAAACTGCTTTACGATTGCTATAACGCTTTTTACGACCCGTCAAATATGTATATCTGTATCGCAGGTAACGTTGATACCGATAAGGTGCTGGCGCAGATAGAAGAGGGGATGAAGCCGAAAAAATCGGTGATTCTCAGCAAACCCCAAATTAACGAGCCTCCTACGGTCAGCGCCCACTACGTAGAACAGAGCCTTGAGGTGGCAAAGCCCCTCTTCTGCCTGGGATATAAGGAAAACCTTAAGGAGGCTCCCACCGTAAAGGAAAGGGTAGTGGCAGGACTGATGCTGGAGGTGCTTTGCGGTGATTGCTCAGAGCTTTATCGCCGTTTGGTGGATTCCGCCCTTATCGGCGACGAATTTTCCAGCGAATATTTTCAGGGCAGAGGCTACTCCGTAATACTGTTTGAAGGCGAGTCTGACCACCCCGAAAAGGTTGCTGAGGAAATCAAACAGGAGATATCAAGGCTTATAGCCGAGGGTATCGACGGCCGTTTGCTTAACGCCGTGAAAAAATCAGCCTACGGTGATGCTATCAAGCGTTTTGATTCAACCGAGGGCATTGTTATGGATATGATTGATTGTGCGGTATCGGGCGGAAATCTGTTTGATACGGCAGAAATCCTTAAAGATATTACCGAGGATGATATAATCCGAAGGCTGTCCACCCTAAAGGCAGAGCTTTCGGTGCTTTCGGTCATAAACCCTAAAAGAAAGGAAAAATTATAATGAAATACGACGTTTCTATTTTTGGCATTGAACTTACCCTTGACCCGGTGGCCTTTACCTTACCTATCGGTAACGGCTGGGACGTTTATTGGTACGGCATTATCATTGCTATCGGCTTTATTTGCGCCATTATTTACGGCTATTTAAGGGCACCGAAGCTGGGCATTGACGTTGACCGCCTGCTGGACGTTGTGCTGGTGGCCACACCCGTTGCCATTCTTTGCGCCAGAGCGTACTACGTTATATTCGACGGCCAAAAGCTGGAAAGCTTCGGCGAATTTTTCGGTCTTGGCGGCTCGGGTATATCGGGGCTTGCTATTTACGGAGGTGTAATCGGCGCCGTGCTGGGCGGTGTTGTTATGGCCCTTATCCGCAAGGTGAAGATATTTGATTTGCTGGACCTTGCCTCTGTAGGTTTTCTTATCGGTCAAGGTATCGGACGCTGGGGTAACTTTATGAATCAGGAGGCCTACGGTGATTTTACAGGCAGCACCTGGTGGGGTATGACCAGCAATAAAATTGTTTCCGAATACGGCGAGGGTCTGGTTCACCCCTGCTTCCTTTATGAGTCTATTTGGTGCCTTACGGGTGCCCTTGTGCTGCATCTGATTTCCAAGAAGAGAAGCTTCTCGGGTCAGGTAGCCCTTTCCTACTGCGTATGGTACGGCTTCGGCAGGGCTATTATTGAGCTGCTGCGTACCGATAGCCTGATGATTGGCCCCTTTAAGGTATCCTTCCTGCTGTCGGCCCTTGCCTGCATTGTTGCCGCGGTAATGCTGATTATAATTATCGGCAAGAAGAAAACCACTGCCGAAAACCAGACCTACAAGGCTATGTTTGTGGATGAGCTGGCCTTTGAGGTAGCCGCCGCTCAAGAGGCCCTTGAGGAAGAAGAGGCTCCCGAAGAGCAGGCCGCCGATGAAGCCGAAGAAAAGACGGAGGAATAATTATGGCAAAGCTTATTGACGGAAAGGTTATCTCTGCCGCAGTAAAAGCAGAGGTTGCCGCCGAAACAGAGGAACTTAAAAAACAGGGTATTACCCCCGGTCTGGCAGTAATAATCGTAGGTGAGGACCCTGCCTCTAAGGTTTACGTTGCAAACAAGGAAAAGGCCTGTCAGCAGATGGGCTTTGCATCCTTTAAATATGCCCTTCCTGCAGAAACTACCCAGGAGGAGCTGCTCGAGCTTGTAAAGAAATTGAATGAAGACCCTGCAGTTCACGGCATACTCTGTCAGTTGCCACTGCCCCGACATCTGGATGAGGAAAGCGTCATTAATACCATTGTCCCTGAAAAGGACGTAGACGCCTTCCACCCCCAGAACGTGGGCAAAATAATGATAGGTAACTACGATTTCCTTCCCTGCACCCCTGCGGGCGTTATGGAAATGCTTAAATACGAAAATATTGACGTAAACGGTAAGGAATGTGTTGTGATAGGCAGGTCCAATATAGTTGGCAAGCCTATGGCAATGCTGCTGCTTCACAAAAACGGAACGGTTACGATTTGTCATTCCAGAACAAAGGATTTGGCAGAGGTCTGCCGCAGGGCCGATATTCTTGTGGCCGCTGTGGGAAGGGCTAATTTCGTTACTGCTGATATGGTGAAGGAGGGGGCTGTCGTTATAGACGTAGGCATAAACAGGCTGGAAAACGGCAAACTGTGCGGCGACGTTAACTTTGCCGAGGTTGAGCCCAAAGCTTCATATATTACCCCCGTGCCGGGCGGAGTAGGACCTATGACCATTGCTACCCTTATGAAAAACACCCTCACCGCTGCTAAAAAGCAGAATAACCTTTAAAAAATTGCCGCTTATGCGGCATTTTTTTAAATTGTTCACGAAACATTCACACTATTTTATAATAAAAATCATATCATCTATGTATAATAACATCACAAAGCTTCAAGGAGGCAGAAAAAATGGATGAAAAAAATATCAGTAGCGGATCGGGTGAGCTCCACGGCTTCGATTCGGCTGTTCCCAAAGGAGAAGAAGGGAGCGAGGGCTACACCGTAACCCCGGAAGGCGGATTTTATAATGAGCCGCAGAATGAAGACCGGGGCTCGGCCGCCGAAATATTGGAAAAATATTTTACTGAAGACGGCAGTGAGGAAAGGGCGGAGGAATCGGTTAATTTTTCAGCTCCGGCATCCTCGGCTCCCGTGTACACCCCTCCCGTACAGCAGAAGCCCCAAAGCTCCAAGCCTCGTTTCTCGCTGGCAACCGTGGTGGTCAGCGTGTTGCTGTCGGCCGTTATTGGTGTAATCGGTGGTCTGGGTGGCGCTGTTTTTGCCACCAGATACCTTCCCCAGGATAACCCTGTGCCCGATAATTCGAGTGCGGGTGGCACGGTTAATATCAGCGTCAAGGACGTTGATGCTACTGTCGTAGAGGCTGTAGCCGAAAAGGTTACCCCCAGCGTTGTGGGTATTCGTACTACCGTGTCGGTCAATAATTTCTTCGGCGGCACCTCGGAATCCTCGGGTGAGGGCTCGGGTGTAATTTATACAGAGGACGGCTATATCATCACCAATTACCACGTAATAAGCAACGCTATTGAGTATGCCTCCCGAAATTCGGCTATCCAGGTGTTCTTAAGCTCGGACGCCGATACAGGCTATGATGCTACCGTGGTAGGCTATAATATCTCCTGTGACCTGGCCGTTATAAAGATAAACGCAAAGAATTTGCCCGCCATTACAGTCGGCACCTCCGAAGGCCTGAAGGCAGGTCAGTTTGTAGCGGCTGTAGGTAACCCCGGAGGCCTTAACTTTATGGGCTCGGTGACCTACGGTATTATCAGCGGCCTTAACCGCATTGTGGCCGACTCGGGTGAGGGCTCCTCGGTAGAGCTTATCCAGACCGATGCCGCTATAAATCCCGGCAATTCGGGCGGCGCTCTGGTTAACATCAAGGGTGAGCTTATTGGTATAAATTCCAGCAAGATAGTGTCTGAAAGCTACGAGGGTATGGGTTTTGCAATTCCTATGGATACCGTAAAGGATATTTGTGACCGCCTTATCGCCAAGGAATACGACCCCGACCCATATCTCGGTATTACCATCAGCGAAAAGTATGACCCCGCTACCCTTAAGAAATACAATTTCCCCGTAGGTGCGGTGGTTTACAGCGTAGCCTCCGGCAGTCCCGCAGACGAGGCAGGAATCAAACGAGGCGATATAATTACCAAGTTCAACGGCACCGACATTACCCATTATTCGGTACTGTCAGACGTCCTTTCCCAGTGTGACCCCGGTCAGACCGTCAGCGTTACCATTTACCGCGGCGGTTCCGAGTATACCGGCAAAATAACCATTGGCTCAAACAACTCACAGTAAAAAAACGCCCTGTCATCGACAGGGCGTTTTAAGCTATTATTTAATTGCCGTTACCGAAACACCGTCGGCACTCTCAAAGTATTCTATCGTCAGGCTGTCGCCGACTGCTGCAAAGGGAAGCTTGTCGTTAAGGGTAACCCCTGCGATAAATACCTCATCATAGCCGTCCAGCATAATGTAGTAACAGGTGTTTCCTTCAACCACAGCAGAGGAAATTGCGGTAATGCTTGCCGTGGCCGTCTTTATAAGGCTTTCATCCGGGGTGCCGTTTTCATTCAGCTTGCCCGATTCGGCCAGAAGTCTGCGATATTCAGCCTCGGCGCCTGCCAGGGTATCTGCAACACCAACTATCTGGTAGTTGGCTACCGATACGAAGGAGTAGGCCTTTACCAAGCCTGCGCTGTCCTTAAGACTTACGAAGTAAGAGGGAGTATCAGCAATATTTACCAGAATGGGGAAGGTGGCGGTATAGCCCTTTTCCTGAATTTTACCTTCTGCCGATTCCATAGCGGAATATTCCTCTGCACCGTTTATAGAATAGGTTTTAGCCTCTTTGGTGCGCAGATTTACCAGCAGGAAGCCGATATTTGACTCATCCGATACCACGGAGGTAATGCCTGTATATACCCAGATGTCATCATCTATTGCCAGGTAATTGTAGCCCTCAGTGGTGGTTACAACGTTCTTCTGGGAGATAATTGAGTTGAAGTAACCGTTTACGTAGGAGCCCCAGTAATTGGCCTGGGTCAGCACAACGCTTGCAGGATATACGCAGTCTATCCACTGCGGAACCTCGTTTACGCTGTAATAGGTCATATCGCCGTTTACGGCGTTAACCGTTACAATACCCGTAATGTCGCGTCCGCCAAGGAAGCCTATAGTGTAATCGTAGCAGGAAATAATCCAGTAGGGATTGCCCTGGTCGTCTATCTCAAAGGAGGTAGAATTAAACATTTTGGTGGGGTAGGCAAAGCGCACGTGGCGCATAAGGTCACGGCCGAAAAACTCGCTGGGGGAGTATTTCATACCCTGGGGCAGGCTGACAAGCTCGGTGTCCTGGGTGGCCATATCAATTTTTACATAATAGGGGATACCGTCTTCTCGGTTGGTAAACCACTTTATGGCATCGGCATATTCCAGAGGAGAAACCCTTGTGGGCTCATTTTGATAGTTAATCTGGGTGTAGTAGCTTGATACGTTAAACTGGGATACCAGCTCCACAACCTCGCCTATCTTACGGCTGCCCAGACGGGAGGCCGTGTCGCGGTCAACTACAGGTATCTGGGAAAGGGGAAGCTCGGCAATATCCTCGCCGAAGTCCGATTCCTTAACATCAAGCATCTGCTGATACTTAGAGGCGTTGAAAATCTGAGAAGAGGATACAAAGATAGCCGCAGCGCCAACACCGATAACACAGGCCGCTATAATGATAACGACCTTCAGCTTGGTGAACAGCCGTCTTATGTCAATCTTTCTAATGGGCCTGAAATTAAGGTCCTGACTTTTAAAAAGCTGGGCCAGCTTAATTGAGCCGGTAATAACGCCCATAGATATAAAATAGATGGCAATAATGAATGCAATAAAGGTCCAAAGGGAGCCGGATTTAATATTAAAGGCGGGCAGAGCCAGGTAATAATAAACCGCAGAAAGCACTATGGTGATTATTGCCGGTAATCCAAATTTTTTAAACATAAACATCACCTCAAAAAAATTATACCAAAATTTTACTGTGTATACAAGTAAATAATGTGTAAAATTTAAGCCGTTTTATGAAATAATCGGTTGAATTAAAAAATGATTTATAGTATAATATTTTATTATTGATAAAATCGAGTAATTTATACTTTTTTGTTTGGAGATATAAAATGAGCGAAATTTTAACCGACAATTTAATTTCTATGCCGGCCCTGGCCCTTCGCGGACTCGTCTGCTTCCCCGGGGTAATGCTTCACTTTGACGTTGGTCGCAAAAAGTCTGTTAAGGCCCTTAACGCCGCTATGGAAAGGGGACAGAAGATTTTTCTTATTACCCAGAAAAACGTCTTTGACGAAAATCCGGGCGAAGAGGAGCTTTATACAGTTGGCTGCGTGGCCCGCATTTGTCAGGTGCTACGTATGGGGGACGACAGCGTTAAGGTGCTGGTAGAGGGTCTTTACCGTGCCAATATGCTCAGCGTCGACAGCAGCGGCAGCTATATGACCGCCATAATTGAAAAATGCGAGGATACCCCTCTGCGCAATCGTAAGGTCTATCTTGAAACCTTGGCCAGAAAAATCAGGGCCGAGTTTGATTCCTATGCCTCCAAGGGCATAAAACTGGCCCCCGATATTGCCGTAACGGTAGCCTCCAGCGACGATGTGGGCTTCCTGGCTGATTTTATTGCCTTTAATATTCCCGTGCCCGTGGATGATAAGCAGTTTATTCTTGAACAGCTCAATCCCGTTTCCCGTGCCAAAATCACCCTTGAGCTGCTTGGCAAGGAAAGCGAAATAATTGATATTGACCGTAAAATCGGTGAAAAGGTTAAAACCCAGATTGATGATAATCAGCGTGAATACTATCTGCGTGAGCAGATAAAGGCCATAAACTATGAGCTTTACGGTGATACTACCGAGGACGAGATACAGGAGTACAGCAATAAAATAGATATGCTCCTCGCCCCCCGTGAGGTAAAAAGAAAGCTGGAAATTGAGCTGCAAAAGATGCAAAAAATGCCCCAGGGCTCCCACGAGGCAACTGTGGTCAGAGGCTATCTTGATGCCTGCCTTGAGCTTCCTTGGGAAAACTATTCCGACAAGTACGTGCCCATATCCCGTGCCGCAGAAATCCTCGACCGTGATTTTTACGGTATGGAAAAGGTGAAAGAGCGTATTATAGAGCAGCTTTCGGTTTACGACCTTAACCCCAACATTAAAGGGCAGATAATCTGCCTTGTGGGCCCTCCCGGTGTAGGTAAAACCTCTATCGGTAAGGCCATTGCCGAGTGTATGGGCAGAAGCTATGCCCGCATCTCCCTGGGCGGTGTTCGTGATGAGGCCGAAATAAGGGGTCACCGTAAAACCTATATCGGCGCAATGCCGGGTAAAATAATCAGCGCCTTAAAGCAGGCAGGCACAGGCAACCCCGTACTGCTGCTGGATGAAATCGACAAGCTGGCAAACGACTATAAGGGTGACCCCTCTGCCGCTCTTCTCGAGGTACTTGATAAGGAGCAGAACAACACCTTTACCGACCACTATATTGATATGCCCTATGACCTTAGCCGTGTAGTATTTATTACCACCGCTAACGATGCATCGGCCATTCCTGCCCCTCTGCTGGACCGTATGGAGCTTATTGAGCTTTCCTCCTATACCCGTGAGGAAAAGTTCCAAATAGCCAAGAAGCATCTGGTTAAAAAAGAGGTTTTAAACCACGGAATGAACGGTCGTCAGATAAGAATAACCGACGAGGCGCTTTACGACCTTATTGATTTTTATACCCGTGAGGCAGGAGTAAGAAGGCTGGAGAGAACAATAGCCACCCTTTGCCGTAAGACCGCAAAGAAGATTGCCTCTAAAGAGGCTAAATCGGTAAGAATAACCTCTGCGACGGTAGCCGAAATGCTGGGTAACCGCAAATACCGTCCCGAAAGCCTTCTGGACCGTGACGAGGTTGGCATTATAAACGGTCTTGCCTGGACCTCTGTAGGCGGCGAGCTGATGCAGCTTGAGGTGTCGGTAATGGAGGGTACCGGCAAGCTTGAGCTTACGGGCTCCCTGGGTGAGGTTATGCAGGAGTCTGCCAAGGCGGCAGTTTCCTTCGCCCGCGCCAATGCCGATAAATATTTTATAGCCCCCGATTTTTATAAAAACCGTGATATTCATATACACGCTACCGAAAATGCCGTTCCCAAGGATGGCCCCAGCGCAGGCGTTACCATTACCACCGCCCTGGTGTCTGCTCTGACGGGTATACCTGTCCGTCGTGACGTGGCTATGACGGGTGAGGTAACCATAAAGGGTAGGGTACTGCCTATAGGCGGACTTAAGGAGAAAACCATGGCCGCCTACCGCGCAGGGATTAAAACCGTATTTATTCCCAAGGCCAACGAGCCCGACCTTGCCGATATTGATAAGACCGTGGCTGAAAAGCTTAACTTTATAATTGCCGATAACGTGGAAACAGTAATAAATGGGGCCCTTGTCCGCCTGCCCGAAAAGGCCGATGAAAAGCCCTTTATTCCCGCTTCGGTACAACCTGCAGTTAAAGCGGCCAACACTATAAGTCAGTAGGTGAGCTTTATGAATTTTAATAACACCTATTTCGAAAAGGCCTTTGGTACCTTTGAGCAGCTTACCGAGTCCGATTTGCCCGAATTTTGCTTTTCGGGCAGGTCCAATGTGGGTAAATCCTCCCTTATAAACAAGCTGACAGGCCGCAAAAGCCTGGCCCGTGTCAGCGGTAAGCCGGGTAAAACGGTTACCGTAAACTTTTACAGGGCTGACAATATCCGCATTGTCGACCTTCCGGGCTTCGGCTACGCCAAGGTCCCTTTTGCTGAGCGTACCCGTTGGTCCGACCTTATGGAGGGCTATTTTAAATCGGGCAGAAATATAAAATGTGTTTTCTCCCTTATTGATATGCGCCATCCCGCCACCGATTTTGATATCTCTATGCTTGATTTTATGCAGGCTATGGATATTAAGTATCATATCGTACTTACCAAAAGTGACAAGCTTAATAAAACCGAGTACGCACAGCGCCTGGCCCTTATCGAAACCGAGCTGGAGGGTTATCTTGATAACAGCGTTGAGATAATACCTTTTTCAGCTCAGACGGGGCAGGGATGCGACAAAATAAAAGAAATAATTGAACAACTGCGAGGATAAAAATGCTTACAAATCGCTATTCCGTTAATGAAAAAGGGCATCTTACCCTGGGTGGGGCCGATACGGTGGAGCTGGCGTCCCGTTTCGGTACGCCCCTTTACGTCTTTGATGAGGATGATATAAGAGGCAACTGCCGAAGCTTTAGGGAGGCCTTTGAAAAAAATTATTCCTTACCCTGCAAGGTTTATTATGCCAGCAAGGCCTTTTCCTGTAAGGAGATGTACCGCCTGGTTGACAGCGAGGGCCTTTGTGCCGACGTGGTGTCGGGCGGTGAGCTTTATACCGCTCTTGCCGCAGGCTTTCCTGCAGAAAAAATCGGATTTCACGGCAATAACAAGACTCCCGATGAGCTTGCCTTTGCGCTGGACAGCGGCGTTGGCCGTATAATAGTTGACAATATTTATGAACTATATACTCTTAACGACCTGGCAGGGGAGAAGGGCAAAAAGCCCTCGGTGCTTTTCCGCATAAAGCCGGGTATTGATTGCCACACCCACGAGTATATTCAGACGGGCCAGATAGACTGTAAGTTTGGCTTTGCTCTGGAAAACGGCGAGGCTATGGAGGCTGTGAAAATTGCATCCGCTATGGATAATATCAGCCTGGTTGGTATACACTGTCATATAGGCTCCCAGATATTTGAAACCCAACCCTTTATAGATGCGGCAGATATTATGGTAAAACTGGCGACAGACATCAGAGATACCTTCGGCATTACCTTAAAGGAGATAAATTTCGGCGGCGGCTACGGCATTAAATACACCGAAAAGGATATCCCCACCGAAAAGGATACCGATATAAAAATTCTGTGCGAAAACGTTAAGTTAGCCTGTGAGAGGTACGACTTCCCCTTGCCTTCTCTCTCCATCGAGCCTGGACGGTCTATCCTGGATGCCTCCACCCTTACCCTTTATAAAATAGGGGTGGTAAAGACCATTAAGGATATCCGCACCTACGTATCTGTAGACGGCGGTATGGCCGATAACCCCCGTTACGCTCTGTATGGCGCCGAGTATGAGGCTGTCGTTGCTAACAAGGCGGACAAGCCTCGTGATTTTACCGCCACCATTGCAGGCAAATGCTGTGAAAGCGGCGACCTTATACAGGAGCATACCAAGATTCAGACCCCCCAGGTAGGTGATACCCTTGCCGTGCTTGCAACAGGGGCCTACAACTATTCTATGGCAAGCAACTATAACCGTCTGCCCCGTCCTGCCGCCGTTATGGTGTCGGGAGGAAATCCCAGGGTTATAATAGAGCGCGAAACCTACGAGGATATTATAAAAAAGGACATCTGATAAATGATTGAATTTATAAGTCCACAGCTGCATGATTACAAAAAATTCGCCCGATTCTTCTACGATGAGGGCGAACTTTCTTGTGAAATGAACTTTATGAACATATATATCTGGAAACGGGTATATGAAAATAAATATTATATGGACGATAAAACCCTTATCTTCCGCAGCCGTACCGATGACGGCGAGGGCTACGTTTTTTCACTGCCCTACGGGGACCTGAACTACGGTATGTCCCTTATTTTTGACTACTGCAGAGAAAAGGGAATTCAGCCCAACCTTTGGACCAGCCAGGGTAAACGGCTTACAAGTTTCCTGGAGCAGGGCTTTGAATATGAAATGATACCCGAAAGGGATAATTTTGATTATATTTATCTGCGTGAAGACCTTGCTACCCTGGCAGGTAAAAAATATCATTCCAAAAGAAATCATATTTCAGCCTTTTCTAAAAAGTATAATTGGAGCTATGAGCCATTATGCCGGGATAATGAGAAGGATTTTATAACCTTTTCGGATAAATGGTATGAGGATAGGGGAATTGCCGAGGACGATGGTCTTAAGGCCGAGAAAAAGGCCCTGCGGGAAATCCTCGCTTCTGATGAAGGAATTGAATATAAGGGCGCCCTTATCAGGGTTGAGGACAGGGTAGTAGCCATAACCTTGGGCTCTCCTATAAACTCCTTAGCCTTTGACGTTCATTACGAAAAGGCCGATAAGGATTTTGCTACCGCTTATACCCTGATAAACCGAGAATTTGCCGCAAATGCCCTGGGTGATTATAAATATATCAACCGTGAGGATGATTTGGGGCTTGAGGGCCTTAGAAAGGCCAAGCTTTCATATAAGCCTGAAATTCTTTTGGAAAAATACAGTCTTATTTATAAAGGTGATGCGCTTTGATGCTTAAAAAGCAGGTAACGGAGCTTTATAGGCTCTGTTTCCCCGAGGACCCTGCCGAATTTGCCGAAAATCTTACTGAAAAATATTTTGACGGTTGTTGTCGGTATCTTCTGTCCGACGGCCGCATTGTCAGTATGCTTTATTTGTTTGACGGCAGGATATATACAGAGGACGGTGTACTGCAGGCGAAGTATATCTATGCCGCCGCCACCCACCCCGATTATAGAGGTAGGGGCTTTATGTCCCGCCTTTTAGAGCAGGTAATCTGTGAGGCAGAGGAGCAGGGTGAGGTGCTTATATTAAAGCCTGCTACCGAGTCCCTTTTCGGATACTACGGCAGGTCAGGGTTTAAAACCGTATTTTATAACATAGAGGGTAAAGCTTTTGCCGAGCTTGAGCATAAGACTCTGCCCCAATATCTTGAAAAGCGTGAGGAGCTTCTGAAGGACATTCCTCACTTTTCCTTTAGTACCCTTTATGAGGATATTTTTGCCAATCACGTATTAAAGGTGGGGGATAAGGGCTGTATTGCCCTATCCGACGATAATACCGTTACCGAGGAAATACACCTAAATTCGGAATTTACCACACCCTTTGCTATGGCTTTACCGCCCAAGGGAGTCGCTCTGCCTGATAAAATGTATATGGGCCCCGCCTGGGAATAAAAAGACGGCTACGTAACACGTAGCCGTCTTTTTATTGTTTACCGTCACCCTCAAAGCCTATCAGCAGGCCCTTTGATTCTGCGTAGAAGCTACAAAGGCCTCGGGTCTGTCTTACTGTAATTTCCGCCTCGGGGTAGTCGCCTTTAACCATATTTACTATAATCTCTGCGGCCTCTGGATTTTCACAATGGTGGATGTGAACCCTCCCGCCGCTATAGCCGGATGCCTTCATATTCTTGTAAATGGTTGCCAAAGCCTTATCGGCGCCGCGAGCCTTGTCGGTAATTTCCAGAGTGCCCTCGTTGCTGGCCTTGCCCACGATACGTATACCAAGCAGCCCTGCAATTTTAGCTACGGCAGGGCTGACCCGGCCGTTGCCCGCAAGATTTTTCAGGGAATCGAGGCAAAATATCAAGTGTGTCGTTTTTTTGTATTCCGTTATTGTATTACAGATATCTTCAAACTCTGCGCCCTCATTTATAAGCTGACAAAGCTTTTCTATTATCAGGGAGCTTTCGGGTCCTACCGACAGGGAATCTATTACCAGACCCTTGCGGTGGGGGTGGGCCTCAAGATAATCGTTTAACGCAAGACAGGCAGAGTTATAGCTACCCGAAAGACCGCTGGTAATTGTCACGCAAAAGATAGCCTCGCTGTCGCCGAAGGCGGTCAGCCAATCCTGCACATTGGGGCAGGAGGAACGAGATACGCCCTTGTATTTTCTAAGGTCATCAATCATTTGGGAAACATCAAGAGCGGCATCATCTACGTATTCTTTGTGGACGGTTATAATCTTCAGAGGTACTGAACTGAAGGAACAACCAGAAAGCGCCGAAAGGTCTGCAGAGGAATCGGCTATTATTTTATAATTCATATTACACCTCACGGTAATGGTATTTAAATCTAAAATATATGGTTTGCAAAACCAGATAATCGGATTATAACATTAATTTCCCGCCAAGTCAAGAAGAATAAATCATTTTTATTGCCTCAGACAGATGTTAAAATACTACCTTATTGCTGATTTATATTATCCTTCCCGTTGACAACAGTGTTCGGTTGAATTATAATATTTGTATCAAAAATATATCCAGAGGTGCATTATGGTAAAGCTTTCTCCTTCGGTTTTAACGGCCGATTTTTTAACACTTAAGGAAATATTGCCACAGTTTGAGGCGTCGGGTGTAGATATGCTGCATCTCGACGTTATGGACGGCATTTTTGTACCAAATATTTCCTTAGGTGTGCCGGTTATTAAATCTATTAAGGCCCATACAAATATTCCTTTGGACGTTCATCTTATGATAGACCGTCCTCATAGGTATATAAAGGAGTTTGCCACCGTGGCCGATTGGCTGGGCTTTCATTATGAGGCAGGCTCTGACGTTGCCGCAACCCTGAAGGAGATAAGAGAGCTTGGTTGCAAGTCTTGCCTTACCATAAAGCCTGCAACACCTGCAGAGGCTATATTTGAGTATCTGCCACTTTGCGATATGGTGCTTGTGATGTCGGTAGAGCCGGGCTTTGGCGGACAAAAGTTTATGCCCGATTCTCTGCCTAAGGTGGAGGCTCTTCGTCGTGAGGCCGCCCGTCAGGGCTTAAGCCTTGAGATTGAAATTGACGGCGGCATAAACGCCGAAACCGCTCCTATGGCCGTTGCCGCAGGCGTATCGGTGCTGGTAGCAGGTAACTATATTTTCTCCGCAGAGGATGTTCCTGCAACCGTAAAGGCCATTAAATCACTCTAAACCCTGCAAGGCCTCAACGGCACCGCTTGAAAGCAGCAGACGGCCGTATTCCTCGGTGGCCGCCACCTTTACGGATGAACAAAAAATTCCGTCGGCATATTCTCTTATGCCTAAAAAGGTTTTGGGCGCAGAGGCGCTGAATTCTATTATCAGACGGTATTTTTCCCCTATGCGATAAAGCCTGCTGTTCTCTATAAAAAATGCTCGTTTTTTTAGCTGAACGGCGCCGCCTATCAGACTGCAAAGGTCGGGAAAATCAAAAATAAGGTGTGCCATTCGGCTTACCTCTGTGGCCTTTACTCTGTGGATAGTTATATATTTGTCCTCGCCTGAACTGAGTATTCTCATAAACGGCCTCCATCGTATATATTTTATGTAAAAAGGGCATAATCACCTCGTACAACGGGAGGTGGGTTATGCAAGAAAAAAATAAAAATCGCAAAAGAAGCTTAAATCTGTTTTTTAAATCAGCTGCCCTTACCGCTATAGGTATATTGCTGGTGGTCATCGGGTTTGTTGCTGCAGGCTACTTCTTTGGCGGATAATTTCAGAAAAGGAAAAGTATTATGTCTTACAAAGAACTTAAAAGTGGTACAGATATCAGAGGCGTTGCCTCCGACCTTGGCGGAAAAGCGGTAAATCTTACCGATGAAGCGGTTTATGATATAACCTCGGCCTTTGCCCTCTGGCTTGCCCAAAGGAACGGTGTGGCCACAGAGGAGCTTACTATTGCCGTAGGCCACGATTCACGTATTTCGGCTTCCCGCATTTCTGCGGCGGTAATTAAGGCTCTCGGCGATAGGGGAGTGCAGGTGCTTGATTGCGGCCTGGCCTCCACCCCCGCTATGTTTATGACTACTGTAGACCTTAATACCTGGGGCGCCGTACAGATAACCGCCAGCCACCACCCCTTTGACAGAAACGGCCTTAAGTTCTTTACCCGTGAGGGCGGTCTGGAGAGCGGTCAGCTTTCCGAAATCGTTGATATAGCAGATAAGGGTGATTTCCCCACCTGTGACGGCGCAACCTGCAAACAGGTTGATTATATGAAGCAGTACGCCGCAGGCCTTCGCAGTATGATTTGCAAGGCGGTAGGTAAGAGCGAAACCGAAAAGCCCCTTTCGGGCTACCATATTGTAGTCGACGCAGGCAACGGTGTGGGTGGCTTTTACGCCACCGATGTGTTGGCGCCCCTTGGTGCCGACGTTTCGGGCTCCCGTTATTTAGAGCCCGACGGTATGTTCCCCGGCCACATCCCAAATCCCGAGGATAAGGTGGCAATGCAGAGCATCACCGATGCCGTAAAGGAAAGCGGCGCCGATTTCGGTATAATTTTTGATACCGACGTCGACCGTGCAGGCTGTGTGGATTCCACCGGTGAGGAGATAAACCGCAACCGTCTTATCGCCCTGGCCGCAATTATTGCAACGCAGGGCCGAAGGGGTGCCACCATTGTTACCGATTCGGTTACCTCTGACGGCCTTAAGACCTTTATTGAAGATGAGCTGGGTTGCAAGCACTACCGCTACAGACGTGGTTACAAGAACGTTATTGATAAGGCTGTTGAGCTGTGCGAACAGGGCATTGATTGCCCCCTGGCTATTGAAACCTCGGGTCACGCCGCATTAAAGGAGAATTATTTCCTTGATGACGGTGCCTACCTTATCACTAAAATTATTATTGAGCTGGGCCGTGGCAGAGATATAAATAAGAGTATTGCGGCCCTTAAATGCCCCGCGGAAGAGTTTGAATGTCGCTTTAATATTACAGTAGAGAACTTCAAGACCTACGGCCTTCGTGTAATTGATGAGCTGGATGCCTACGTTGCCTCTAAGCCTGAAACATTTACGGTTGCTGACGATAACAGAGAAGGCATCAGAGTATCGGTTAAGGATGGTTGGTTCCTGCTTCGCCTCAGCGTTCACGACCCTGTAATGCCTCTTAATTTTGAGAGCGACAGGGTAGGGGGAATTGAGGAGATGAAAGCCCTTATCCGTCCCTTCTTCGAGGGCTTCGACGGCCTTGATATCTCAAGTCTTAAATAAAATTAAAGAGATGTGTTTTTACACATCTCTTTTTTATTTTATCTTCCGCAACCGCAGCCCCAATCTTTGTCCTCGGGCTTGCAGTCACCGGGGAAGAAGTCTCCTGTGGGGAATTTGATTTTTCTGAATATGTCGCAGGGCTGGTCGGCGGTGTTGTCGCACTGCTTTTCAGGAATACAGAAATCATATACAGGTACCAGCATCTGTACGTTTCTGATGAGCTGAACTATGGTGAAAAGGCCAAGGGTAACGTATACTACGGGACTGCCGTCGGGAAGGTCGGTAACGATAGGTCCGCCGATGTAACGGATTACTCCTGCGGGTATCATACCAACGTTGTCAAAGCTTTCTCTGTAGTCGCCAAGACGGGAGGAAAGGGCTATGGGGTCTACCGCCTGAACTACGCATTTCGGGGAGTTAAGACTGCGACTGCCGCAATTGTCTACAGGATCCTCGTAATTGAGGTTACTGAAGGTGCGCACGTTTCCGCAGCTGCCGTAAAGAATAACCTTTTTGTTAAAGATAGAAATGCCCTTTATCTCGATGGGACAGCTGTGAGGGTTGGTAAATACCTCAACCCCGACCACAAAGAAAAAGGTCAGGTCACAGGAGTAAAAGCCACGGTTAAAATTTACGGGCTCAACGTCAATAAGTACATCAATAACTTCGGCGGATTTTATCCTCACACTTGCCGCATTCTGCAGAATGTCCTGACCTTCCCCGTTAAAGTAAACCCTTAAATCCTCAAGGCAATCTCTATCACAGCAGGAATCAAATACTCTGCCTGCATCGATACAGACGGCTTCTTTAAAATTCTTGTTTGTCTCGCTGATATTTGTTGCTTCAGCCATAAAATTACCTCCGTATAAATATTGAAGCAGAGCATTACTGTGCTTCTATGACATTATATGAGGCAGCTGCTTTTATGACACAAAAAGGGCACGATAATTATCGTGCCCCATCATATTCTTGCCAGAAGGCAATCAGTTCTTTTTCGTAGCCCTCACGGTCTATAAAATAACTCATACCATGTTCGGCTCCCGGTACTACGAATAACCTTTTCCGGCCGTTATAGGCTCTGTAATTTTCATAGGTCATTTCGGCGGGTACAAAGTGGTCGTCGGTGCCGTGAATAAAAAGCACAGGCAATTTGCAGCTTTGCAGAGCATCGGTAGTGGAATAGTTGTCGTTTTCTACCTGGATGTGCTTTTGGCAGATATCCCTGGCGGCGCTGCTGTATATGCTGTAGGGAAGGTGTAGGTTGGTTTCCACCACGTGCTTCCATATAGCCCGGGGTGAGGTAAAACCACAATCGGCAATCACACCACGAACGCTTTCGGGCAGTTCCAGGCCTGATGCCATTAATACGGTGGTAGCCCCCATAGAAATTCCGCCTAAATATATCGGCAGTTTCCCTTCGGTGGTTTTATCTGCCCATTTTATCCATTCTAGGCAGTCAAATCTTTCCAGAAGCCCGAAGCCCATATATTCTCCGCCGCTTTTTCCCTGGCCTCTCTGCTCTGCAAACAGCACGGCACAGCCCTGCGCCAGCCAGAAGGGGGCGATAGCGCCAAAATCCTGGCTCCAGGAGGACCTCCAGCCGTGCATAGCAACAATAACTCTCTTGGGGTTATCTCCGTAAAACCAGTGGCCTATAAGGTTAGTGCCATCCTCGGCCGTCAGTTCTACGGTTTCATGCTCTATAGCTTCTAGGCTTTGAGCTGCCTCGGATAGGGTAGTTACAACGTCGCTTATTTCCGAAGAGGAAAGCAGGCGCTCCTTATCCTTCTGAACCCTTTTCGGTACCTGACGACTTATGGCCAATTTTACCAGATATCTTGAGGTGATATGATGAATTCCGGCAGCCAGCGCCGAAACCGCCGCAGTCACACCGATTCCAACCATAGCCTTTTTAACAGATTTCTTCATATAAGCCACCATCCCGATTTCATATATAACATTATGCCCTATAACAATTATATCATACCATCCCCCAAAAAATAAAAACGGAATGTAAACATAATTTACCAAAATATTAAAAAAGCACAACCGAAAGGTTGTGCTTTTTTGGCAGGGGCGGAAGGAGTCGAACCCTCTTTGATGGTTTTGGAGACCACTGTTAAACCGTTTAACTACGCCCCTATGATAAATTTGGAAATGGTGGGCCATCAGGGACTCGAACCCCGGACCGACCGGTTATGAGCCGGTTGCTCTAACCAACTGAGCTAATGGCCCAAATTTATCGCAGCTTGATTATTATAACACATTATAATTTTTTGTCAATGTTTTTTTGAAATTTATTTGTAAATTTCCTTGACTTTATGAGCCGAAGCCAATATAATAATAAAGCAATTTATATGGAGACGTATCGAAGTGGTCATAACGGGGCTGACTCGAAATCTTCTTCGTCAAACGGAAGTCAATCTTCCAAAAAGCCTTTAACCGTGCGGTTTCGGGCATCTACCTGTCATCGCATCACCTTGAGTTCTAACGAGA
>JAGAPN010000034.1 GCA_017623235.1 Clostridia bacterium | reverse complement strand
TGCATTTTGCATTTTGCACTCTGCATTAAAAAAGACCCTTCTTCCGAAGGGTCTTTTTTTAGTCGTTAACGTAGGGCAGTAATGCTACCTGACGTGCACGCTTGATAGCAGATGTGAGAGCTCTCTGGTGAGCAGCACAGGTGCCGGTTGCACGGCGGGGCAGAATCTTCGCACGCTCGGAAATGAACTTACGAAGACGAGCTACGTCCTTATAATCGATAACCTCAACACGGTCTACACAGAAGTGGCAAACCTTCTTGTGGGGCTTTCTGCGCATAGGTCTGTTTTCCATTTTGACGCCTCCTTTATAGAATAGGGCATAAAAGCATAGCGAATAAATCGCTTAAAAGTTAAAAATTAAAACGGCAAATCATCATCGGTCGTGCCCGAGAGATCGGTGAAATCGTTTGCGCCTGCGTTAGAGAAGCTCTGCTGGCCCTCTACAGCGGGTGCTGCCGCAGCATCGCGCTTTGACTCTACAAACTGAACGTTGTTTGCAACAACCTCAAATGCGGTGCGGTTTTTGCCGGTGTCCTTATCGACATAACGACGGGTCTGAATAGAGCCCTCAATGCCGATCATACTTCCCTTCTGGAAGTACTTGCTTACGAATTCTGCAGTCTGGCGCCAGGCAACGATGTTAATAAAATCGGCCTCGGCCTGTTCGCCTGCCTTATAGCGGCGGGAAACTGCAATGGAGAATGAGGTTACCGGCGTATTGTTCGCAGTATAGCGAAGCTCGGGGTCGGCTGTAAGTCTTCCTGTTAAAACAACAAGATTGAACATATCTTCTAATCCTCCAAATTATTTTTTAGTGGTCATAATGCGAAGAACACCTTCGGTAATGCCGGCAACTCTTTCAAGCTCTGCAGGGAACTCGGGAGCGCTCTCGAAAGTAGTGAAAACATAGTAACCTTCTGCCTCATCGTCGATAAGATAAGCCAACTTACGCTTACCCCATTCGTCAACGTTCACAACAGTTCCGTTTTCAGCTATCAGTGCATTGAACTTATCCTTAAGAGCGGTAACAGACTCTTCGCCACCAGCTACGGAAAAGATCATGCAAGCCTCATACTTATTTGTCATTTGTTGCACCTCCTTATGGTCAATAATGGCCCTGCCAACCGTGGCAGAGCAAGGAGCTAAGGGCAGAATATTTGCCAATAGCATAGGAGATTATATCAAAATTATACATCTTTGTCAAGAACGAATTTTTCTTGTTGATTTTTTATTTTCTATATGCTATTATCCACTTGAAAAGGAGGATTTTCCTATGATAAATTTTTATAAAGAACGCACCGCAAATTATCCCCGTAATTTTACCGACACCTTCTTCGCCGATTACCGAAATAGCTTTGCCTTTACCGACATTACCGAGAAGACCGCAAAGTTTATCGAGGAAAATCAGGTAAACGACCCCTTCCGCTGGAAGGTATTTGTTGACCAGTTCCGTCAGGACCCTGCCGCCGACTCCGACTATGCCTGGAGAGGCGAATATTGGGGCAAAATGATGCGAGGCGCCTGCCTTGTATATTCCTACACCAAAAATCCCGAGCTGTATAGCACCCTGGCCTTTGCCGTTAAGGATATGATGTCCACACAGGACGCCTACGGCCGCATTTCGGCCTACCCCATCGGGGACGAGCTTACGGGCTGGGATATGTGGAGCCGTAAATACGTTCTGCTTGGTATGCAGTATTTCCTGGAAATCTGTGAGGACGAGGAGCTTTATCAGCAGGTAATCACCTCTATGTGCCGCCAGGTAGATTATATTATGACCAAAATCGGCCCCGAAAGCGAGGGCAAGAAGCGCATCGTTAAGGCCACCCGCCACTGGAGAGGTATGAACTCCTCCTCGGTGCTGGAGCCTATTGTAAGACTCTACTCCCTGACAGGCAAGCAGGAGTATCTTGATTTTGCCAACTACATCGCAGGCGAGGGCGGCACCTCTATTGAAAACCTCTTCCGTCTGGCCGAGGCAAAGCAGTTAAAGCTCTACCAGTACCCCGCCACCAAGGCTTATGAAATGACCTCCTGCTTCGAGGGCCTTTTGGAGCTTTACCGTGTTACCGGTGAGGAGTGGTACAAGACCGCCGTTATCAACTTCGGTGACCTTATTTTGGAGGACGATTTCACCGTTATCGGCTGCTGCGGCTGTACCCACGAGCTTTTTGACGGCTCCAAATACCGTCAGGCCAACACCACCAATTTCCACATTATGCAGGAAACCTGCGTTACCGTTACCCTGATGAAGTTCTTCTATCAGCTTAACCTTCTGACGGGTGACCCCAAATATATCGACGCCTTCGAGCGCTCTTATTACAACGCTTATCTCGGCTCGGTTAACACCGACAAGGTTATTGATAAAAATTCGGGCTACGGCCAGGAGCTTCCCGAGGTTAAGCTTCCCCTGCCCTTCTTCAGCTACAACCCCCTTACCGCCAGCATTAAGGGTATCGCCATCGGCGGCTACCAGGAAACCAAGGGCGAGGGCGGCGGATATTACGGCTGCTGCGCCTGCATCGGCTCGGCAGGTATAGGCCTTGCCCCCAAGGCGGCTCTTCTTACCGCCAAGGACGGTCTGACCCTTAACCTCTTCTTTGCAGGCGAATTCAACACCGCCCTGCTGTCGGGCAACCCCGTTAATATTAAGATAGACACCTGCTTCCCCGCCTGCGGCAAGGTTACCGTTACGGTAAACCCCGAAAAGGCTGAGGAATTCACCCTTTACGTCCGCAATCCCGAGTGGAGCCGTACCACCTCCCTGGCAGTAAACGGTCAGGCCCTTTCCGCCGTTCCCGGCTACATCGCCATTACCCGCACCTGGCAGGCAGGAGATACCGTTTCCATAGCCCTGGATATGAACACCTACGCCATTCGTCCCTTCCCCTACGGCAGTATGGTGCTGATGAACAAGCAGGTTTCGGTTGAGGGTGACCTTACCAGCGTTATCCCCAACTACGACGAGGAGGACCCCCTGGCTAAATACCATATCGCTCTCCAGCGCGGCCCCATTATGCTGGCACAGGAGGCTCGTCTGGGTTATAGCCTTGACACCCCCATTTCGGTTGAAGAAACCGACGGTGTAGTAGCCGTTGAGGCCTATAAGGGTGACCTGCCCTATGAGGCTCTGGTTGCCGTTACCGTTCCCCTTAAGAACGGCGAAAAGATGCTGGTTACCGACTACGCATCGGCAGGTAAGCCCGCTAATGAAACCGCAAAAACCGCAGTTTGGTTCTTAACCGAAGACTGTAAATAATCAAAAAGCTTCCCCTCGGGGAAGCTTTTTTAATGCAGAATTAATGTGTCTGCTTTGTTCTTTTTTTAATCACTATTGCGGTGATGATGATGGCGATGGCAACCAGAATAACGGCGCCCGAGACGCTGTAAATTATAACCTCGAAAGAATGGGAAAAGGGCTCCTTTTGCGATGCATTCTCCCCTTCGGAGACGGAGGTCTGCAGGTCATTCGGGCCTCCTGCTAACACAAATCGAGGATAGGAAAGCTTGCCTTCTATCCTTTTACCCAGCGAAACAGACCCCAGGAAGGTGCCGTTTTCAGGTATGCCGCTGTCGATGCCGTTTGCAAGGAAGAAGGAAATGCAGGCGGCCAAGGTATGACCGTTTGCTATGTCGTGATTATTACCGTAATACGACCAGGGGAAGGTGCATTCGTAAACCACGGTGTTGCCGTTTTTTGTAATTTCGGCCTCGCCTAAAAATGAGTCCCCTCTCTCTATGGTTATCCACTCATACTGCTTCTG
>JAGAPN010000033.1 GCA_017623235.1 Clostridia bacterium | reverse complement strand
TCCAGCAGAGAGGTCTTACCGTGGTCAACGTGACCCATAACCACAACAACGGGGCTTCTGGGGAGAAGATTCTCTTCGGTATCCTCAAACTCATCCATAATCTGTTCCTCGATGGTTACCACAACGGCACGCTCGATTTTAGCGCCCATTTCGGTAACAACGATTTCAGCGGTATCGTAGTCGATTGTCTGATTAACAGAAGCCATCATACCAAGCTTCAACAGCTCCTTAATAACCTCGGCGGCGGTCTTCTTCATTGCGGCGGCCAGCTCACCAACGGTTATCTCATCGCCGACGGTTACGGTAATGGGGGTCTTCTTAATGCGCTCAAGCTGAATACGGCGCATCTTCTCGGCCTCAATCTCCTTCTTGGATTTCTCCTGACGGCGATAGTTCTGCGACTTCTGATTTATCTTCTGCTTTCTCTGGGCATTATCCTTCATAGAGTTGGCAGGAGCGATATTTTCATACTTTTCGTTGTACTTCTCCATATCAACATTGGAGAAACGGGTATCAACGGTACGACGCTCGGCAGGTCCACGGTTGGGGGCGGCGCCTGCAGGACGGTCCTCCTTCTTTCTTGCCTCGAAGGGCTTGGGATCAGAGGGCTTGTGTGCCTTGGGCTCCTGCTTTTCGGGCTCTGCTTTCTTGGGCTCAGCCTTCTTGGGAGCCTCCTTCTTAGGCTCAGCCTTGGGCGCTTCTTCCTTCTTAGGTTCGGGCTTTTTAGGCTCTGCCTTGGGGGCCTCCTCGGTTTTACCCTCGGCCTTGGCCTTTGCGGCACGCTTGGCGGCCATTTCGGCCTCCTGAGCGGCCTTTAACTGCTCAAGAATCGCCATCTGGGCGGCAAGATTCTGATCTTTTTTAGCCTTTTTGGCCTTGTCGGCCTCTTCACGGGCAGCTTTACCCATAGAAAAGTATTCATCAAAGCTTTCTACTGCATTGTTTATTGTCATAGCAGAGAAAAGAACGTTGATTTCCTCGGTAGTAAGCACAGCGCCCGACTTTTTCTCGGTGCCTGTGTAGGTTTTGATAACAGCCGCAACTTCTTTAACTGTAGATTTAAAATCGGCAGCGGCCGAATTAATTTTATATTTTTCCAGCATGGGCTATTTCCTCCTTCATATCTTTTTGAGAATGGACTCTGCAAAGCCCTCATCATTTACGGCCACGATGCCGCACCTCTTCCCTATTCTTTGGGAAAGGGTAGCAGAGTCGGTGCCTTGAAGCTCGGTAACGGGGATGCCTTGTTTATCGGCCTTAAAACGTATTTCCTTTTTGCTTTTTTCCGAAATATCAGACGCCACACAGACAAGATTGGCTTTTTTTGCGGTTATGGCCCACTCGGTAGCGTGGGTGCCGTAGGACAGCCTGCCTGCCTTGGCGGCAAAGCCTAAAAGGGTAAGCACGGGATCGTTATTCACTTTCAAGCTCCTTTATTATATTCTGAACGGTTTCCTCCGGGATTTTCACGCCGAAGGCACGCTCGAAGCTTTTGCGTTTTATCGCCTTTTCAAAGCATTCTATGCTTTTGCAGATGTATGAGCCTCGGCCGTTTTTGCGTGAGGTTAAATCCAGAGATATTTCACCCTCGGGGGATTTGACCACCCGCACCAGCTCACGCTTGGGCTTCATTTCACCACAGCCGCCGCACTGGCGCATAGGTATTTTTTTCTGCTGCATAAATTTACCTCCCCTATGTTTGGGATTTTATTCGTCCTCGCCGTAGAAGCCGCTTTCGGGGCGGATGTCTATCTTCCAGCCTGTAAGCTTGGCGGCAAGGCGTACGTTCTGACCCTTGTTACCGATAGCCAAAGAAAGCTGTGAATCGGGAACGGTGACCTTTGCGGCCTTGGGGTCCTCGCTGAGTATCTCAACCGATACTACCTTGGAGGGGGACAGCGCCTCACTGATGAAGGCAACGGGGTCCTCTGAATACTTTACGATATCAATCTTCTCTCCTGCCAGCTCTTCAACGATGGTGTTAACACGGGCGCCACGAGGACCGATGCAGGCGCCAACGGGGTCAATTTCAGGATTGGCAGACCAAACGGCCAGCTTGGTACGGGAGCCGGCCTGACGGGAAACGCTCTTTATCTCGATGGTACCGTCGAAAATCTCGGGAACCTCGGTTTCAAAGAGGCGCTTAACCAGACCGGGATGGGTGCGGGAAAGCATTACCTTGGGGCCCTTTTCGGTTTCCTTAACGTCTACAACGTAAACCTTTACGTGGTCACCCTCGGCCAGCTCCTCACCGGGAACCTGCTCAAGCTTGGGCAGGGTGGCTTCGCTTTTGCCGATGGTAACGGCGGCGTTGCCTGTCTTGGGGTCGATACGCTGGATAACTGCTGTAAGCAGCTCACGGTTGTGGGACTGGAACTCTGAGAGGGTCTGGCTGCGCTCCACGTCACGGATACCTTGACGGATAACGTGCTTTGCAGTGGTGGCAACTATACGACCGAACTGACGGGTATCCATCTCGATTTCAACAAACTCGGCATCGGCCTTTGCCTTATACTGTGCCTTGGCCTCGTCACGGAGAATCTGAATTCTGGGGTCCTCAACCTCGTCAACGATATCCTTACGGAGAACTACCTTAAATATTTCGTTCTCACAGTCAATGGTGCAGGTGATGTTCTCGGTAGTGCCGTAGTCCTTACGAAGGGCTACCACGATAGCGGCCGAAATTTTCTCGGCAATGTATTCTGCGGGAATACCCTTTTCCTGCTCCATAAACTTAAGAGCCTCAAAAAACTCTTTAGACTGATTTTTTGTTGATTTTGCTTTAGCCATTTTTCTTTATACCTCCAATTAAAAATTTATGTCATCGAGCTTGCAGAAGGATATTTCACTACGCAAAAACTCGGAATCGTTATCACCGTTTTCAAGGACGACCTTTTCCTTATCGCCGAATTTTAAGGTGCCGGCAAACTCCTTAACACCGTCACGGGCCTTATAGAGCTTGATTTTCACCTTTTGGCTTGCCATTTTGGTAAAATGCTCGTCACGGGTAAGCTCACGTTCAAGACCCGGGGAGCAAACCTCCAAATAATAGGACTTATCAATAGGGTCAGCCTCATCGAGTATGGGGTCGATAGCGTGATGGACGTTGGTGCAATCGTCTATTGATATGCCGTTTTCCGAGTCAATTATGACCCTTAAGTACCAGCTTGCGCCTTCCTTGACAAAACGGACGTCCCAGAGGGTCACGTTCTGCCCCTCTACCGTATCCTTGACAAGGGCAAAGACCTTGTCGGCAACGGATAATGCCATAAAATCATCCTTTCTTTCGGGCAATTTCCTAACAAAAAACGAAGAGCGGGCGTTGCCCACTCTCCTTTTAGTCAATATCTTACCTTGATAGTATAACCTATTTATATAAAAAAATCAAGTATTTTTTCATTTTATTCTATTTCAGAGGAAATCTGCTCCCAAACATCCATAGCGGTCAGGATTTTAGCCTTTATCTCCTCAAGCTCGGCGGTAAGGCTCATCATAAGCTCGTAATCGGCGGCATTTTCAGGATTGCACAGCTCACTCTCCAGCCTTGCCTGCTCGTTTTCCAGTTCCTCTATCTCCTGCTCGGTTTTCTGAAGCTGAGTTTTAAGCCTGCGCTGACGGGCGGCCTCCTCCTTTTGCTGTTTATATGCGGCCCCTCCCGTGCCCACGGTTTTCTTCACCTTTGCGGTATCCTCAGGGCGGGAGCTTCGCATAAGGAGGTAATCGTCGTAATTGCCCCGAAGCTCCTTAAGGGTATCATCCTCAAAATAAAAGATGCGCTGGGCAATTCTGTTTATAAAATATCGGTCGTGGGAAACGGCCAATATGGTACCCTCAAAATCTGCCAGAGCCTCCTCCAGAATTTCACGGGAGGTAAGGTCCAGGTGGTTGGTAGGCTCGTCAAGAAGGAGAAAGTTATCCTTTTTAAGCATAAGACTGCAAAGGGCAACCCTTGCCTTTTCACCACCCGACAAGGTGGAAATTTCCTTAAAAACGTCGTCCCCCTTAAACATAAACAGGGCCAGGGCGCAACGAAGCTCGGTATCTCCCTTACTCGGAAAATCTGCCCTTAGCTGACCAAAAACGGTAAGACGGTCGTTCAAGGTGGAGCCGTGTTGGTCAAAATATCCTACCTTGACCCCCGTACCCCTTTTACCCTCACCCTTTTTTATAGCTTTTACAAGGGTGGTTTTTCCGCAACCGTTTTTACCTATAATTACAATACGGTCGCCACGGCGTATTTCGAAGCCTACATTATTATATAGAGTCTTTTCATCAAAGCTGCAGGATGCATTTCTGACCTCCAGCACCGATTCGGAGCATATACTGCCTGCGGTAAAGCGCAGGGTCATATTAGTGAGCTCACTTTCGGGAATCTGCAAGCCCTCAAGCATACGGTCTATTTGCTTTTGCTTGGATTCGGCGGTTTTAATGTTTTTCTCCCTGTTCCAGCGGCGCTGCTGCTCAATAACACCCTCTATTCTATGGACCTCCCGCATAGTGTTTTCGTACTCTCTGCGGATGCTCTCCTCCCTATGCTCACGAAGCTCCAGATATTTGGTATAGTTACCGGGATAAAAATAAAGCCTTTTATGCTCGATAGAAAGGATTTTGTTTGCCACACGGTCCAAAAACCAGCGGTCGTGGGAGATAATGATAACTGCGCTGCGGCTTTGGCGGATAAAGCCGTCCAGCCACTCAATAGCATCAATATCCAGGTGGTTTGTAGGCTCGTCCAGAAGCATCACGTCGGGTGCCGAAAGAAGCAGTTTACATATCTCAATTTTGCTTCGCTGACCGCCCGAAAGCTTATCTACCGTCAGCTCCAGCTCGTCCTCGGTAAAGCCGAGACCTATAAGGGCGGCACGGGTACGGCTTTTATAGGTAAGACCTCCTGCGGCCTGAAAGCTTTCCTGCAGGGCGGCGGCCTTATTTATAAGGGCAGGGTCGGCCGATTTTTCTAATGCCGAGTGAAGAGAGGCAAGCTCACCTTCCTGGGCCATAAGCTGAGAAAAGACAGTAAGCGCCTCGTCAAAGCAGCTTCGTCGGCTATCCTTGCAGGCGTGCTGGCGGAGCATACCAACCGTTACACCCGAGGCACGCACTATTCCTCCGCTGTCACTCTCCTCATCCCCTGCTATCATATTAAAAATAGTGGTTTTACCTGTCCCGTTGGCGCCGATAAGTCCGATTCGGTCCCCTGCCTCTACCTTAAAGCTGCCCGAAGAAAACAGCAGCTCCCCACCGAAGCTTTTGGATATATTGGAGGCCTCTAAAAGCACAGCACTGACCCACCTTTCAAAAATTATGAAATATATTACTAAATTCAAAAAAATTAGAACGATTATTATTGACTTTATCAAACCGAGTTTTTATAATGATAGCATAATAATAGCTTTATGTCAAAGCAGTTAGGAGATTTTTTATGAGTAAAAAAGTAATTCTCATTTCTATTGACGGTATGCGAGCCGACGGACTGCAGAAATGCGGCAACCCTTATCTTGAAGAGGTTAAGAAAATAGGCTCCTATACCTTTAGCGCCCGCACCGTATTCCCCTCTATCACGCTGCCCTGCCACATGTCTATGTTTCACAGTGTTCCTCCCCAGCGCCACGGTACCATGAACAACAACTACGTGCCCCTTATCCACCCTGTAAACAGCCTGTTCCAGCAGGTATCTGCCGCAGGCAAAAGGGCCACTATGTACTACGGCTGGGAGCCTCTGCGTGATATTTCCCGTCCAGGTTGTCTTGTTTCTGCAGAATACATCAATGCCTACTCGGTTGAACATTCCGACGGTGTGCTTACTGACCGTGCGCTTACCTACATTCATCAGAATCATCCCGATTTTGTATTCCTTTATATGGTGGAAACCGACGAAAAGGGCGGCCACGACACCGGCTGGATGAGCGACACCTACCTCAGCTACATAAGCTGCGCCATTGATAACGTTAAGCGTGTTATCGAAGAGGTTGGCGACGAGTACACCGTTATAGTTACTGCCGACCACGGCGGACACGACCGTATGCACGGCACCGAAATGGACGAGGATATGACCATCCCCATGCTCTTTGTGGGTGACGAGTTTGAAAAGGGTGCAGAGCTCAGCGGAGTATCCATCCTTGACCTTACCCCCACCATCGCCGACATTATGGAGCTTGTAACCGACCCCCAGTGGGAAGGAAAATCTCTTGCAAAAAAATAAGGAGCAGGAAATGGAAATTCTTATACACCCGCGAGAGCTTACCCAGCGCTGGATAGACAAGGCTGTCGAGCTTGATATTAAGAGGGTAAGCCTTCACCCCGTCGGCGGAATGGATGCTCACTCCACCCTTGTGGGTATGCTGAATGAAATTGAAAAGCCTGAATTTAAAGAGAAAATAGACACTCTTATAGGCCGAGGCATTGAGATTGGCTACGAATTCCACGCCGCCAGCTATCTGCTGCCAAGAGAGCTTTTCGACACCCACCCCGAGTATTTCAGAATGGATGAAAAGGGACAGCGGACCACCTGGGGCAATTTCTGCTTCTCAAATCAGGAGGCTCTTGACATTATGGCAGAAAATGCCGTAAAGCTGATAGAAAAGCTTTACCGCAGTCCTGATGAATACTACATCTGGCTGGACGATGCCAAAAATCTTTTCTGCCATTGTGAAAACTGTAAAAAACTCAGTTTTGCCGACCATCAGCTTAATTTCTGCAACCATTTGGCCCGTACTATTCGCAGGGTAAAGCCCCGAGCGAAAATATGCTATATTGCATATTTCGAGGCGGTGGATATTCCCAAGGTCTACACCCCCGAGGAGGGCGTTTTCCTGGAGTACGCCCCCTATGAAAGATACACCGAAAAGGATAGCTTTTCCTTTGAGGGAGATTATCTGGAACTGGTGGGCAACTTGGTTAAATTCTTCGGCAAGGAGGATGCAAAGGTACTTGAATACTGGTACGACAACTCTATCCCCTACCGTTATGCGGGAAACAAGCTGGTAGAATTTACCCCCGACAATAAGCAGATAAAAGCCGATTATGATTTTTACAGAGGCCTGGGCTTTAAGACCCTTGCCACCTTTGCCTGTAATCTTGACGACGATTACGTGGCCCTTTTCGGTGAGCCCGACCTTTCGGCACTAAAAGAAGATTAACTCCATCCCGTGGTTTTTCCACGGAATTTGCTATTTATTGACAAAAATTAGTAAAATTTTGTTCTTTTAGCAATATATTTATACTTTTTCGGGCTTTTTTCAAATAAAACTTGTAAAAAGGATTATTTTGTGATATTATGCAGATAGAATATACCGCAGGGGGAATTTGAGTGGCTGAAAATTTATTGATTGACGCCAATATACTATCGGTACACAAGTTTGTGTGTGAGCTGCAGCCCGGCTGTTTCCACGCCCGCACCATCACTGATTATGAGCTGGATTATTACGTCAGCGGTAACCGTCAGATGTCCATTAACGGAAAGAAGTTTTCCTTCGGCGCCGGTACCCTGGTATTTCGTCGCCCGGGGGACAAGGGTATTTCCTACGGCAGTTACAACTGCTACTGTCTGACCCTGGATTTTTCAAAGAAAAAGACCGACCTTGACGATTACAGCCGTAACAGCCCCACCGAAATGCAGGAGCTGTGTGACAATCCTATGCTCGACCTTATTCCCGACCATATTACTACCGCTCATTCTGCTGAATATATCGAGATATTCGACCAGCTTTGCTACAACAGGCAGGTTGGGGATTCCCAGCGGGATAACCTTCTGCTCAACCGTCTGTTTTTCCTTGTTTTATCCGACGTTTACCGCCAAAAAGCCTCGGAAGAAAATCAGGAAAGCCACATACTCACCGAAACCTGCAAATACGTGCAGGAAAACTATGGCCGACCCATCTCTCTTAAGGAGCTGGCCTACAACGTATCCTTAAGCCCCAGCTATTTCTTAAAGGTTTTCAAAAAAGAGGCTAATATTACTCCCACCGAATACATTATTTCCATAAGGCTGGCCAACGCCAAGCAGCTGCTTTTGGTGTCCGACCTCAATATGGCCCAGATAGCCGAGATGTGCGGCTTTAAGGATGCGTCCTATTTCTCCCATTTCTTTAAAAAGCGTTTTGGCATTACCCCCAGCGAATACAGAAGTGAATATAAGAATCATCTATAAAAAAAGTGTGTCCCGCGGGGCACACTTTTTTTATAGATGCATTACAAGAAGGCCTATAAAGGCGCAGGTCATTCCCGCAACACTCTTTTTATTTATTTTTTCCTTTAGTAAAACTTGGGCCAGAACGGCCGAAGCGATGAGGTTTGAGCCTTGTAGCACAGGGTATATTTCGGCGGTGGAAAGCAGACCTGCCGCCGCAGTTTTGGAAAGGCTGTTGGCAAAAAGGCCTACCGCTATAAGCAGGTAGATTATTAAATGCTTTTTATCGTATAGACGGGGGCCATCTACCCTTTTGAGTTTTCCTTTAAGAAAAGGAAGTACCAATAGCAAAAGAAGACAACCGAAGAAATAGGTGTAGAAATTAAAGGCCCAAACATCCTCTCCCAGCTCCTTCATATAAATTTTTTGGGAGAAGTCGGACATTGAGCTTCCCAGCATCGCCGCAACGAGAATGGGGAGGCCCTTAAAAAATCCCTTTTTAGTTATATCCTTGTCATATCCCGACATTATAACGACGGCACAGAGGATGATGACAATTCCTACCCATTTGCGCAGGCTTACGGACTCTCCGTAGATAAACATTCCCATCAAACAGGTAACCACCGTACCCATCATACCGAATATGCTGAGATACATATAGGATGCGGTCTTATAAGCAAACATATAGGTAACGCAAAAGCAAACCATAGCCACCGCCGATATAAGGTAAATTATTATACCCTTAGCATCCAGGGCCAAAACCGAAGGATTGCCGAATATCATCACAAGGCCAAAGCCTATAATGGCACAAAGACCCAGGCGTACCATTGTGACAAATACACAGTCCTTCAAGCTTTCCACATCGTTACTGACCCGCTTGCCGCAAAAACCCTTAAAAAGGCCGCCTACAAGGGCAATAAGCAAAAACAGATATCCCATAGTCGCCTACCTCTCGGGCGCCTCGCCCAGGTCGGGCACCTCCAGAGGTACGCCGCCCAGCCTTGCAGACTCTATGGCCATTAGCCCGGGTATATTTACCCTGGCGGCAAACCAGGCGTTAAGGGTGGGCATTTGTCCCAGGTAGGCCGCCTTACAAAAATCATCTATTAAGAACTTGTGAGTGCCCATGTGACCGTTGTCAATGGCCTCATATTCCTTTGGTAGGCGTGCATATTCCTTCTCCTGGACAGCGGCGGTGCTGTAATACTGCCACTCGCCGTTGGCAACCCGTTCTTTAAAGTCGGACAAATTTTTATTTTCTACCATATCATAGGGATTTACGTAGTCGCTGACGTCGGTAAGCTTTACCTTGTCCTTGGTACGGTCTACTGTGAAATCCTTTTCTACCAAAATATGCTGGGCGTTGCTGAACTCGTAGCCACCCTTGGTGCCGTAAAGGGAAGATATGTAAGAGCTGGGCTTGCACCAACCCAGACCTCTGGCCTCGGTTACCCTGGCGGTACCGCCGTTGGCCAGCTCCATCAGCACGTACTGGTTAAGATATTCGTTACCCCACTGATTACCCTCCGGGGTGAAGGCTGCATCTCCGCTTTTATCCTTACAGCCAAAGCAGGTCACTCTTTTAGCGTAAGAATTGACGGCGGACAAAATCATAGCCGTAGAATGGGTAGGATAAAGCAGCGGAGGCATACCCCTCTCCTCGGGGCGAAGCCCATAGCTTATAGAATCTATATGGTGATAATACTGGGAGGCGCCGTAGGAAAATTCACCGAACAGACCCTTGGCGTATGCCTCACGGCAAAACATGGCGCAGGGGTAATAATAGCATGTTTCCCCCATGAGATAGGTAAGGCCGCTGGTTTCTACCAGGCGCACAATTTCCTTACACTCCTCTACCGTGGGAGCCATGGGAACGGCCGAATATACGTGCTTTCCTGCCTTTAGGGCACGAATAACGATGTCACCGTGAAGATGGCGCTGGGTAAAGTTTGCAATGCAGTTTATGCTCTTGTCTGCCAGGGCATCCTCAAAGGTGGGGATAATCTCTACGTCAAATTTCTCCGAATAGGCCTTGGCTCTCTCATGAATAAGGTCACACACGTACACCTTTTCGGTATATGGGTGAGCCTTGAACAGGTCTACAAAATTTACGGCAAAATTGCCGCACCCGATTATGGCTACAGTAAGTTTTTCTTTCATACCTTGCCCTCCTTTGCTGTAATTTTAGCAAAGGCAGTCCACGGATTAAATGTTAAACAGATAGGCGTTTTTGTGTTTTTTCTACTTTTGCACTTTACATCAGCTTTGGGTTGTGGTAGAGTTTAGTTGAGGTGATAATGTGAAATTTTCAGACTCACAGCCCTTTGTACGCAAGGCTCTGCTGGGCAGGCTGGACAGCAGCAAGAAAAACGACCTTTTTATAAAGCTTAAGACCAAGGATTCAAGACTTTTCTACATACTTTCGGGGTCGGGCTCTATTAAGATTGAGGACATAGAATATCCCGTTATTCCCGACAGCGTAATACTTTTTAAGGCGGGCACAGAATACGAATACAGGATAGATGAGCTGGATTATTATGTGGTGAATTTCGACTTTGACAAATGCTATTCCCACGTTACACATACCTTTCACCCTTTTCATTCTAAAGGCTTTGATGCAAACTCCATTTTTGACTGCGGAAGAATAGAAGACCAGCCTCAGCTTGAAAGGCCGATCGTACTCGAAAACGCCGTTACCCTTAAAAGACAGATAAAAAACATCGTGACCGAAAGCTCTATTTCCGATAGCTTCACTCAAAATCAGCTTTCCTGCCTGCTAAAAAGTCTGATAATAGACCTTTTAAGACTTCAGGCGGGAAGCCCCCATCGAGCTGCCGACGAGCTTCCCCTTATTAAACAGATAATTGAATACGTTCACGAAAACTATAAAAGCGGCCTTTCCAACAGTGACGTAGCCCGACATTTCGGCTACAACCCCTCCTACATCGGACGTCTATTTAAACGGCACACAGGCTACTCCCTTCACGAGCTGGTGCTGGAGCTAAGGTTGGAAACAGCTATGGAGCTGCTGGCATCCCAAGACCTTTCTGTAGGCGAGGTTTGCAGGCTCTCGGGATTTACCGATACCTATCATTTTTCAAAGACATTTAAACAAAGAACAGGGGTTACCCCCACAGGCTTCAAAAACAGACACGTAAAGGAGCAAGGCTATGTTTAATACTATTTCACCCGAAAAAGCCGGCATTTCTTCCCGGAAGATAATGGAATTCATAATGGCCGCCGAGGACTACGGTATGAATCTACACAGCCTTATTATGGCCAGGGGTAACGATATTTTGGCCGAGGCATATTTCAGCCCTATAGATGCAAGCTTCCTACACAGGATGTACTCGGTTTCCAAAAGCTTTGTGGCTGTTGCCGTAGGGCTTGCCGAGCAGGAGGGACTGCTGAGTCTTGACGACCCTGTTATTAAATATTTTCCCGAATATGCCGAATACCCTGCCGACCCACGGCTTGAGGCTGCAACCATCAGAGATATGCTGACCATGCGCACTCCAATGGCCAGGATACCCGTTTGGTGGGGTAAGCACGACAGGGTGAGGGCCTATTTTGAGACCGAACCTAACCAGCATCCGGGCACCTCCTTTTATTATGACAGCGCAGGCTGCTTTATGGCGGGCTGTATTGTAGAAAGGGTAACGGGAAGACCTTTTCTGGAATATATGAAAGACAAGTTTTTGCTGGAAATCGGTTTCTCGCCCCGTTCTTACTGTCTGAAAGCCCCGGGAGGCCACTCTCTTTCTGATTCGGGAGTAATGTGCACCACAATGGACCTGCTTATTTTCACACGTTTTGTAGCCAACGGAGGTGTGTGGAACGGTAAAAGGTACATAAACGAGGAGTTTATGAGGGCGGCGGTATCCAAACAGGCCGATAATTTTACAGGCGCCCCTGCTCCCCTTACCGATAACTGTGGCTACGGCTATTATATATGGAAGACCCCACGTGGTGGCTTTGCCTTTGTAGGTATGGCCGACCAGCTGGCTGTATACGATAAGGATACCGATTTTATTTTTATAATGACGGCAGAAAATATGGGCTGTGAAAGCTCCACAAGAGCCCTGATAGCCGATTGGCTTTACAGAAACATTATTCCCTCGCTGGGGGAACCGACGGAGGCGGATGAAACGAGCGAAAAAGAGCTGAGGCGTTTTCTCACCACACGCACCCTTATCTGCCAAAAAGGTCTTGACCGCAGCAGTATGACCGATAAAATCAATAACCGTAAATACTCGGCCGACAGTAATCCCCTTGGTATTGAGGATATTTATTTTGACCTGCACGAGGACTTCGGCCTACTGATTTGCAACACCTCGCAGGGTGATATGAAAATAGAATTTGGCTTTAACAAAAACAGGAAAATCAGCTTCCCCGGCAATCGACGCATCGGTCTTGTTGCATCCTTTTATGAAGAGGGGTCTTACGACTGCTACGCCTCTGCCGCCTGGGTGGATGACCGCACCCTGTCCATAGCCGCCAGGGTGACCGATACCTATATGGGCACTCTGTTTATTACCGCCGCTTTCCTTGAGGATAAGCTGACCCTAACCTTTTATCCCCGCTCTCAAAGACTATTTGATAATATGGAGGGAACCATCACCGCCACGGCAAGATAATTTTTGGTTAAAAATACCGTTTTATATGCAGTTTAGTACCGTTTTATTGGTAGATAGTACCGTTTTGTCCATTCAAGAAAACGCTTTAATGTGATAAAATTATAATGATGTGTTATTACTTCTTCAAAAAGGAGAAAATATTATGACGGTTAAAACAGTCTTTAAGCGTGGCTTGGCTATTATTTTAGCTACCGTTTTGTGCCTTACCGCCTGCTTTGTTTCGGCCTTTATGGCTTCGGCCGAGGACAGCACACCCATAAACCTGGTGTATTCCGATGATTTTTCGGAAAATAGCCTGTCAGACAAATGGGTACTTATGGGCAAGGGCGAAACCATTGACGGCTACACCTACACCTCTTCGGTGGCAGATGGTAAGCTAAAGGTAGACACCCAGAATCAGGACCGTTCAAGATTTGCCGGCGCCCTTTATCTGCCGGGCAAGGAAACCTGCGACCAGAGGGTTGCGGTTGAATTTAATATGACCGACCTGCCCCAGGGTAACACCGTATCCGTTTACGCCCGTCTTACCAAAAAGGATGACAGCAACTGGAGAAGCTTTGCAGGCTACTATGCCAGATACAGCACCTCTGACGGCAGAGTTCTGCTTTACAGGGCAGATACCGCAAGCAAGCAGACGGCAGTTACAGATACAAATTTGCAATACAACACCTGCGGAAGCCGTGCTTATGAGAGCGGCTGCAGCTACCGCCTTGAAATGACGGTAACGGGACAGCAGTATGCCGTAATAAATGTCCGTCTTATTAAAATAACCTCCTCCGCTCAGTTGGTGGTGGTTAACAACACCTTTGTTGACAAGACCCCCTTTACCTCGGGTACTGCAGGCGTTGGTGTAGGCGGCAAATCGGGCATTTCCCAGTATGCCTGTGTCGACAACTTCAGCTATACCTCTACCGATAACTATTCGGGCGGCGAGAGATATTTAAGCCATCTTCGTTCTGTGAGCTCGAAAACCTTCGGTCAGACGGTAGCTCTGGAGCCTAACGTTGAATACGTATTCGGCGCCGTCGGTACCGTTGATTCATTTTACGGCAGCAGCTACGCCAACGAGCCTTTATGGGTAGAATATCATTCGGGCTCCACCTACTCCGATAATGTATGGTCCAGAATATACGACAATCGTAAGTACATACAAAAAACCTGCGACCTTACAAAGGCACAATGCGTCGAGGCCAATCTGCCCTACAGCGAATATAATTTCTCCTATGTCACCTTTACGGCAGGCAGTAATCCCGTCAGCAGCCAGTCGGGCAGCACGGGAGTGGCCTACGTTGACTCTACCATAGAGGGCAAGGTAAGACACATCGTTGGTATAAGACTTACCACCGATGACGTACTTTTGGGTAATTATTCCTACTTTACCCTTTACCGCAAGGACGACCCGTATCGCACCAATCTGCTGGTAAACCCCGATTTTAAAATGGGACTTTACGGCTGGACCGACGCCCCCAATTACTACGGTTTTGCCAATACCGACGAAGACAGCAAGCTGACCTCGTCACAGGGCTACGTTTCCCTGCTGCAGGATAAAAATAAATATGAATATTATGATACTTTCAAAAATCCTGCCTACGAGGGCCTGGCAAACGATGCCAACAGAGATAAGAAATTCAATATCTGCGATATAGTTTATACCGCAAAATCGACGGATTATTATTTCCTTGTAGACAGCAATAAAAACGGTCTTTTTGACGGCGAGGACACCGCAGTATTGCGGGTTGCTCTGCTGGATACTATAGAAGAAACCTTTGATATTCTCGGCCTTGATAACGACTCGGTCGACGATGATAAATTTAACTAAAGGAGGCGGATGATATGAAACAAATAATTATAGCAGTAATACTGACCCTTTGCCTTATCGTATCGGTATTTTCCACCTCTGCCTTTGCCAATGATACAACAAAAACCTGCCTAACCGTCTATCTTGATACCTCGGCCGCTACCGATGGTGACGGCAGCTCTGCCTCACCTTTTAACAGCCTTGCCTCGGCCGTAACCGCCATAGATGGCTCTACCGACGATAAGGGCTGTATAGTGGTTGCAGGTACCCTGACGGTATCGGAAAATATTCCCTCCCACACCAAGGAAATAACCTTTACCGGTGAGGGTGCTACCTTCCACTACACAAAAAACATACTGCTGGGCGGACCCACCGTATTTGAGGACATCAGCCTTTGCGCAGGTGTTGCAGGCAATACCTGGGTATTTCTTGGCACTGCAGGCTATCCCCTTACCTGCGGCGAGGGGGTTACCAAGAGTTCTGCCTCCTATTCCCTTAACATAGACGCAGGCGCCGACGTCAGCGGCAAGGATATTAACCTTACCCTACTGGGCGGCAGCTACGGCTCGATATACGTAGGCTCCACCTCTGCGAGCGATATTACGGTCCGCAACGCCAACATAAATATTTCGGGTAATGCGGCTCTTTCCAACCTTATTTTAGGCGCCAACGCCAGCGGCGGCGTTACCTTTACAGGTGACCTTAACCTTACCATCGGCGCCGAGGTTGGCAATATGTATTACACCACCAAGGGTAAGACCCCTGTGTTTGAGGGAGCTGTTACCCTGCTGTACAACAACGGAATGTACAGATTGTATGAAATTTCCGAAACCCTTACTGCAAAGGAAGGAGTTTATGTAATGAGCTGTGAAAAAGGCGCATCTTATCTGGAGATTACCGACACCAGAGGTGTATTTAAGGTGGTCGGTGACAACGAGGCTGTGGCCGTATCCTCGGTAGGCGAAATGCTGGAATCGGTTTCCAAGGAGCTTGCCCTTAACAGCTATGGTAAATACAGCGTTACCTTCCCCGATTCCGATATTGAATATTTAAACGGCGGCAAGGAAATTAAGGTAAAGAAGGATACCAACCTTAATTTTGCAGAGCTTACCTATTTTGACCCCGAGGGCAAGCTTTTTGTAGGCTGGACCGATAAAAACGGCAAGGCCGTAAGCTCGGGCGAATTCAAGACAGGAGATATCCTTTACGCCAAGTACGTGGATTTTGCCGAGAGTGATTTCTGCATAAAGGGCACCGAGCTTCGAGCTGTTTCCGACAGCGTCGATAAGCAGGGCCTGCGCATCATCTTCGAAAAGAACCGCAAATTTGAAGCCGCTTTAAAATCAGCGGTAGGAAGCGTGAGCTTCGGCGCAATTTATATGCCTACCAATTATTCGGGCGGCACCGATATGGAAATATCCTCTGCCCACGTGGTAGACCGTAGTATCACCCCCTCCTATTCCCCCAAAAAGGTAGCGGCCGCCAACATCTACGCCCGCTCCTCTACAGCCGAGCAGTACACCCTTTGTATCACCGATTCTATCGAACAGCTTACAAAGGATAAGTATTATAAATTCTATACCGTAAAGGGCTATGCCGAGTACACCGACATAAACGGTGTGGCCAGAGTTCTTTACACCGATTACCTCACCACCAGCCTTTACAAGACGGCTCTTGCCGAAAAAGAGGCTCTGGGTGACGAGGCCGGTGCGCTTTGCAACACCATTATCACCTACGTTGAGGGCCAGCGCATTATCGACAAGACCACAGGTAACGGCGGGTTCGCCTTTTCTGCCTGGCTTACCGGCCCCAACGCCCCCGACAGCCAAACCGACCGTGACCCCAACCACGCCGCTTATCTGCTTAAGAATAATATGCTGGTAAGGGATATCGTTATCGGTGACAGCTCACAGGGCGGCACACCTATTGAAATCGCTGCCTTCTCGGACATTCACTTTAACTATTATAATAAGATGGATACCCTTCTTAACAACCCATCCGTAAACGCTCAATGGTTCGGCGTGGAGGTTACCGACAAGGATGGTAAAACCTCTGTTGTGTCCCGTGATATGGGCCGTGTTGACAAGGGCTTCGGCAGTGTTGCCAACTCCGCAAAGCTGATGGAATTCGGTAGTTTTTATGACAAAACCGTTGTTATCGGCGATATTATGGACTACTTCTCCTACGGTACTGCTGAGCTTTCTAAAAAGTTGCTGATAGACCGCTCCATTAATAATAATCTGCTGATTGCCCTGGGCAACCACGAAACCGCCGAGCTTTTTGCCAAGGTATCCAAGGCAAACGGCTTCAGAGAAATGTTTACCCAGAACTATAAATATCAGAAGCTGAACAGCGATTTCTGGCCCAACGACATCTACTACCACAGCGAGGTTATCACCAAGGGTGACAAGCAGGTAAAGATTGTTGTTATGGATAACCAGGCGGTAAAATACCAGGATAACAGCAACATTTATAACAGGCTCAGCGCCGATATTGCAGACTGCAAGCAAAGCGGCGTGCCCATACTTATTTTCCAGCACGTTCCTATGAACACCTATAACGAGGCCTACCCCAAATTTGTGCCCTTCAACACCGGCTACGGCGCTGCAATGCCCGATAGTGAGGCAGGCGCTATGGGTGAAAATAACTATTATATTAAGCGTGGCTCCGATGCAAAGGGTCCCTCGGAAAACTATACCGCCAAGGTATTTGACCTTATCGCCTCTAACCCCGAGGTTATAAAGGGCATCTTCTGCGGTCACGTTCACAACAACTTCTATTCCGAGATTCTGGCCACCACCTATGATGCCTCCGCCAAGAAATACGTTACAAAGTACGCCGAAGACGGGGTTACCCCTCTTACCATTCCCCAATACATAGTAGGCGGCTCTTATATGGGCGGTGTAGCAGGCGCCAGCGTGCTGAAAATAAGCGTATATTAATATTTTAGAATGATTTTGTTATATAATTCAGCATTATTATAACTTGAACAGGGTCCTTAAATGTTTTATCATTATAATATAAATTTCAAGGAGGAACACAAATGAAAATCGCATCTAAACTTATCTGTCTTCTTCTGGCTTTAGCTATGGTATTCACCGTTGCTGGCTGTGGCGGAAACGGCGACAGCTCCGACACCGGAAGCTCGGGCAACAATACCGGCAACTCTGCCAATAATGCAGGCTGGCAGGAAATCAAGGCCAAAATTCCTGCAGATGCCAAGGGCAAGACCATTGAGGTATTCTCTTGGAACGACCTTACCGACGTTACAGGCGCAGTAGACGTTGTTGAGCAGTTTGAGAACGAAACAGGCATTAAAATCGAATGGGTAAAGGGCAGCTACAACGAATATTCTACCAAAATTGCCGCCCGTGTTGCTTCTCAGGACTCCCCTGACATCGTAAGACTTATGCGCATCGACACAGGTCTTATCCGTGTGCTTGAGCCCCTGCAGAACATTGATTTTGATTTCACCGACGAGGCCTGGGATACCCGTATTATGGATTTCTACACCTTTGACGGTAAAACCTACGGCACCAATATGCGCAACACCCTGCTTCAGCAGCCCCGCGCACTTCTTTACAACAAAAATCTTATAAACCGTTTTGACCTTGAAGACCCCTACTCTCTCTGGAAGCAAGGCAACTGGAACTGGGAAAAGTTTGAGGAAATCTGCAAGACCTTCAAGGAAGAGGTTGATGACGACACCTACCTGCCCTGGACCTCTTACCAGTGGGCCGACGCAGGCGATGCTTACGGTTCTGCTATGATTAAGCGTGAGGGTGACCGCTTCGTTTCCAATATGAGCGACCCCAACCTCTTAAAGGGTTGGCAGAAGATGTGCCAGCTCAGAGAGGACGGCATCACCAACAACATCCGTTTCGATATCAACAACTTTGAAAACGGCAAAATTCTCTTCTTCACAGAGTCGCTTATCAGCGTTCGCCGTACTCATTTCTATTGGAAGTCCTTAAAGGCACAGGGCGCTCTTGCTGCTGTTCCCTTCCCCACCATTGACGGCGGTACCAATGCAACAGTTTGGTCCGAGGTAGAGGCTTACGCTATTCCCCAGGGCGCTCCCTGTGGAAGCCTTGCACCCTTCTTCCTCCGCTACTACCTCGACTCTGAAAACTATGATAAGAACACCTTCTTCTGTGACCCCACTATGCTGGACGTTCACGAGGCTCTTATGAAGGCCGAAAATATGTACGTAAATTATGATTGCGGCCTTATCACCGACGATATCGGTAAGGGTGGTATTCACATCAACGCCAGCATCATCAATGCAAAGCCCGCCAATGCATCCACCAAGCTTAACGAGTATTCTAACCTGGTAGATGCCGCCGTTAAGAGCACCAACGACGTGCTTGATAAGCTGAAATAAGGTATATTTATGGAAAAATATGCTTGGAAGGCAACCGTAAAGGAAGGCTGTCTGGATGAATACATACGCCGTCACGATGCCCTGTGGGATGAAATGAAGGCGGTGCTTACCGAGGCCGGTATAGTAAACTATAGTATTTGGAACTCAGGTAACGACCTTTTCGGATACTACGAATGTGAAAAAGGGGTCGACCACGCCGCACGGGTTCAACGTGAAAGCGCTGTGGTTGACCGCTGGAATGAATATATGGCCGACATTATGGTAATGGAGCTTGACCCCGAAACGGGTGCCCAGCCTTTAATGCGGCAGGTATTCAGTTTCAGATAAAACTAAAAGGGAGAAGATTCGGTGAATCTTCTCCCTTTTTTATTGCGGTATATAACTCGAAGGACTCTGGCCAAACTGTTTTTTAAAAAGCTTGGAAAAATATGAAGGGTCATCAAAGCCTACTATCATAGAGGCCTCCACAACCGAATACTCCCCCGTTTTAAGCAGGTCTATGGCCTTGGTCATCCTAAGCATATTGCGGTACTTTATGGGTGACATTCCCTTAAGGGCCTTAAAGCTTCGCCTAAACTGACACTCTCCCACGTTGGTAAGCTTTACCAGGTCCTCCACGGTGACGTCGTTTAAAAAGTGATTTTCCAGGTATATAACCGCCTTTGATATGGCGTTTTTACTGCCTTCTTCAAGTCGTAAGGAATATTTGCCTATACGGTAAAGCAGAGCATAAAGATGGGATATACACTGCAGCTTATGGCCTCTGGCAGATTTATTCCAGATTTCCTGGACCTCGTCAAACACCGAGAAAAGCTTTCGGTCGGGGTCTTTACAGGCCAGCACCAAGTCGTCAAAAAGATTTATATTATTATGCAAGGGGTCGTAAAGGCAGAAATTAAGTGAAATAAACTCCCCTATCTCGTCCTTCTCCCAATAGGATTCATAAACCACGTCGGAGGGAAGATAAATGATATCCCCGGGCTCAAATCTTACGTTTTTATGCACCTCATCGTTAAAGATAAAAGTACCTTTTACTACATATACAAACCGCTGATAAAGCACCAGATTTTTATGGCATTTGAAATGTGCGGGAGGAATAATCTCCTTGCGGACGGCGGCAAAATCTCCCACGAAAAACTCATTTTCAGGCAGGCTGAAAATGCTGTCATAGATATTTATTTCAGGCACCTCCCGACGTTTTTTATATTTTATTTTTATCATATAATTTTGCCTTTGTCAAGCAGAGCCGCCGCTACTACCGTTTTATATGCAAAAAATACCGTTTTGTCCATTTAACAATCGCTCCTTATATGATATATTATATTTGGAAAGATTTATTCTTTGAAAGAAGGTTTTTATATGTCAAAGCAGCATAAGGTTTGTATAGTGGGTTTAGGAGAGTTTTCCGACTTTTTTATTCCCCTTTTTAAAAGCCATCCCGACGTGGCTGAGGTATCGGTAGCCGACATTGTACCCGAAAGGTGCGATGCCGCCGCCAAGAAACACGGTATAAGCCGAATATTCCACTCCCTTGAAGAGGTGCTGCGTGAGGGCAAGGACGTTGACTGTGTGGCAATATTTACACAGCGTCACCTCCACGGCAGTATGGCGGTGGATTGCCTTAATGCAGGCAAGCACGTTTTCAGCGCCGTGCCTATGGCTTCGGATATTGAGGATATGGGGAAAATTATTGAAGCAGTAAAGCGCACGGGTATGGTTTATATGACAGGTGAAACCTGCTACTACTTCCCCTGCGCTATCTTCTGCCGTGATGTTTACCGCAAAGGACTGCTCGGTAAATTTGTTTACGGAGAAAGCCAGTATTACCACGATATGGCCACCTTCTACTACGCCTTTGCCCACTCAGGCGGCAAGGATTGGAAGAGGGTTGCAGGTATTCCTCCTATGTACTACTCCACCCATTCTATTTCTATGATTACCTCGGTTATAGACGAGCACGTTACCAAGGTAAGCTGTATGGGCTACCGAGATAACCACGAGGACGGTGTTTTCGGCAAGGGTAAAAATAATTGGGATAACCCCTTCAGTAATGAAACCGCCCTTATGCAGATGTCGGGCGGCGGTGTGGCCAGAATTAATGAGTTCCGCCGCGCAGGTATCCCCCACAAGCCCTCCTCCTACATAACCTGCCTTTACGGCGACAAGGGTGGCTACGAGGGCTCGGTTACCCAGCACGTGCTTATAAAGGGTACCGCAGCAGGTGTGGACGATACAAGAATTGATTACGTCAGCGACCTGCTGAACACCAACACCTATACAAAGACCTCCAAGGCTCCCGATTTTGCGATAAACACCTACCCCATTTCGGAGCCTGCTCACAGAGGCTTCGCCCCTATTCACGACGTTGACCGTCTGCCCCTGGCATTCAGAAGCTGCCCCGATACCGTTCACTACAACTCTCACCCCTTCCTGGTGGACGACTTTATGAGAGCGGTGGTAGCAAACAAGCTGCCCCCCAATAACGCCTGGGATTCGGCAAGATACATCATCCCCGGAATTATAGCCCACGAGTCGGCTATGAAGGACGGACTGCCCATTGAGGTTCCCGATTTCGGCGATGCCCCAAAAAATCTTGAAAGACTTACCTTTGAAAAGAAGGATTACTACGAAGAAAAATAAAAACGGAGACAGGGTTTATGAAAAGAATAGCCGCTTTAGTCTTATCCCTTATAATTTGCCTTACCATTTGCACCCCCACAGGTATGACGGTGCAGGGTACTGCCACCTCTATTAACGGGGTGTATTCCGACGAATTTACAGGCAATTCCCTGGCAAACAGTTGGGCCTTTATGGCCGAGGAAAATGTAACCACCGACGGCAGGGCATACACCTCCACAGTAGAAAACGGAAAGCTGAAGGTCATCACCCAAAAGCAAACCCGCTCGGCCTACGCAGGTTGTATTTATCTGCCCGAAATGGAGCGTGAAAACCAGCGTATAGCGGTAGAGTTCAGCGATGAGGATTTGGCCAAGGGTAACACAGCCTACGTTTACGGCCGATTAAGCAGGCCCGGTGACTGGACCACAATGGCAGGATATTATGCCCTTTACCGCCCCTCAAACGGCAAAGTAATGCTTCACAAGATAAACGGCACCGCCGATAACAATAACCCTCTGCTTCAATGCGGCGTCAGCGCACAGCAGGAGGGTATGAGCTATCGTCTGGAGATGGTGATAAGCGGAGATAAGGCCGCGGCCATTACCGTAAACCTTTACACCCTTGACGGCGATACCGAAAAGCTGGTGGTAACCGGCACCTACCTTGACACCGAAGCTCCCTATTTAAAGGGTACGGCAGGTATTGGTGTCAGCGGCTCCTCCACCAGTCCCGAGGATTACGCTTATATAGAAAGCTTCACCTACACCTCCACCGACAAGGTAACGGGCAATCCCAAATACCTTGCCAACAACAATGCCGTAAGCAACGTTACCTTTGGACAGACTATTGCCCTGGAAAAGGGTGTAGAGTATGTTTTCGGCGCCTACGGCACGGTGGATACCAAGGACAACTCCGGATACAAGAACGAGCCCTTATGGGTCGAGTACCAGACCGGCTCTTCCAAGACCTCAAACACCACTACCCGCCTTTCCTCTGTGCGAGGTAGTATTCAAAAGACCTGCGACCTTACCGAGGCCCAATGCAAGGAGGCTAACCTTGAGTACGGTCCCTACAACCTTTCCTACGTTACCTTTACTGCAGGCGGTGACGACGCCTGCTCTATCGAAGAGAACGGCTACAGGGTAAGACATATTGTAGGTGTCAGAATAAACAGCTCTACCGCCCTGGTGGGCAATTACTCTAATTTCTTCCTGTATAAAAAGGGCGATACCACCCGAACCAATCTGCTGGTTAATCCCAATTTTGATATGGGTCTTTACGGCTGGGCCGACGGTCCCAAATTCTTTGGCGGTACGGTGGGCAAGGAGGATTCTGCCACCGTTTCAGCAGGGGGATACGGCACAGTTTTAAGCGATAAGAACAATTTTGACTATTACGAGCATTTTAAAAATCCCGCATATATCGCCCTGGACTATGATGCCAACGGTGACACTTTGTTTGATATAAGGGACCTGGTATATATGAACGTCAGCAAGGATTATTACTATATTTCCGATACCAACAAAAACGGCTCTGTAGATGCTGAGGATGCCGCTAACTTCCGTACCGCTTTGCTTAACGATACTATCGGCGAGGGTCTGCGTGCCGTACAGAAGATAGCCCGTATCGGCTACCGTCCCTACGACAGCAACACCCCGCCCCAGCAATCCCTGGCCTCCTACAGAATGGCCTATGAAAAGGGATATAAAATTCTGCTGTGCGACGTAAGGCTGACCTCAGACGGACATTTTGTTGCCCTGCACGACAAGACCATTAACAGCTACGCCACCAACAGCGAGGGCAAACGTATAACCAACGACGAAGCCATAAATATTGCCGACATCACCCTGGCCCAGGCCGACACCTACGATTTCGGTGTATATAAGGGTCAGCAGTATAAGGGCACAAAAATTATGCGTGTTGAGGAATTCTTGGCCCTTTGTAAAGAATTAGAGGTCGTACCCCATCTGGAATTAAAGGTTGACCTTACCGAGGATAAGCTGGATGAGCTGGTGGCTCTCATTGACCTCTACGGTCATAAGGATAACCTTATGATAAACGGACAGACGGCAGCGGACCTTGTATATCTGGCAGATAAGCTCCCCAAGGCGGCTATGGGTACCTGGGTGCAGAAAATAACAGACACCCTCATTAGTCAGATAGCCACCTACGGAGAGAATAACCCCAAATTCATCTACGTTTCCAACGGCGGAGAGTCCTACATCACCGAGGAAAATTATCTTAAATGTAAGGAAAAGGGCATTGATATTGCCTATACCGAAATAAGAAGCGAGGATGAGCTGAAATCATTCCGTCTTATGGGACTGTGGAAATACTGCAAGTATGCCGCCACAAGATACGACCTGGATTATTAAAGGAGATAACGATGAAGGTAAGCCTTTGTATTGATATGATGTTCTCAACGGCCGAATTTTACGATAAATTCGGCCTTGTGAAGGGCTGTGGGTATGACACCGCCGAGTTCTGGAAATGGACCAACAAGGACGTAGACCGAGTGGAGAACATTCTGAAAAGTGAGGATATGAAGCTTTCTATCTTCAATATAGACAGCACCGATGAGCAGCTTTCCTACGACCTTTCCCGTGGAATACTTAACGACGGCAGGTGTGAGGATTTTATAGCCGCCCTGAAGGAGAGCATCCCCGTATACAAAAGGCTGGGCGCCTCTGCCATGATAGTGCTGATTGGTGAAAACGCCCCCTACAACAAGGACAAGGTTAAGGCCTGCCTTACCGCCGCCCTGCCCCTGCTGGAGGAGCACGACGTCAACCTGGTGGTAGAGCCCCTTAACGATAAAGACAGGATAGGATATTCTATGCCCTGGGCCACCCCCGTTTTCGAGTTGCTGGATGAAATAAACAGCCCCCACGTAAAGATGCTTTACGACATCTATCATCAGAATATGATGGGTGATTTCGACCTAAAGCAGGTGCTGGATAACATTCACCTTATCGGTCATTTCCACGTGGCAGATTGCCCGGGAAGACATCAGCCCGGAACGGGAGGGGTTGACTACGTTTCCATAATAAAGGCAATAAATAAAACCGACTATAAGGGTCATATCGGTCTTGAATACAGGGCCACCCTGCCCGACAGCGAGACCCTTGGTTTTTTAAAGGAGATAGAAAATGCTTAAGGTTTGTATTATCGGCGCAGGAATGATAGCAAATTCCGCCCACATCCCTGCATATAAAGCATATCCCGAGGATTTTGAGATAGCGGGTATATTCGATATATACTCCCCTGCGGCAGAAAAGGCTGCCGCTACCCACGGTATACCCAGGGTTTACACAGATGCCGAGGAGATGCTGAAAACCGAAAAGCCCGACCTGGTATCGGTCTGCGCCCCTAATATGCTTCACAAAGAATACACTATGCTGGCCCTAAACCACGGCGCAAACGTGCTGTGCGAAAAGCCCCTGGCCTTTACCCTGGCCGATGCAAGGGAGATGTTTAATTGCGCAAAAGACGCAGGTCTTACCCTTATGGCCTGCCAGAGCTTGCGTTTTCTGCCCGAGCGCCAGGCTGCCTTTGAGCAGGTTAAAAGCGGCGCTGTAGGCGAGGTTTATTATGCCGAGCTGTCCCGTATTCGCAGAAGAGGTATTCCCACCTGGGGCAAGTTCCACCTTAAGGAATTTTCGGGTGGCGGCGCCCTGGTGGACATTGGCGTTCACGGTATCGACAGCGCAATATGGCTTATGGGCAACCCCAAGCCTGTTTCGGTTACCGCCACAATGAGTAAAATACATTCCGATGAGCTGGGCTCCGACAAAAGCTCGGGGGCACTTAAGGGCAACGTCGATACCTCAGGCTTTAATCCCGACGATATGAACGTTGAATCCTTCTCGGGTGGCAGCGTCCGTTTTGAAAACGGCGCAACCCTCTCCTTTAAGGTGGCCTGGGCGGCAAACCTCAGAGAGGAAAACAATATTATTCTTGCAGGTAAAAACTGCGGCGTCGATATTGAGGCCAAAAAGGTCTATAGCGGCGCCGAGGATATAAAAGATTTAGAGGTTACTCCCAATGGCTTTAAGGATGACCCCTTCTACGGACATTTCTGCCTGGTTAAGAATATGGCAGAGGTAATAAACGGCAAGGCGTCCCCTGCCGTTCTGCCCGAGGAAACCCTGAACGTTACCGCAATACTTGAGGCGGCCTACCTTTCCGCAAAGGAAGGCCGAGAGGTGAAGATAAATGTTTAAAGCAGTTATAATCGGCTTTGCCCACATGCACGTAAACGAGATTGCACAGTATATTGACGAGTGCCCCGATTTTACCCTGGCAGGCATGGCCGACGTACCCCCCGAAACCCCCGAAAACACCCAGGCCAGATATACCAGAGCCTGGAATATTAAGAACAACAGCGAAAAATTCGGCATAACTCCTTACGAGGATTACAGGGTAATGCTGGATGAAATAAAGCCCGATTTGGCATTCATTCTCTGCGATAACGCAAATAAGCCCCTTATAGTTGAGGAGTGTGCAAAAAGAGGCGTTAACGTCAGCATCGAAAAGCCTATGGCCGTAAGCCTTGCCGATACCCTTAAAATAAAGGCATCGGTAGAAAAATACGGCATTGAGGCCGTAGTTAACTGGCCCGTTATCTGGCGGCCCTACCTGCATCAGCAGCTGGCGGCTCTGGAGAGCGGTGTTGTCGGAAAGCTGATTAAGGCCTTTTACATAAACGGTCATACAGGCCCCCTGGGCAAGGGTGCCAAGCATCGAGGCGTTAGTGAAAAGGCCCAGGAAATGACCGATGAAGAGAGGTCATCCACCTGGTGGTATAAGAATGAAACGGGGGGCGGCGCATTCCTTGATATCGGCTGCTACGGCTGTTTCTTCAACCAATGGGCAAGGGATAATGCCACCGATAAGCCTCTTTCGGTTATGGCTTTTTCGGGCAACTACGGCACCCCCTATATGAATGCCCCCGACAATATGGCAGGAATTATCGAATATAAGGATTCCTACGGTGTGGTTGAGGGTAGCTGGACGGTACCCCAGGCCTCTCTGCCTACAGGCCCCGTTTACCTTTGCACCGACGGTGTGCTTTTCTGCGATGCCGACAAAAGGGTTGTAGCTATGAACAGCTACGGCGAGGTTATTCCCCTGCCCGACTATGAAATTCACCCTGCTATAAAAAATCTGCCCGACCATTACGCCTACTGTAAAAGAGAGGGCACACCCTTTATTAAAACCGTAACCCTGGATTTCAACATCCAGCTTATGGCTCTTATAGATGCCGCTCTGCGTTCAGCAGAAAGCGGTAAAAAGGAAGAGATAAATGGATAAAAACACCGCTATCGTAGCCGATATTCAGCGGGCCTCCCTACACGACGGTCCCGGAATACGTACCACCGTATTTTTTAAGGGCTGTCCCCTTTCCTGCGCCTGGTGTCACAATCCCGAATGCATTGAAAAGGCGCCACAGACCCTTTTTTATCCCGAAAAATGCATCGGCTGCGGTCTTTGTGAAAAGGGCTGCTACGCCGGGGCAAGGGTTATCTGCGGTAAGGAAATGACCGCAGAGGAAATCTTTGATGAAATATTGCTCGATAAGGCCAGCTACGCAGGTGGCGGCGGTGTCACCTTTTCGGGTGGGGAGCCTCTGCTATACCCCGAAATACTGAAAGAGCTTATCGCCCTTTGCAAAAAGGAAGGTATTCATACCGCAATAGAAACCTCATTATTTATCTATAATCCCGAAATCCTTGGCAGCGTTGACCTGGTAATGGCCGATTTTAAGCTTTGGGACAGAGAAAAGCACCACAAATATATCGGGGTTTATAACGACAAGATAAAGCCCCATTTTATTATGCTGGACCTTCTCAGCGTGCCCTTTATTGTGAGGACCCCCATTATCCCGGGTATTAACGACAACCCCGAAGAAATAAGCAAAATAAGGGATTTTATCAAGGATTTTAAGAATATTTTGGGTTATGAGCTTCTACCCTATCATCCCCTGGGTGAGAGCAAGCGGGAGGCTCTTGGATTAAGCCTAAACGAATTTAAGATACCCAACAGGGCAAAAATGGAGGAGCTGAAAAAATATGCTGACCTATAAGGACAGAATATCAGCCATAAGAAAAACTAAAATACAGCACACCCTGGATAAATTAGAGCAGAACGGTTATACCGACCTGGATGATTTCGGCACCGTTCCCCTGCCCGAGGGCTACAGGGTGGAGCCTTGGTTTAACTCGGAAAACGGCAGCTTTTACTGTCTTGACGGTATGAGTGAAAATTTCTGCCGAGTTATGGATGCCCACCCCCCTTACGTTGACCCTATGGAGCTGCTGTGCGGCCGCTGGCGTGATATGCTGGTAAACTACCGCGGTGACCTGCATTATATGCCAAAATGGCGCAAGGCCCAGCTAAAGGACGAGGACCTGACGGGGGTTACCAACCAATGGAGCAAGCGGTGGGATGAGAAGAATTTCCCCTACGACCATCTAAAGCCCCTGCAGAAGTTTTATAATATTCAGACGGGTATTGACGGCGACGCCCACCTGGCCTGCGACTATTCTATAGGCCTGGGGTTGGGCTTTGGCGGTTTTCTTGAAAAAATAGAAAAATACCGCAAAATTAACCCCGACAAGGCCGATTTCTATGATGCGGAAGAAAAGTGCGTTAAGGCAATAATCCGCTTTATAGAGCGAAATATTGAAGAAATAGAACGGCTTATTAAGGCAGAAGCCAGACCGGAAATTAAAGCAAGCCTTGAGGAAATGCTGGAGGTAAACCGCAGCATCCGTCTTGCGGCGCCGAAAACCTTTTACGAGGCCTGCCAATGGGTAGCCTACTTTAATATTGCATCCCGAATATATACCCGTGACGGCGCAGGCTTTCAGCTGGATACCCTGCTTTATCCCTACTATAAAAGGGACCTTGAGGCAGGTATTTTAGATGATGAGAAGGCCAAATTCCTTATAGCCAATCTACTGCTTATTGACCCCCACTACTACCAGGTATCGGGTGTTGATGCGGAGGACCGTGACCTTACCAATCACCTTTCCTACCTTATACTTGACGCCTGCGACCAGATAAACATTTCGGCCAATATCACGGTACGGTATCACGAGAACTGCGATAAGGAATTTTTCAGAAAAGCGGTATATTATCTGCTTAAAAATAAAAATGCCTGGCCCAGATTTTGCTCGGACAAAAATTTATCCGAGGGATATATGCGAAACCTTGGCGTTACCAAGGAAATTGCAAGGCGGCGAATAGCGGTGGGCTGTAACTGGATGTGCGTGCCGGGTATAGAGTTTCCTATGAACGACACCGTAAAGATAAACGTGGCCAAGGTGCTGGAGCAATCTATCAAAACAATGCGCCAAGAGGGCGGCCGGCCCTCTACCGAGAGGCTATTTGATATTTTCGGCCGTCATCTTGAAAAGGCGGCAGAGGTTACTGCGGCAGGAATCAACCTGCATATTGACCACCAGGCAGAGGTTACCCCCGAGCTTATTATGAACCTGATGATGGAGGACACCTTGGAAAAGGGCCTTGATATTTCAAGGTGCGCCAAGCTCTATACCGTAGGCGTTGACGGGGCGGGTCTGGCGGTTGTAGCCGACTCCTTCGGCGCATTGGAGCAGAGGGTTGAAGACGAAAAGGCGCTGACCTGGGATGAGGTTTTCACCTGTCTTGATAATAATTTTGATGGTGTTATGGGAGAAAGAATAAGGCTGATGCTGAATTCTGCCCCCAAATACTGCGGCGGAAACACCCCTGCCGACCGCTGGGCAAAGCGCCTTACCGATTGCTGGGTAGAAAAGATAAAATCTACACCTATGCCCGAGGGCAGACAGCTTATTCCCGGTTGGTTTTCCTGGGCGAGAACCATCGAATACGGCTCCGCCGTAGGGGCTACTCCTAACGGCAGAAGAACGGGAGAGCCCATATCCCACGGCGCAAATCCCAACCCCCATTTCAGAAATGACGGCGCCGTTACCGCCCAATCCAACGGTATTGCCGCCGTACAGTGCGGCTGGGGCAACACCGCTCCCCTGCAGCTGGAGTTTGACCCCCAAATTGCCGAGGATGAAAATGGTGTAGAGATAGTTTCCACCCTTATAAAGAGCCATTTTGAAAATGGCGGCACCCTTATAAACATAAACGTGCTGGATACCGAAAAACTGATGGAGGCCCACAAGGACCCCACCCTGCACCCCGATTTGGTGGTACGGGTAACCGGCTTTACGGCATATTTTGCATCCCTTTCTCCGCGCTTCCGCCAGCTTGTGGTTGAAAGATTTTTACAGGGCGTATAAAAAAAGAGCAACAGATTTAAAATCTGTTGCTCTTTTCTTATTCTGCTATGATATTAAAGCGGAAGACCTCACCGAAGTCGGCACGGTTTTCAGCCGAGAGGCGAAGGGCTACCTTGCTCTCCCCTGCGGGCAGGGAAACTGCCGTCTTTTGGGTCACGGTATCCTCCAGGAACGGGGTGTCGGTTAAAATGGGGGTCTTTAGCACTATATCGGAATCGGGGTTAGATACCATATACACGCCGCCGTCACCCTCAAAGCCTAAGGGGCTCAGCCAGGTGGCATCCTTAAGGTTGCCCAGGCTTGCCTCTATCTCCACGGTGGCCCCTGCAGGTACCCTTACTGTGGAGCCGTAGGCTACCCTTTGAGCTGTGCCGTTTACAAAGAGGGTCAGGCGGTTAAACTCACCGTTTAAGAACTTGGGAGGATTGTTGCCGTTATAGGGCATATTACCCACAGCGGTAAGGGGGGTGTTTGCCGAGGTGGTGCCTGTGCCGTCGGTATAAAGCTCCAATATACAGCCCATTTCCTCTGCCTTGCGGTCCTCTTCAACCAGACGCTCACGGAACATACTGAAGTAACCTCTGGCATCCTGCTCGACATCTACCTTAACCCTATATTTTCCGGGTGTGGGTTTATTGGGATTGCTGAAATACTCGGAAATAAACTTGGCGTAATCCTTACCAAATGGTCGAAGAATGCCGTCGGGACCGCAGTAGCCGCAGTCGCTCATCTCCACCATACGAAGGCCGCCGGGCCAGTACCAGGGAGCGGTACCCTTGACACCTGTACGGGCAAAGGCCTTTTGCATCTGTTTATTATAATCCTCGGTCATCTTCATACGGAAGGCCATAGGACGCTCGGTTTCGTGGTCCCACACAAAGTCGTTAGTGCGGTTCATACCCGTAAGAGTAAGGCCGTATTCCGACCATATAAGTGGCTTATTCTTGCTTATCATATCAAAGTAGGCCGCATTGGCGCAGGCCTCGTGGTAGCCATCATCACCCAGGGTTATATGATAGGCCTCGTGGCTGTTATAGTCCACGTGCTTGCTGGCAGGCTTAACGTCCTTACACCAGGAGCCTATTGGACCTCTGCGGTAGGAAACCAGGTGCTTGGGGTCAACCAGGCGGATATCCTCAATAGCCTCACGCCACAGCCTGCTCATATAGTCTTCTTCAAAACGGCGGTAGGCGGTTACCTGAACACGCCACTCCCCCTCCTCCTTGAAGAGGAACTCGTTAATGCAGGTGACAACGCCGTCCTCCCTGCGGTCAAGCTTCATACCAAAATCGGCCTCGGCGTTCTCCAGCGAGCCGTAACGGTCGATAAGCCACTGCTGCCAAGCCTCATCATACCTCTTAATATAAGGGGTGGCCATAAAACCGCCGTCGGTTTCCCAGGAAATATCGTGGCTGAAGATAATGGGGTCATCCAGCAGGTTAAATTCCTTCATCAGCTTTCTGAAGGCGGCACCGTTATAATGGTTGGGGGTGGTAATATTGCAGTAGGAGAAGCAGAGCTTCATATTGTGGCGGCGGCACCTGATAAGGAAATCCTCAAAGGTGGAGCGCTGACGCTGGAAGATGTCACCGTCTATACGCATATACAGGCAGTTGATGCCCATTTTTTCCATAAGAGCAAGGTCCTTCTCTATCTCCTCGGGAATATAGTTGGACTTGTCCAGCCAGCAGAGCCAGTAATGAGAGCGCTCAAAGCCGGGCATATAAAGAGGCCAGTAGTTCATACCGATGGGGTACCAGACCTTGTCGCCCAGCATAAAGTTGTCACCCTCTACCCTGACGAAATCCTCGGGGAAGTGACCCTTTACCACCTCTTTTTTATGTATTTCCTGGGCGGTGGTATCTATTATATCACCCTCAAAGGAAAGGGTTGTGCGAACGGTATATTCATCGGCCTTAAAGCCTTCGCAGGCAAAGGTGCAGTCGGTATAGCCAAGGGGAGCGCAGAGCAGTTCCTCGGTGTAGGAGTAAACCGCTTCGCCCTGCTTTTCGACAGTTATGGTGACTGTGGCAGGCTTATAGTCTACGGTACAGTTGTGAACCGAGGCGCCGAATACGGCACGCTCACCATCGGAGTAGGTAAACTTATCGGCACCTGCCGAGAAGATGTGCAGACCGCGGCAGAAACTATCAACAATATCGGTGATAAGCTGTGGAACACCCTCAATATCCATAAGGTCCTGGCGCATAATGCCGATATTAGCGGCTACCGAGCCCAGGTTGGTGTGACCTACGGTACCTGCATATACGATATTGGTAGTAGGCTCGTGACCCACAGTGTCACTGAGCATCATAAAGGCGGCTGCGCCCTCGCTACCGTCACCACGGTCACTTTTGCCGTCAATAGTGGTAATGGGGATATAACGATTGCGATAGCCCATATTATAACCGCCTCCGTAGGGACGGGCAACGGGACAAACTACACGAAGCTCCTCATCGGTAGCAACCTTTGCAGAGGTATATAAGGGGTTAGAGGTGAATTTTACGGCATCGTTACAGCGGTAGGTTTTATAGGTAGGCACTATTCCCTCGATAACAATAGGCTCGGCCTTGGGCTTACTGCCGTCACCTGTATGAACGGCATCAAATATATTATCGGGCAGGGGAATTTCGGTCCACTTGCCGTCAACCTTTTCAACGTATTTACCGAAAAGTACGCCGCCAAAGGTCAGCACAGAGCCGCCTGTAGACACAAAATCATTCAGTCTACCCGAGCATACGGCAGGCAAAGACGAGGCGTGGGGAATGATGAGCAAAAAGCCAAGATGATGCTTGAAGGCCTTTAAAAAATCATCCACCGTTATTTCGTGAACGTAGTAGCCCTGCTCTCTTAAATGGGCTATAACCCTGCGAGCCTCTTTAATTTCGAAGCCGGGGCGCTCATCACAAAGGACGGCTATGGTCTTCTGATAATAGATAACGTTTTCGGCTAAAACCTTATTTCTTATAATTTCCTTCTCGGTCATAACGCACCTCGTAAGTCATTTTTTCTTTATTATACTAAATTTCTCCAAAAAAGTGAATACACAATATTGCCTATAAATTGAGATATATTATTAAAACATAAAGCGGTATAATTACTTGTGATATAATTGTTTCGGTGTTATAATTGCTCTATAAAAAAGGAGTGAGCGGATATGAAATATCTGTTAAAGAACGGCCGCAGTTTTTTAAAGGCTAATCTTAACTGCCTTACCGCATCCTCGGGTGGCAGACTTTCTCCCGAAGAGGCTATAGCGGAATATTATAAAAGGGGCTACGGAGCTTTGGCGTTAGAGGCCGAGATTGCGGCGCCCCAGGGCTTTTCTACCCTTTTTGCCTACCGTCAGCAGATTGGCAAATTCACCTTTATGCTTTATAAGGCGCAGGCGGCAGAACCCCCGAAGGTCAGCCCCTCGGACGAAATGGACCCCAACGCTTTTATAGCCCGTGCGAATGCTTCGGGCTGGCTGGTAAGCCTGTGTCACCCCGCAAAATCTATGCTGACCTACGGTGAATATTCTGCCCTTCGCGGACTTTTTGCTATTGAGATAACAAATTACTCCTCCCAAAAATCGGGATGTATTGAAGACAACAATCACCTTTACGACCGTATGCTGCGCCAAGGCATCTCCCCTCTTTATCCCATAGCGGTGGACGGTAACCGTAATGCCGTGGATTTTTCTCACCCCGACAACGACTCCTTCGGGGCCTTTACTATGATAAACCCCAAATCGGACCTTTTTTCTGCCCTTAAAGGCGGCGAATTTTACGCCTCAACAGGTCCGCTTATTGACGAGGTTTACTATGACGAGGGCAAGATACACATAAAGTGCAGCCCTGTGCGCTCTATCCGTCTGCTGAACGAGGGCCGTGATGCCCCCGTAGCAATTGCCCCCAAGGGAGAAACCATAACCCGGGCGGTATTCGACCTGGACCCTGCCTTTTGCGGCAGCTTTATCAGGGTGGATATAAGGGATGAAAAGGGCCGTTTTGCCGATACGGTGGCCTTTTCTACCGAAAATATAACAGGGGGTGCAAAGTAATGAAAAACTACCTTATTTCTCCGAAAAAAAAGCAGTTTAAGGCTAATATGCACTCCCACAGCACCTGCTCTGACGGCAGGCTGACCCCGGAGGAGCTAAAAGAAGCCTACAAGGCAAGAGGCTATTCGGTATTTGCTTTTTCCGACCACCTTAAGGTGCAAAGCCACAGCGACCTTGCCGATGAGGATTTTCTGCCCCTTACCTCCTGCGAGCTGGACGTTGCCCAGCAGGGCGATAACTCCTTTAACCTACGCAAGGCCTTTCATTTTAACATAATCTCCCGTCATCCGGACGATTTTCAGCAGGTTCCCTGCAACCCCAGAAACTACAGTATGGAATACATAAACGAGATGATTGCCGACGCCAGGGCAAAAAATTATTTCGTTACCATAAACCACCCCAACTGGGCCCTTTTTACCGAGGACGAATTTATGCAGGTAGAGGGTGTCAGCGGTTTTGAGCTTTATAACTGCATTACCGCCAATTTCGGCGGCGCCCTTTCCTTCACACCCGATATTTATCTTGACCTGCTTCGCAGAGGAAAAAGACTTTACCCCTTTGGCGCAGACGATAACCACAGCTTTTGCCTGCCCTTTGACCACCCGCAGAACGATTCCTTCGGCGGCTTTACCTACATTTTGGCCGACAGGCTGGAATACGATGAGATAATCGCCGCTATGGATAAGGGCGACGTATACTGCTCTACGGGACCGCAGATTTTTGAGGCTTATACAAAAGACGGAAAACTTTATGCCAAAACCTCCCCTGCGGCGCAGATTGCTATGCTGAGCGAAAGCGGAGCCACCGCCGCCGCAAACGCTCCGGATGGGGAGGAGATAGGTGAACTCTGCTGTGATATTGACGGCACAGGCAAATTCATACTGCTGCACGTGGTAGACGGCGAAGGCAACCACGCTATGACAAGAGCCTTTTATAAAGGAGAGGACTACTGATGAGAATACTTATAATCCGCCACGGCGACCCCTACTATCCTACCGATTCCCTGACCGAAAAGGGTCAGCGCGAGGCCTTTTTGCTGGGTGAAAAGCTAAGAAACGAAAAGATAGACGAAATATTCGTATCTCCCCATGGCAGGGCCCGACTTACTGCAAAGCCCACCGCTGATGCTCTGGGCATCACCCCCACCGTGCTGGACTGGCTGAGGGAATTCCCCGCAATGCTGGACTGGGAATACGACACCGACTATTTTAAAAATATGAAAAGTCCCTGGAATATGCCCCCCGAGCTTTGGACCGATGACCCCGACGTTTTCAGTATTGAACGCTGGAATCGGAGTAAGCTTTTAGAGGGTAGCAGAATTGTAGAAACCTATCAGTCCAACTGCAGGGAGTTTGACAAACTGCTTGCTGACAGAGGCTATAACCGTAAAGGTAATATTTACGAGATAACCCCCGGTAAAGAGGAAGACCACACAATTGCATTTTTCTGTCACTTTGGTCTTGGCACCTCACTTATAGCCCACGTTATGAATATGCCCCTTATTGCGGTGTGGAATTCTATATACCTCTCCCCCTCCTCGGTGACCACCCTGTATATGGAAAAGCATATTGCCGACCGCCCCATTGCCCACGGAATTTTCGCAGGTATAGGTGATACCTCCCACCTTTTTGCAGGGGGCGAGCCTATTTCTACCTCGGGCCTCCACACAAAGGAGCTGAAATAGTAAAAGACCTATGAAGCAAACGCTTCATAGGTCTTTTTTACTCAAATATAGTTTTATAAATTCGGCGGGCAAGAAGATGCTTTGTGGGGGGATGAATATCATCCACCTCGCAAAGGTCGGCGGAAATTACGGTTTTGACGTTACCGCGAACCTCTGTAATCTTAAGCTGTGCCTGCTGAATACCCTTCCAGGCGGCATCATCTCTCTGGTCCCAATCGGCTATCTGAACAACGGTAAAGGGCAGTACCTCGTCCATAAGGTCCTGACGCCAGCGGTCAATAAGGGTGCAAAGCAGGTCGGTATAAATCTTATACTCCGAGGGGCCTGTATTTGAGCAGCCCTGGTACCAGATAACGTTGCCTACGCTATAAGGTATTGTCTGGCGGAAAACGGCGTTATACAGCGCTCCGTTTTCGTTATGCTCGGTGTGAACGAAGGGAGAATCGTACTTTTCCTCTTTAGGAAGATAGAATTTTTCCTGGGCCGCCAGCTCGGCGGGCATCCAGCTCTCAATTACCGAGGCCCCCTGATAACAGAAGATAAGGCCAACGGCAATCCCCCGTTTTTTGGTTAAAAGCTGACCTAAATGATAGCCTATTGCCGACCAGGAGCCCAGGCGGTCGTCCTTATCGCAGGCAAACCAGCCGTCGGCAGGGGTTATACTGCCGTTTTTATTAAATCTTTCAAGGGCAAAACAGCGAAGCATAGAATTGCTCTCATACTTATCTACAGGGTAATTGGTGCCACCCAGGGTCAGCTCGATATTAGACTGACCTGCCAGCAATAACACCTCGCCCACAAAGACGTCAGAGAGCAGAGTTTTCTCACCGTTCAGCTCGATTTCGGCGGTATAGGGTCCGCCGTAGGCCATAGGAGGTAGCTCGATAAGCCAGCTATCTCCCGAAAAGGCTTCGGTTTTTGTGGCGCCGTTTAAGGTGACGGTAACTGTGCCGCTTCCCTCACCGTAAAATCGGATGGGCTTTTCAGCCTGAAAAATAATATGATTTGTAAAAATAGGATTAAGCTTCATATTATCACTCCTTTAAAAGGTAGAAAACGTTACCCGAAAAATCTGCAGTTGGGGTAATGGTCAGGCGAGTGCCATCAAGGGTCATACCGCCGCTATATAGGCTCTCCTTAAGCTTAAAGCTACCCTCAAGCTCAATTTCCAGAGAAGTGGCGGCGTTAAAGCTATGGGCCACCACCAGGGCCTCGCTTCCGTCCTCGCTGTAGCGAACAACGGCCTGGGTGCCCTCGGGGGTGTAAAAGCTGACAGGGGCGGTGCGGTAAATATAGCTGTTGCCCCGCTTTATGATGTGGGAAACCCTTTCATAAAGCTCCTCAGCCAGGAACATCTCCCTTAGTCTGGCTTCATCAAGCTCGGCAATAAGGCCCGACCAGCAAAGTCGGCCCAAAAAGCCCTGGGAAATAATGTAAGAAAATCTTTCCGCCGAATATTCAGGCTTTAAGGTACACCATATCTGATTTTGTCTTGGCGGAGTAAGATAGTGGAGATTAGCCGCAACCACGGCGCACTCATAGCCCTCGTGGGTATCGCTGGCCGAGCTCATAGCCGTAATATCCATCATAGAGGGCTCCAGGCGGCAACCGCCCGAGGCGCAGTTTTCAATAATGAGGTCGGGTATTTCCCGCTTCATTTTTATAAAGAAATCTCTGACGGCGGCGTTGTGCTGACGAAGATTCTCGCCGGGGGAATCCTCACCGTCCACTCCCACACCGGGAATGGTGTTATAATCCACCTTTATGTAGCCGATTCCGTTTTCCTTAAGGAATTTAATAACCTTTTCATCCAGGTACTCTATAACCTCGGGTTTCCTGAAATCAAAGAAATTTTCACGGCGGCCGTTAATAACCTCGCCCACTATTACCCTACCGTTTTTTGTAAGTTTTAAGTGGTCAAGGTGGGGGCCAAAGGCCTCGGCTTTGGAGTCGGCACATTCAAACTCCATCCAGATACCGGGCACCATACCCTTCTCTCGGATTTTATCGGCATAGGCCCTCATACCCGAGGGAAAAGCCTCGGTTTTAACTACCCAGTCACCTATAGCCTTTTTATCATCGTACCAGCCTGCATCCATTACCAAATATTTGGTTTTGCCGTGGGAAAGAATATCGGCCATATTAAGCAGGGCCTTTTCTGTAGGCTTGCCCCAGGTGGTGACGAAATCGTTATAGATTATGGGAAGGCCCTCTTCGCCGTAGGCATCAATAGCCCTGTGGCGCATTGAAAGCAGTCGGTTGGAAAGCTCTGCAATAGAGCCCTTGGCCACCGAAACAAAAGCGGTGGGAGATAAAAAGCTTTCGCCGCTTTTAATATTTTTACTCCAAAGGCCGAAGGTGCTGTCGGCAAGACCGATGGACAGCGAAACACCGTCTACCATACGGGTAAGCTCCAGCTGCCAGGAGGCATTGTGGGCAAGGTAGACGCCCCAGATTATGCCGTTTTTAGTATCCTCAAGGGCGGCGTAGGGGTGGTATTCCCTTACGGCTCGGCTACCTGTAGCCCCCAGCTTAATGCTTTCGGCAGAGGTGGCCCAGGCCCGCTCTAACCCAAGAGAAGTGAGATTGCTAACCTGATGCAGGCCCTCCATACACCAGCCCGCCTTAAAGCGGTGGAAAAGTAAATCCTTACTGCCCTCGTTATCAAGGCAGGGGGAGAGGGCGTCAAGGGAAACGCTGGTAAGCAGCTCAAGGGTCATATCGGTTTTACTGCTGTTGTAAAATTCGGTGGACACCTCAAAGCCTGCCTCACCCCTATACCATTTAAGGTAGTGACGAATGCCGTAGCCCTCGTCCGCTTCCTCGGTGGTGATAACGGTGACGCTGTTTTCCTCTTCCCTTACGGTCTGCTCCTTAAACTTAAGGCCGTAAAGGCTTTCGCCGCATTTAAAGCTATTGGAGAGCATACCCACGTTGTGGTGGCTCAAATGCAGGTGGGCAAGGGATGCCCTGTTGCTGAAAACGGCAGTGTTCTTTTTACTGAAAAAATCACACTCTGTACCCTTTGGCAGCAGGGTCATAACCGCCCTGTCCGAATCGTTTAAGATATAATAAAGGGTAATATCAGAGAAATCAAAGCTATTTATTATCTTCATAAATGCTCCTTATCAGGCAAGCCAGTAAAGCACACAGCTTGCAAAGCCGTGGTTGCAGCTGTTAGTAGGCTCGGCCTTTTCCCAAAGGGTGCCTGTGCGCTGGGCCATACCGTAGAAATAGCCCTTTATATTTTCCTCAACGACGTCATCGTAGCCGTTGTTTTTAAGTATATCAAGGCGCATATAGTTGCCTATAAAGGGGGCCGCCTTATGCACCTGGGGATAGGTTGTGGTAAGGTCACGGTGGGGACCGAAATCATTTATAAGGGTTTTAAAGAGGTCGGGGTGGCTTTCGGGAGTAGCCACGCCGCTGAAAAAGGCGTAATACTGGCAGACCTCGGTGGATTCGGGCACGGGGAATACGCCGATAGAGGTGCGTGCGCCTCGGTCTACGAAAAATTCACCGTCAAAGGACTGCTGAAGGATTTTTTCCTTTATATTCTCGGCCTTGACCTCCAGATTGGCATCGCCGTAAAGCTCTGCCGCCGCCTTTAAGGTGGCGTAATACATCATATTGCTGGGATAATTTACACCTTGCACCATATCGGTATCGTTGGCGCGGGACCATTCAACAAACACCCAACTGCGAAGGTCCTCAAGGAGGCCGTCCTCATTCTCAAAGTCCTCAAAATGCTTTATAAGGCCGTAAACCTTATCCTTAAAGCGGTCAATAAGCTGGGTTTTGCCTGTACGCTTTTTATAATCCAGCAGCTCTACAACCAGCCACATTGCCCAGTTGGGAATATGGCGGCCGTAATTGTGGTCGGCAGGATAGCACATTGGGAACATACCCACAGGCACCTTGCCGTAAACCTCCTCGTGAAGGAAGTTTTCTAAAAAGGCCTCTTCAACGATATTTTTACCTGTGAGAATATACTCGGCACGGGCCAAAAAGAAGCTGTCGCAAAGCCAGCCAGCCCTCTCTCGGGAGGGGCAGTCGGTAAAGAGGTCAACGGCGTTCTGACGGTAGGATTCTACAGCGGCGGCCGATATTGCCTGCAGTCTTTCATCAGAAAACTGCGGCACGGGAATATAGGGCGCCTTGTACTCTATCATAGAAATATCCTCAATTTCAAGGTCGGCGCCTACCGCAGTTATCTGCAGGTATTTCATTGTATAGACCTCAAAGGTCTGAATATGGTGGCGGCCTGCCTTAAGCCTGAAGGGAACGATATTACAGCAGCGCACACGCTTGGGGTCTATCTTTTTACCGTCGATTATCTCGTCACCTGCAAGATAAACCGTGGCAGGCTCCTTACAGGTAAGGGTAAGGGACAGCATACCCGTAGCGTTAAAGGGGAAGGAATACATTGTATAGGTATCTGCCTTCAGCAGGCCCGACGGAGCATCCTCGGTGGGGGTGAAGGAAATTTCCTGCCACTCCTTTTCGGGGGAGGTTTCTATTTCGTTAGCCTTCCAGCCTGTAGGCTCACCCTCACGGAAACCTACCTGCCAGAAATAGCGGTCAAAATTATATTCATCGGGTATTATATGCTCTACTCTGCCCGAAAACAGGGCGGTGGGGGCCAGGTGTTCAAACTGAGGATATGGCACCGTTCTTTCGATAATCGTTTTATCGGCGGTAACGGCCAGCTCCTCTTCCCCTGCCCTATCGTCGGTATAAAAGGTATCGGCAGGGTCCATAGGCTTATAGCTTTCAGCAAAGGTACGCTGGTAGCTGAAGCGCTGAATTTTCTGATAATAATAGGGGTTTACCCTGGCAGAAAAATCATAGCCCGTGGCCGCCGCTACCTCTCCGTCAAGGATAAGCTCGGCCTGCAGGAAGGAATCCTGCTTCATAATATAGAAATTGGCGCAGTAATAGCCTGCAACCTCAATTATTACGGTATTAAGGGGTGAATCCAGGTATGAGGAAACGTCCAGACGCTCCACACGGAAATGATTTTTACCTGCACGGGCCGGGCCGTAGGCCACAAATTTTCCATTTATCCAGGCCTGGTAAACGCCGCTGGTGGCAAGGCGAAGCTCTGCCTGCTTTCCATCGGGCACCGTAGCCTTAAACTGCAGGCGGCAGTTGCTTTCCTGTTCCTTGTCTTTTGCCCAAACGGGTCTTGCTTTAAAGAAGACTTTTTCCATTTTTCATCCTCGTCCTTATGAAATAAATTATTATTGATACAATGGTCACAATCTCTCCTGTCATGGCCGCATAGGAGCACACAACAGCCTCATAAATAAGCTGGCTTACGCTCACCGCAAGAGAAATCTGCTTGGTACGCTTTACCGACCGTACCCACAGACTGATAGTGGCGGCAACCGAGCTTAGGGCAGGAAAAATACTATGTATTCCTTCCCAGGTAAAAATTGGAGAAGCTGCATAAAACAGAATAAAGGCAAAAAGCCAGAATTTGCTGCTAAAGAACCGCTTATCACGGTTTATAAACACCAATTCCCTGAAAACCGAGATTGAGGTGGTGCAAACTATGGTGTAACCCCCAAGCATAACAAAATGGGTTATCCAGAGCAGGTCAATAATCAGCTTACACAGTATAAGCCTTTTTCTATGGGTCTGCTGGAACATTACAAAGGCAAAAAACACCGCAACATAGCCAATAATCTCGGCAATAACCTTTATATAGTCAATTCCTTCCATATTCCATCTCCCTGCATCGTAACCTTGGCAAGATTATAATCTACAGTCAAGGTTATGCCGTTTGAATATGCGATTTCATAAACTCCGTCGGCAACCCTTTTATGGCTGTCCATAAAGGCAAAACGCACTTCCTCCAGCCACTTGTAATCATCGGCCATAACCTTTATTTTAGAAACGCTTTCCCGCATTTCCTCATCGGTATCCATACGGATATCCTCAAGACCCATCCAGTTGCGGTCTGCCGCAAAGTTGGCATAAACACACACCAGAGGACGGCCGCCAAACTCGAAGAATTTAAGGCGGTTTTCCTTTTTCTTGGCGGTGTAATTAAGGGTATATGTACCTGGGTTATAAAGAATTATGCCGTGATAGACAATTTCCCAAAAGGGTATCTGCTCATCACAGATATCAGGCATATCCTTGTTATCAAGGTGGAAGCTGATATACATAGCATAGTCAAGGGATGAGGCGGCGTAATCGTAACCCGATTCGGAAGAAAAGCCGCCGAAATTGACCCTGGCCCTTTCCATAAGCTTTCTGTACCACATAGCACCCTCCTTACGGGTAAGGGGGTGGTCGGGGTTAAAGCAGCGCTTTATGGCCAGAATGGTTATAACGTCGCTGTAGTGGATGCCCTCAAAGCCCAGCTCGGCCAGTCTTTCGTTATGGTCCTCACCAAAACGCTCGTACATTCTTTTAGGGCAAATCTTATGTGCGCGGCCGCTGGACCAGGAATCCATTTTAAAAAAACTGCCGTCACGGGTTTTGAGAAGGTATTCTTCATCCCACAGCTCCGATACGGTATAGGCATCGGAGGCATTGGTGTGGCCTACAATGTTATAGCCCATGGCCTTGGTATTCTTAATAAGACGGCGAAGCTTTTCTTCGCCACCCAGCTTGGGCTCGGGCGGGAATATCTGGGGATAACGGCCGTCGTGACCCATACGGTTCCAGCCCACAAGGCAAAATTCTGCCTTGTCTATACCCTGGCGCTCAAACTCATCCACAAGCTGACCCACACGGTCGTAGTCACAGGCCACCACCATATCGGGCTCGGTATCGGCAGTCTGATTTTCTACAGGGCTTGGAACAGGCTTCCAGCCCTGGCGCACACGCACCGCAATACTGTCAGCGGCACGGGCAAGGCGTGGATCCCTCTTTACCCTGACCTCCAGAGGCTCACAGCCTTCTTTTTCCAACTGGTTTTTACGGTAAACAGCGGCCATTTCGTTATAGTCGCCATTTTCAAGGTAATAATACTGTACCTCTATATCGTCCTCGGGAATCTCACCCTCGGTTTTAAAACGGGGATAAGCGTAATAGCTTCCGTCCTTTACCCCTGCTACCAGGGCGTAGTCGTATTTACAGCCTGTAATAATGCCGAAAATACCACCCTCGGCCTTCTTCATTCCGTAGCAATAAATATGGGAAAAGTCGGAAACAAACTCGGTATCCTCTTTGTGGTTAAAATAGCAAGCGGTAACGCCGTTCTGACAGTCAAAGGGCAGGACGAAATATCCCTCGTCCCCTTCCCTTGCGGTGAGATAATCGTAGAGAAAATCTACGTACTCGGCGGCGCCCACCTCTTCCTTTTTTATGGAAACGGTAGTGATATTTCCCTTGGTTTCTACGGCGGGTTCTAAAATATCTATACTGCCGTCGGCTCTTATTGCACGGACCTTCATCTTTTATTTTCCTTCCATTTTAAATTTCATACCCAGCATTTTGTACTTTGCCCCTGCGGCGACGTTATAGGGCAGCTTTTCCCAGGGGCTGCCCCCTATAATTTCCTTTATAGCCGCCAGATTTTCCTCGGTATCGGTAATATCGGGTATTAAGGGGGTGCGGATAAGGTAGGGCTTTGAGCTGTTTTTCAGTATGCTGAAATTCTTAAGGATAAGCTCGTTTCCTACCCCTGTATATTTCTGATGCTTCTCGGAATCGGCCAGCTTTATATCCATAATAATATAATCGAGCTTTTCTATTACCCTACCGAAGGTATCGGGGTCGGTATAGCCCGAGGTTTCGATACACAGGTGATGGGGTTTTAGTTCCTCTATAAGACTTAAAAGAAATTCGGGCTGGGCCAGGGGCTCTCCACCCGAAAAGGTAAAGCCGCCGAAGGTATCACCTAAAATATCGGCAGAGGCTTTAAGCTCCGAGGCCAGCTTCCCTGCCTCAACGGTGCGACCTGCAACCTCAAGGCAGTTTTGGGGGCAGACGTGAATGCATCTGCCAAATTTCCTGCAGTCGGGGTGGTTGCATTGGACAAAACAACGCCTACAGCCTGTACAGCGGGCTTCCTTAAACATAAGCTGGGGCTGAGCAACCAGCCCCTCGGGATTGTGGCACCAGATACACCGAAGGGGGCATCCCTTAAAAAACACCGTGGTGCGGATGCCCGGTCCGTCGTGTACCGCCATTTCTTTAATGTCAAAAATAGTACCTATCATAACAAATTATACGGTATATGCCTGACGGGCAATAACGTGGTCCTGATACTCACGGTCAAGCTCTACGAAGTAGGCGCTCCAGCCCCAGATTCGTACCACAAGCTGCTTATATGCATCGGGATTCTTTTGGGCATCCAGCATTTTTTCCAGGTTTACGGTATTAAGCTGAAGCTGATGACCGCCACGGTCAATAAAGTTTTTAACCAGCAGGCCAACCTTTTCGATGCCATCCTCATCGGCAAACACGCTCTGGTGGAATTCCAGGGTCAGGGGGCCGCCGTTCATAGCGTTCTCAAAATGCTGCTTGGTCATAGAAGCAATTACCGAAACGGGACCCTTTACCTTGGCAAAAAGGGATACCGAATAGTTGGTGCCGAAGGGCTCCTTTTCTCTTCTGCCGTCGGGGGATGCGCCTATTTCATTGGCGTGCCAGAGATAGTACATAGCAGAGCCCGTACCTGCGCGGAATATGCCGCCTCGGCAGTTTACCCTGCCCTTAAGTGCGGCGCCAAATGCATCCAGCAGGGCGGTGGCAATACCGTCAACAAAGTCATCGTTATTACCAAGCTTGGGTGTTTCAAAGCGAAGCTTGTGCAGCAGCTCGGGGGTGTTTTCAAAGTTTGAATCTACTGCCGCAATAAGTTCGGCGGCGGTAAGGCTCTTTTCCTCGAAAACGTATTTCTTTATAGCCGCCAGGCTGTCGGCAGCGGTGGCAATACCTGTGCCGTGGATACCAAAGTTATTATATTTTCCGCCTTCATAAATGTTGCAGTCCATAAGTACATTCATAAAGGGAGAAGGAATAAACCAAAGGTCCTTTATACCGCTACAGATGCGGTCGCACTCGGCCTTTATCTCGCCCTCTACGGCGGCAAAGAAATCCTCATAGGTTTCGGCGGTGGAAAGGGATTTATGTAATGCGGTATCTACCGCCTTGGGGTAGGACATAGCGCTGATATTTGCCACGTCTGCGCCAACGTTGGGCACGATAAACTCCCAGCAGGCGGCAACGGTATAGTTGGTGGCATCGACGTGGTCGTAGCCCATAGCCTCAAGGGCGGGAATAACCACATCGTCGTTGGAGTACTGGGGGAAGCCCAGACCTGCCTTGGTAAGCTTAGTGGCCTCGGTATAGCGGTCGGCGGGCGTGCTTTTAGAAACCCTCAAATTAATTTTGGGGTCTATCATCTTATTATTGCAGGAGGCCTTAAGGCAAAGCTCGGAAAGCAGGTTGTAAACGTCGTTGCCCTCCTCATCAATGCCGCCCAGCATCATACTTTGACCGTTATCACCCTGCTGAACGCCTACGTAAATATCGCTGTCCTTATTGAAGGAGAGAAAGAAATCCTCTAAAAGGGCAAGGGCGCTGTCATAGGTGTAAATACCCTTATCCATATCGGCTTTAAGGTAAGGATATATGTAGCGGTCAAAACGGCCTACCGTATTATGATAATTGCCCTCAAGCCACAGAGCAAAGTGCAGAATACGGAAGAACTGCAGGGCCTCGCGGAAATTCCTTGCAGGATAGCGGGGTACCTGTGTGAGCACCTCCACAAGGTCTTCCCTGCCCTGAGCCCTGGCCTCGGCCAGGTATTTATCCGAAAGGGCGATTATATTATCTATAGCCTGTTTTCCATACTCATCGGCGGTTTCCCTCTTTTTAAGAAGTCCTGTAGCTATGGTATCGTAATAGTTGGGAGAAAGATTTGAAAGAAAGCCCAGCTCGTGAATATGGTGGCCTGCCTTTATCTCCTCCCACTCGGCATCGGTGAAAATGGCAGGCAGGTTGGAAACTGTACGAAGAAAAACTATCTGCTCGCCCTCTAAAATAACCGCCTTTTCCTCCTTACACAGCCTCTCAAAGCGGTCGGCCATACGCTGTATGGGAGAAAGTCCCTTTTCGGCATATTCCTCGGCCAGATTCCAGTCTACCGAGTGGCGGAACTGATGATGCTTTTTTTCAAGAATGAAGTTATAGGTTTTTGTCATTTTCTTACCTCCGGATAACTATTTGATGCCATTCAACAAGGTTTTTAGTGTTTTTATGATAAGACTTTTCTTTTTTTCTGTCAACGATTATTTCTCAACCATAAAAATCTTACCTGTTTTGTCCCCGAAAAGCTCCTCGGCAGAGAGACCGTCTTCAGCCTTTACAAAGGGAATGGGACCGCTTTTGATGTTTTTGCCGTAGTAGGCAAACTGGTTATCCTTAAGGCCTATATAGGTGTTGCCCTTCATTTCGGGGAGATATTTTTTATCCTCTGCGGTAATAAGGAGGGTTGAGGTATTCTGCCTTAAGGGGCGGTCGGGAGATGAGGGGGTAGAGTGGCTTAAAATATTGTTTTCGATAACGAAATATCCCCTTCTTACGTTATGCGACCAATGCCAGCCCATAATCGAGGTGGCCATATTCCACTCATAATAGGAAAGGGTGCGCTGGGTTCCAAAACCATGACCTGCATAACGCACAATATTGCCGCTGAGCCTTATGTTTTCATTGACAGCGGGCACGTTGGTGCTGGCCGAGCGGCGGGCAAAATATTCTATAGAATAAATACAGCGCTCGATGAGGTTATCGGAAAATTCAATGTTACCCATAACCAGCTCTTCTGAGTGGTTGTGGCCCTGTTGCCAGGTAAGACCCGCATCATAAACGTCATGTACCCAGCAATTTCTTACCACGTAGCCGTTGCAGCAGGAGTGCAGCTCTACACCGTTACCGTAGCGGCCGTATATCATAAGTCCATCTACTGAACACTTATGATAGGACTGGATACCGCCGCCAATATTGCCGATTTCACAGTTCTGCACCAAAAGGTCGGTGATAAAGCCGCCACCCACACCGTGGGCGCCAACGTTCCTTACACAAAGATTATCTATGGTAATATGCTCACCGTGGTAAGGCAAATTGACACAGTATATACGGTCGGCAAACTCAATAGAGGAATAAATCTCACCGGGGTTGCCCCTGTCACAGCGGAAATAAAAGGGACCCGTAATTTCCTTTGCGGTGGAGTTATTAAGACGCAGGGCCTGCTCCTCGGTATAGCCGTTCATAAACTGGCCGTCCTCAAGGATTTCCATACCAAACTCATATTTGCCGTTTTCAATATTGGGAATACGCTTTACGGCATAGCCGCCATTCTCAAAGAAGAGGGCGCCCGCATCCATCATATCCTTATAGTAGACCCAGATGTTATCAGAGCCTTCCACAAGGCTCCATTTTTCGGCCCCTGCGCCGTTTTCGGGAGAAGCGGTGATTACGGGCTTATCTCCCTCTCCCCAGGCCGCATAAACGCAATTTGAGCCACAATTAAGTTGACCGCGGAAAATATCTCCCCTATTAAAGAGGAAATAGGTAAGCTCGGTATTGTCCTTATCAGCAAGAGAGCTTGCCTTTTCCAGGGTTTTAAAGGGTGTCGCAGGGGTAAGACCGTCATTACTATCGTCACCTGCTGCGGCAAAGTAGTAGACCCTGGCGCCCTTCTTTGGGGTAAGGTCAGGGGCGGAAAGCACCCTGGCTTTCAGCTCCTCTGCCTTTATATCAACTGTTTTTAAGATATCCATAATAATTTCCTCCTCTAAAAAGGTAGCATAAGCGCATATCTTTTATGGACTTATGCCGCATTTCTAAAAAAGCGGAATGCGCCCCGCCCTTATCTGTAAATAAGAGCAAGGGCGCATAAACTTTATTTATTAAGATAATACATCTCGCCGTCACTATCACCGAGAAGCTTCGCCGCAGAATTGCTTACGGTGTAAGCCTTGATATCAGCGGCGGTCATAAGCTCAAGATTTTCGCCGTAATAGGCAAAGGCATTGCCTATATAGTTAATGTAGGTATTACCTTTTAGCTCGGGCAGGTCGGCCTTATCCTCGGCGGCAATTATCATAAGAGAGCTGTTTATTCTGGGGCCGCTTGAATAGGGCTGAGTATATATTACCCTGTCGAAAACGTTGTTGCTTATAACAAAGCTGCTACCCTCTACCAAAAGGTTAGGCGATCTGTACCAGCCCATAATATGGGTAGCCATATTCCACATAGAGGGCTGCAGGGTGCGGGTTACACCGAAGCCGTCACCGGCATTACGCATAATATTACCGTCAATAAGAATATTGTCCAGCAGCATATCGGCGTTGGTAGTAGCGCCGCGATAGGCAAAATATTCAACTGAATAGGTACAGTTTTCAATAAGGTTGTTTTTATAGGTAACATCCTTAAAGGTATACTGTACATCGTGATTAGTGCCTGTCTGGTGGGTTACGCCTGCATCAAATACGTCGTGTACCCAGCAGTTCTGCACAGTATAACCGTCACAGGAAGCATTGACCTCTACGCCGTTACCATAGCGGCAAGGAATATATGTGTCTTCCGTCAATTCGGAAGCCTTATATTGCTGAATACCGCCACCAATGTAAGCAACCTCACAGTTTTGCACCAAAAGGTCAGACTGATGAGAGCCGCCTATTCCGTGGGCGCCACCGTATTTAACGGCGAGGTTATCAACGGTAATATTTGAGCTGTTAGAGGAAAGAGCAATAACGTATTGTCTTAATGATAGCTCAATATTATCAAAAATTTCGCCCGGATTCCCCTTATCACAGCGGAGATAAAGATAGCCTTTTATATTTTCGGCGTTGGCATTGGTAAGGCCTATAGCGGTGGAAAGGCTTTCGGGTATCCAGATAAACTGCATATCCTCAAGGGCCTCGTAACCGTATTCGGCCGAGTAAACTCCACCGTTTACCGTAATATCTGGGCAACGCTTGGCGGCGTAGGACTGTCCGTCATTAAAGAATACCGAGCCTACGTCCATAATTTTAAAGCCGTACATATATATACCGTCATCTACCTGTTGCCAGCGATAAGACTTTGCCGCATTTTCCGGAGATACGGTAATTAGGGGCTTGGCGCCTGTACCGTAGGCGGTATATGTAACGTTACTTTTTGCTGAGAGCTGACCACGGAAGGTGTCGCCACGATTAAAGCAGAAGACCATTTTAGTGTCCTCGGCCTTGGCGGCAACAACCTCATTCACCTTGGCTATAGTCTGCCAGGGACTTGACTCACTTCCGTCGTTATCATCGTTTCCGTCGCCCGAAACGTAATAAACAGTCGCTCCCGAGGTGTTCACCTCAGAAGAGGTTGCCAGGATGTTATCCCTCTTAGATAGGGCAAGGGTATCTATCTCGGCAACCTTTTCAGTTCCCAGCTTTATCAGTTTCCCTGATCTACAACAGCATTAAGAACGGTCGTTCTGAGCAGAGTTTCGTCATCTACGGTTATATCACCGTCACAGTTCATATCTGCATAAATATCATAGGCTGACATATTTGTGAGATATACGAGGTCACAAATATCAACACCCTCGGCGGTGTTTACGTCACCTGCGGTGAAATCATCAGCAACAAAGTTGCTCCAGTAGTTGTACTGGTTTTCATCACGATGGAAGGCCAAACGATTATAGTTTGCTGCAACATCTACACTATCGGGAGCCTTGAAGGAGCCTTTACCAACTGTTACACTGGGATCCTTTGCTCCGTCTGTCCAGCCCCAAAGACCCATCTTGAAATCACCGTTAAAGATAAGGTTAGCACCCGCTACGCCGTCGGTAATTTTTCTGAGTTCAAAATGAGTATAGGTATGATTATTTACAGCACTATTTATCATAGTATAACCAACCATTACGGGTACAAGATTCACCTGTGTTCCCGAAACCTTATCATACATTGTGTTAACGGTAGTACCATCAGTAATGCTAAAGGTAAAGGTATACTTTTTGTACTTACTGTCTACAATAACACCCTCGGTATTCTCGGTAAACTCAAGTCTCTTACTGCCGTATGCTACGGCCAAAGGTTCATTAGCAAAGCCTGTATCGGAAATTACTGAAAGCTGATAAGTAGCTCCATTTTCTACGGCCAGTGCCTGACCGAAGAATGTACCGTCACTCTTAGCGGTCTTCTCGGTAACATAACCAAGACTAGCTTCGTTCTCGGTGGCAACCTTGAAAGACTTAAATGTTATATCTCCCGATTGAGCAGATAAGCCAGCTGCACCAGTTTTCTTAAGGTCTGCATCATTATCAACACAAACTATGGTACCGGGATTGTATGGAGAGCCAGTAGAAGGCACCTTCCAAGGCTTAACCTCAATAACGGTACCCTCAGATGTTTCCTTAATACTTGCATCAATCTTCACATCGCAGTAATTGGCTGTATTGCTCCAGGAATCAAAACTTATAGACTTATCTGCCTGGCCTGCAACTTCTGAAGTAAGCGTTACTGTTTGTATACAAGCAGTTGTACTGTCGTATAATCTGGTAAGCTTGTAAACTTTTATCTGCACGCTAGAACTTCCATCACTAAAATCCACAAGCACATAATATCCCAAAGGAACTTTTTCGGTAGAACCAACAGTACGTGTATAACTGCTTGCTCTGAGCCAGATTACAGCATCCGCATTCTTCAGGGTTTTAGTTGCAGCCGTTTCACCGTCAGCGGGAGTATAAATGTGAGGATTTTTAATAAGTGTACTTATTTCTTGATTAAGGCTGGTTTTCTGCAAAAACTGAGCGTTTGCACGAGTATTGTTGGCACCCACAATTGTTGCTTCACCATCAGCAACAGATACCTTTCCTGTATTACCGTTTATTGTGGTCCAATACTGTGAAAAGTCGCTATCTGCAAAATTGTTGGTTTCAAAAGCAACCTTTGCTATATCATTGTCTGTGGTGTGATATTTAAGTTCTGTAAAGCAGACACCACTGCCTGCAGTAGTACCATCATATCCTGCAGAAACACCAACAGAACCTGCCACCTGAAGTCCTTCAACATCATCTTCTATTGAAATGCTGTTGAGCAGTAATGCGTTACGATAAACCATTACATTTATAACGGTTTTTCCTGTTTTTGCATCCTCAATAGCCGATGCATCAATTGTGTAATCCTGGCCGGCAACAAAGGTCACATTTCCAACCTGTGCTATGGTGGTAATACTGTATTGGCCTGATTCGTTTGTCCAGGCTTTTTTTATTGTAACAGCACATCCACTGGCCGACATATTTGCCTGTACATAATATCCCGAAGGAACATATCTTTCCGAGAAAGATTCACCACGATCAAAGGTATTTGATCTCAACCAAATAATGGCGTTATCTGTTTCAGCAGTAACACCGTCGCTCTTGGTGCTTTTAAAGGATGCTCTAATACCTTGATTTAATGATTTTACATTGGAGAATTGAGCAGAATTTCTGGCATTATCTCCAGAAGCCGCAGTTATTGTTAACACGCCGTCTGCTATGCTTGATTTGGTGTTATTAGACCAAGCGGTAAAATTCTCTTTAAAATGCACATCATTAAAGGAATCCGTTCCAAACACCTGGGTATTAGGTGCCGTAGTAACAGCTGTATCAGAGCCGGCTGCCGAGGCGAAGAGGGTCAGCGGGAGGGCTGACAGGAGAAGTGCTGAGACAAGCGCAAGTGCTATGAGCTTTTTGCCTTTTGAAAATGATAGTTTCATTTTATTTGCCTCCATTATTATTTTATTTGCAGGCTGACCCCGAGGGGTCAGCCTTATTTAATTTTTAATCTACCCACTCGATAGCCTTGGGTGACTTATCAATAACCTTGATTGCGGCGTTAAGCTCGGATGCATTGGCCGCCTTCTGCCAGCCATAGCCGGGCAGGGACATAATACCGTCAGCCAAGGATTTACCCTGGTAGTAGGTATTATTCTTAACAACAATGTCGTTATCCTTATACTTGGCGTCGCCGTTTAAGGGACCCCAGTAAATTATAGAATGGGTGGTTTTATCAAAGATATTATTTGAAATTTCGAGGCTGTCTACGTCATATCTGTATTCAGAGCTACCCTGAATGTGGGCGGTCTGAGAGGGGTTGTAACGCTGTTTGCCCCAGCCGTAGCCTGCGAAGCGGCAAATGTTGCCCGAGATAAGAATGTTCTTTATCTCACCCTGGGGCTTGCTTGCATTAAGGGGAACGGCCTGATCCCAGAACTCGATGCTCATTGTGCAGTACTCAATAAGGTTATTGGTAAACTGAACGTTATCGTAGTTAGCATAGTAGCTTCCCTGCCAGGTAATGCCTGTATCGTAAACCTGGTAGATCCAGCACTTATCAACTATGGTGTTGGAGGCATCATCCCAGAACTGGATGCCGTTGCCGTAACGGCCGGTCAGACCCTCGGTCTGATAGGAGCCGCCGATCCAGCCGATTTCACAGTTGGTAACCTTTATATTGTCGTGGAAACCAATAGCCTGCACGCCGAAGGTACCTGTGTACTTCATACAAATGTTATCGATGGTAATGTCGTCGATACCGGTATTAAGGGTGAAGATAGCACGCTTAACGCCGATTTCGATATCATCATAAACCTGATTAGGACGACCCGTATCAAGATAGAGGTACAGGATATTATCAGCGGTATTGTGATAAAAATCAAAGTTCTTTGTAACAGACATAAGTCCGCCCTGCTTAACACCAACGGCCTCGCCGTGGTTGAAGACGATTATACCTGCGTCCTCAAGGGGAAGGTCCAGCTTCCATACGTTCTTCTTGGAGGAGGGCTCCCAATAACCGGGCTTTGCATAGTTTTCAACCGAGCCGTAGATAACAGGCTTGTTGCCTTCGCCGTAAGCACCGTAGGTTACGCCCTCCTTACAGAATACCTGTGAGGTGGGGCGGAAGATACTGCCACGCTCTAAAAGCACGGCATCGCCGGGGGTAAACTGCCAGGCGTTGGTGGCAAGGGCATCTAAGGTCTGCCACGCAGTTTCGGGTGAGGTACCGTTGTTTTCATCGTTACCGTTTTTAGCCGAAACGTAGTAGGTCTTGCCCTTTATTTCCAACTCATCCTTGGCCTCAAGAATATCCTTACGCATAGCCTCGGCCTCGGGATCGGATTTACCTTTAACGTCATCCATAATAATGGCGGTGTTGCCCTCGGGAATTATCTCCCCTGCCATAATATCTACAGCAGGCTTTTTGCCGTCACCGTCATCGGTTTTATCTACCCAGCTTTCGGTATCGGGGTAGTAACAGGAGCAGAGCATATTCATACAAAGAAGGGCTGCTATAAGGGTAAAAGCTAATTTACGCATATTATTTCCTCCTTTTATTTGCCCAGCTTGCCTTCGATGATACCGTTTGCATTTTTAACAGCGGCCTCAACGAGGTTTGCATTTTCGTCCAGCTTAGTCTTAACGTTTGCAGGCATTGCATTAACAATAGCTGCATTTACGTGGATACCGCCCTTTCCGACGTCCTCGGTAATGAGGGCTGTATCATAGTTTACGAATACCTTTTCACAGGCCATTATGGTCTTGTATACGTCAAGCATTGTGGGGTCAGCAAAGAAGGTCTTTTCATCGTAATTTTCTGCGTCAAGATAATAACGCATAAAGTAGGGCGCTAAAGAGCCGGAGGGTGCGCCCTGGGGAATACCGTAGGCTTCAACCTCACTGAGGATTACGGTATCGTCGTCGAGTCCGCCCTCAAAGGTGGGAACGGGAACCATTGCAACGGCGCCTGCAGCCTTGAGGTTCTTGAAGTAGTAATGGGTACGGCGTACTCCGATGGGAGATTCTGTGAAGAAGAGCACCTTATTGTTTTCGAAGTTTGTGCGGTCGAAACGAATGTTATTGGTGATTCCCTCAACACGAAGCTCGGTCATATACTGCCAGCCTCTTAAGAGATTAGCATCGTTAACGTTGGATACGAAGGTATCTCCCTCACGCTTAATCATAGCAGAGCCTAAGGCATCGGGACATTCTGCCCAACGGTAGGAGGTCCAGGCATAGCAGGAATCCTCGGTTTCGTCGTTATAAATCTGGCAGATTTCCTTAAACTTATCCCAGGTCCATTTACCCTGCTTCCAGAGGGTGTAGGGATCTTCAAGGTCATACTTACTGATGAGGTTCTTGTTATAGATCATTACACGGGGCTGGTGGAGAAGGGTATTACGCATTGTAGTAGCATAGGTTTTGCCGCCGTAGGTGTAAACACCACTGATGCGGGTATCCCAGGCCTCATCGGAGAAATCGTAATCCATAGAGTTAAGGTCCTGTAGTACCTGGAGAACGCTAAGCTCTGCGCCACGAAGACGAACGATGTCAGGAGAATCCTGTGAAGCCACACGGGCTACAATTTTGGTCATATAATCATCAACTGTACCGCCCGTGGCGTTAAAGTTGATTTTTATTCCTGTTTCTTTTTCGAAGTTTTCAACAACCTCGGGAGCGCCGGTTACGTCGGTAACGTAGTTCCAGGTGAAAAACTCAATAGTTTTGCCCTTGGCATCGGCAGGAATGGTGGCTTTAATTTCTTCCCAGGTCTTGTAGCCGCCCTTTTCTCCACCCGCATTTCCGGTATCGGAAGAATCGGGGGTAGAGCTGCTGCCGCCACCGCCACAGCCTGCCAGGGTGAATACCATTACGGCTGCTGCAAGGAGTGCGAGAAGCTTAATAGCTTTGGTTTTCATAAATTATCCTCCTTTAGCCAAAGCATTCAGACCCGTGCCCGATTTTGGAGCACGAATTTTTCTGCTTTGTAAGTTTAAAATACTCGCAAATACACAAAGTATTTGCTGCGTTTTTGCCTCAAGCGCCTAAAAATTCGTCAGCTACAAAATTCTTTGACCCCAAAGGAGCGGAATTTTGTGAGATTTTTTGGTGCTGAGGATGCAGTAAGGCTGTCGCCTTACAAAGACGAAAAGCCAAAAAGCGCCTAAATTCCACCCTTTGGGGCGGGTTCGGGTTTAATTGCTTTGGCTCTAGCCTACAATACCGCTGTTGGCAATAGATGCGATAAAACGGCGTTGTAAAACTATATAGAAAATTATAAGGGGTGTTACTGTAAGCAAGCATCCCGCCATTATTACGGGAGCCGTAACAGTCTGGGTCATTTCTGTACCGTGAAGCGCGCTGCCCAGTAGTGACTCGATATTTGCAAGCTGTACGCTTACGGGGAAGTTGCTGGACAGATACATCTGTGCCAGATAATAGTCGTTCCAATGCCACACCACCGCAAACATAGTAACGGTGATAATGGGAACGGTGGAGGCAGGCACTATAACCTTTAAGAAGGTTTTTATGGGGCCTGCGCCGTCTATCCAGGCGGCTTCCTCAAACTCCTTGGGCAGTCCCTGGAAGAACTGCTTATATATGTATATAAACAGACCGCCCTTAAGACCTACTGCGAAGAGTGAGGGTAACCACATTACCCAGCCTGTATTAAGCACGTTAAGTCGCAGTTCGGAGCCTGTAAGCTTACCTATAAGACCCAGAATACCGAAAATATCAAGATAACGGAAGTTAATATAGCTGGGGATAATTATCATGGTTGTGGGGACCAGAATGGTCAGCAGCATAACCGCATTAAGCAGGTTTTTGCCCTTGAATTTAAAACGGGCAAGGCCGTATGCCGCAACGGCACAGGAAACGATTTCCAAAAGGGCGGCTACCATTTCATAAAGGAAGGTATTTTTTATAGCACCGCCGAAATCCATAGCCTGAATGGCAAGCTGCAGATTTGTTGTTACTGCATTTTTAGGCACCCACTCGACGGTGGGGTCGTAGAAATCCGCAGGGCTCTTAAGAGAGTTGGAAATCATAAAGATAAGCGGATACAGCAGTATATAGCTGAACGCCAAAAGGAACACATACCGCGCGATATTACCTAAAATACTTGCTGCGCGGCTTTTTGCATTTTTCAAACCGAGTCCTCCTTTCTTTTTATCCTGCGGCAGGAGACCTGCCGCAGGTCATTCAGCTTGCTTTACTGCGCGTTCTTTTTCTTTTTAAGCAGGATAACAAGTACCACTGCGCCGGCGGCAACTGCCAGGGCAATACCACCGAAGAGAGCTACTGTAGCACCAACGTTGAGCTTACCGGGGATGATAACCTTTTCCTTATCGGCAGAAACGGCATTGTCGTCATCCTTATCGGAATTAGCCTTATCGTCAGCACCGAAGGCAGCTGCCCAGTCGCCGTCATTCCAGAGACGGTCGTTAGTATCGTTTACGAAGATGCTTTCATCGAAGGGCAGGAGCTGGGCAATAGTGAAGCCGTTGGTCCAGAATATGCCCTTTTCAGCAACGGGGTCGAGTCCGTAACCGAAGGTTACAATCCACTTGTAGAAGCCGTCCTTGAAGTCTGCATTGGTAAGCAGGTTCTTATCGCTTCCCTCTTCTGCCAGGCAGATGTCCGCATAGTATACGATAGGCTCGTACTCACCGGAGGAGATAGCCACGAATACGGGAGAGGTGCCGTCGGCATAGAAGTGAGCGTTAGAGGGAACCTTGAAGGTTACGTTAGCCATACAGTTGTCGGTATCATATACCAGGTCGAAGGAGGCAACCTTACGAATCTCGGTAATGTACTTGGTTCGGTCGGCATTACCTGTGGCGGTAACGAAGCCCTTATCCTTAATGTACTGGTCGGATGCATAGGGGTCGTCAAGGAAGTAAAGAACGGTGGGCTGTACGGTGTTCTGACGGAGATACTTGTACAGCATTGTGAAGTTGTAGGTAGTATTCTTCTTAAGATTTACTACCTGACCTATCTTACCGTAGGTAGAGGTTACTGTCTCGGGGATGTGAAGCATAAACTTGCCCTTATAGGTGCTGTAATCAACGCCATCGGGAACGTCGGGCAGCTTTAAGGTGCCGTCGTCCTGAGAGAGCTTGGAAGCATCGTAGGCCAGCAGCTCGAAGTCCTTACCGGGACGAATCCACTGCTCTGCGGCAACACGGTCCTGCTCAAGGGCCTTGTTGTTAGAGGTAAGATAGTAGTTGTAGTTGATTATCCAGCTCTTAAAGCCGCCGTCCTTAAAGTCGGCGTTCTCAAAGAGGTTGGTCTTTGCCTTATCGGCGGTGTTGTAGAGATTGAAGTTTGCAAAGTAGCAATCTGCGCCTAAGTCACCTGTGGTAAGTCCGACGAAGATTTTTGCAAGACCTGTAGTTTCATCAACGTAGGCGCCTTCGGGAATGGTGAAGGTATAGGTCATCTTGGAGCCTTCACGCTTGGTAAGCCAGGTAATGGTCTTTCTGGTCTTATCGCTGGCGGTGATGTCCTTCTCAAGGTGGTAGAAGGCTATAGGCTCTGCAGAATTTCTTGCAACATAACCGAAGTCTACAGAGTAAACGAAGGTATCACCGGGCTTGAGGTCAAACATCTGACCGAACTTACCGAACTTCTCGCTGGATTTGCCTGTGAGGTGAAGCATAAGCTTATCAATCTTGGAGTAATCAATATCGGCCTGCTCGCCTGCAGACTTGAATATAGCGTCATAATCGGTCTGGGAAACACCTGTCTTAACAGTAAGATACTTATAGAAGGTATCTGTAGCGCCGAACTCGGTGGTCTTGAATGCCCATTTTCCTGTGATGGAGTCTGCCCAGATAAGGGTACCCATCTTATACTGGTCATTAGCAATAAGGTTATTGGTAGAGCCAGCCTCGGTAAGGGTAAGGTTGCTGTATCTAAAGGTGTTACCGCTGGAGGGAATAAAGCCGATAAGTACCTCGGCAAAGTTGCCGTAATCCCAGGGCTTGGCAGGCAGAGCCTGGTTGTTTTCCTCTGCCCAATCGTTAAGACAGAAGGTGTAGGATACGGTGCGGTAACCGTCTACTACGGAAATCTCACCAACACAGTCGGAAACGTTGATAAGACCGCTGGAAGCCTGGTATCTCATAGCAAAGCGGGCATTGTCCTCGCTCACTCTGGCAGAGAGGGTGTAGGTCTTGGCGGGGTCAAGGATAACCTTCTGACCTGCAAGAACGTTCTTGTTAACGGTAGCGGGCTTCTCAATATAGGTGAGGCTGTCGGCTGTGCCGTCGGTAGATGCATAGTTAAAGCGGTAAACGGTAGCGGTATCCTTGTTATCGGTGGTAGCGCTATCCTTTACGCTGAAGCCTGCATAACCTGCATTCTGCAGCTCGGTAGTATTATCATATACCGTGCGGGTGGTCATCATATTCCAGTCACCCTCGGTAAGACCGGAGGCTAACTTATAGGTAGAAACGGTAATCTTGGTGGGGTTGGTGCCCTCTACAGCAATTTCCACACGGAAGGTACGGGAATCGGTATGAGCGCCCATTGCGCCGATGAGAGTATCAACGCCGTCTACCCTCTTATAGAGAGCGATGCCGCCTGTACCGTAGCCACAGAAGGCTGCATAGTAGCCCGATGTGGTAGCGCCTGCGCCTGCAGTACCCTGGAGGGCTCTTGCCCAGACGATAGGCGTAATGGCTGTGGACTCATGCTTGAAATCAAGGGAAACTACCTGGTCGGTATGAGCCTCGCCGTAGAGGGAGATATTCTCATAGGTGTTGCCGTAGGCCTTAAGGGTGAGCTTATCGGCGCCCACGGTAATCTTATTGGAGGCCTGCCACTTATTGTTAGAAGCAAGGTCAGAATAGTTGGGCTTTAACTGATAGTTAAGGTTAGAGGAAACCTCGTTTACGGTAGGACGGGTGAAATTAAGGGTACCGCCGCCTGCAGCGGGAAGGTCTTCTGCATTCAGGAAGAATGCGCCGATAATGGCCTTGCCTTCCTGTAGCTTAATGGTAATCTTATGCTCCTTATTTTCAGCCTTGTACATAACAACCTTGGTAAGGTGGCTGTCGCCGCCACGCTTAAGGTCGATTATACCGTCACCTGCGGCGTTTGCGCCCTGCTTATAGGGAACGCCGTCTATTTCAACGTAAAGCTTACCGTAGCTGGGTCCTGTCTGGAGGAACATACCAAAGTCGGTACCTGTAAAGGTGTAGGACAGGGTTGCGCCAACGGTGGTGCTTACCAGACGGCCTGTAGAGGGGCCGTAGCTGCCGCTGAACTTGGTGGAGCCGATGGTGGAGAAGCCAACGTTTTCAAGTGACCAGCCCTCGGCGGTGGCTATGTTATTGGCAGTAGCCAGCTTGGGGGTGGTTACCAGCTTGGTTGCAAGGGTATCATTGGGTAAAGTATGGTTCTTAAGGGCTGTGGGTGCGGTTGCGGGGTTAAGCCAGCCCTGAAGCTGGGTCTTTGCATAGTTTGCAAAGAGAGCATAGCCTGCATCGTTAGGATGAACGGTATCCATATAGACAGCCTTGGTGCTGTTGTAAGCCTCGCTGTACAGCTTAAGGCCATCAGCCGACCAGGTGCCACCGTCGGCCAGAACGTGGGCCTTAAGGGGAACACGCATATCAATAACGGGGAGATTATACTTCTCTGCCAGCTCGGAATATGCCTTTAAGTAGGTCTGGTCTTCAATTCTCCAGAAATCGAAGAAGTATACCAGAGCGATATCTACGTTGGGGTTCTTGGTAATAGCGTAACGGATAAGGGACTCACCGTGGCGGAGAGCAAAATCGTAGATGCTGTCCTTATCGGGGTTCTCACTACCGTTCTGAGCCTGACCGTAAAGTGACCAGTCATTAGAGGAAACACCTAAGAGCAGAAGGTCGGTAGCGTGTCCTATCTTATCGTAGTTATAAAGGGTAAGCTGGGTACCGGTGGAGCCGATAGCAGCGTTTTCTGCGCTGATGGTAGCCTGGGGATAGGTATCCTTAAGCCACTGGGTAATAAGTCCGCGCCAGGATGTGGTCTCGGGGTCGGAGGCGCCGTGACCTGTGGTTTCAGAACCGCCTGTAAAGGTAACGTTAAGCTTCTTCTCAACGTTTAATTTATAATAGGTGTTATCAAGGTCGGGAAGGATTACAGGAGGTGCGGTATCATACATAAACATATTCCAGAAATTATCAGAATTTGTGTCCTTATAATACTTATATCTACCTTTTACAAAGGTATGGGCGTCATAATCAGAAGTGGCAAGATTCCAAATATTAGCCTGGTCAAATATATTGTCGCTCCAAGCATATCCGCCGTACTTAAAGTCACCGTTGACAATAAGGTTACCGCCGACACTGGTGCCCTCAACCTTGCGAAGCTCGAAATTAGTAAACTTAATGCCGTTCTTGGTGGCATCGTTCATATAGGAGCCCACAAAGGCATATACACGGTAGCTGTTAAGTTCCTTAGCATCGCTGGGCATTGTAAAGGTATAGGTATACTTTTTATAGGTGGTATCGGCTACAACTCCTGTTTTAGAGGGGCCAAACTCAACCCTATTGTTACCGCTTGCAGTCTGGTAAATAACTGCCAGAGGCTCGGTATCAAAGTTGCCGTCAGCCATTACAGAGAACTGATATGTAGCATCCTTTTCAAGAAGGAGAGCTTGACCGAACATTGCGCCAACCTTAGCCGAGTCTTCAAGAACATAGGCGCCTGCTACCTTTTCAGCCGAGGTTACGGTAAGATAGCTGAACTTGCTGGCGGCGGTAGCGTTCTGACCTGCAAAGCCTGCCTTACCTTGTTTCTGAAGAACGGCTTCATCGTCGGTAGCGGTAATGGTGCCCAGCAGGTTAGTAGACTTATAAACCCTAACCGTAATAGAAGTTTCACCATTTTCTGTAGCTATATCGGCCTCAATACCAACATCCCAGAATTTAGAACCGTTGCTGGCAAGCATATCCTTATTAACGCTAACATCTCCTATTGCTGTGGCGCCTACAATGTTTGTTCCTTCCGCATTGAGGCCCTGCTTCATAAGCTTAACCTCTGCAAAGTTGGTGTTTTCATTAAAATACACCTGAACAAAATATCCAATAGGAACTATTTCATTATTGGGGCGGGTAAAGGAAGATGCTCTGAGCCAGATAACGCTGGCCTGCTTATAACGGGTAGTAACGGTGCCGCCTGATAAAATGTGAGGCGTAATTGCGGCAGATTTAACGGTACCGTTTAAATACTCACTCTTAGTGAAGATAGAGGCATCTCGTACATTACTTTTACCTACACCATTGGCAACTAATACACCGTCAGCAACAGAAATATTGGTGTTGTTTGTTATGTAGGTAAAATCGTTTGTAAGGTCGGACGTTACAAAGCTATTTTTGGAAATAACGGTTTTATTAACGTTTGCATCGGTGGTATGATAAGCAAAACCTTTAATGGTAACCGACCTTTGGCTGCCGTTACTGTTAAGGGCAAAGCCCGGTGTACCTGCAGCCATAAGAGCCGGATCATTATCTTCTACAGAATATGAATGCATAAGGGTTGTGCCTTTATACATCTTAACATTGATAACATTGGTTTCGGCTGTAGTATCATAGGTAATGGTGGCTTCAACAGTTATATCCTTATATTCGCTGCCTGACTTACTGTCAATATAGGTTGCCTGCTCACCGATGGCCGATATGCCGTAGTTGGTAGTGGCACTGGTATAAGCCTTATTTACAACTGTTTTTGAAATTCCGCCCAGACCGTTAAAGTTCACCTGAACGTAATAACCGATAGGTGCAACCTCATTATTACTACGGGTAAAGGGGTTAGCACGAAGCCAAAGAACAAGCGAACCTGCTTGGGTGGCATTCATCCCAACGGTAAGACGAGCCGACTGGTTTAACGACTTTGTGTTATGCATATAGGCATAATCACGGGTGTTTGAACAATTTGCCGTCAGCGTAATAGTTCCGTTGGAATTTACTACTGCACCATCATTCTTCCACTTAGTGAAATTGGCATTAAAATCAGCCTGGGTGAAATTGGTGGTGCTGAACACCTTGGTATTAGGCGCAGCGTTTACTGCAGTTTCGCTGTCCTCTGCCTTGACGTTAATGGAGTTCTCGAAAACGAGGGCTCCTGCCAGGGTGGAGAAGCAGACCAGTACTGCAAGTAACAGGGACAGACCCTTGCGGGCGGAAAGGTGCAAGCGGGAAATTATTTTTTGCATAAAACCATTCCTTTCTTGTGTGATTACCACATCTGTTTTACCGCGTTATTAGCGTGCGGCAACGCCGATTTTATTCCCATTTCTTTAGGCAGAAACGGTTGTAAAGGAAAAGCACAAGGCCCATAACTGCGCATACTATAAGGAAGTACAGCCAGAGCATCGCAGAAGATTTATCGTAAATCTGCTTTTCCTGCATAAGGGTGTAGGCCTGACTCATTACGGGACTGTCTACAGCGGTAAACAGCTCAATCATTGTGTAAATGATTACCAGAGTCATTACGTGGCGGAGCATTGGTACCGTAATAAACCAAAATTCCTCCCACTTGTTGGCGCCCTCAATTTTAGATACCTCATAAAGAGATTTCTGTATACTCTGAAGGCCTGCCAGGAAGAGAATTGTCTGGACACCGCAGCTCCAGATAAGGCCGAAAACGTTGCCCAAAAGGTCCGACAGCATATCGTTTATCTGATTTGGAAGCTCTAAATCGGCCAGGATTGCGTTAAAATCTATAAGGCTTCCGTAGGTGTCGGTATCACCGCTGGATACGGTAAACAGCGGAGCGTTAACGTGGGGGCCTGCCATATGTACCATTACCACGCTGGAGGCAATGATAACCGGCAGGAAGAAGATGGCACGGGCTACCGTTCTGCCCAGAAATTCCTGATTAAGTATTACCGCAAGTATAAGACTCAGGGATACTATAATAGGAAGGGAATAGAAGATAGAGCCCAGGGCATCACGAAGATTGTTTAAATAGTTAGGGTCTTCCGATATTATCTGGTCAAAGTTTTTTATCCAGACAAAGTCGGTAAGTACGCCGGAGGAGCTGATGGTAATATCACTGAAGGAATACCATATCGAGCTGATAAGGGGTACCAGGAAGAATACGATAAGGCCGAAAACCCAATGGCCTACAAACATATAGCCGTAGCGCTGCTGCATTGCCTCAAGCCCGCGCTTTTTGCGTTTTGCAAGTTTCATTTAGCTCTCCCCTCCCCTAATTTTTCTGCCAGGCGGCGGTACGGGCGGCCAGCTCACCTACAGGAGAGTCGGCAGCGGTATCGCCGTGGTTTACGTATACTGTAATTCCGCCCTCAAACTCGGTAACGGTAACGCCGGAGGGCAGGGTTTCAAAGCTCTCTATTGCGGCGCCTTCTATTGCTTTATAGAAATCGGCGTAGTCCTTAACGGCGGCTTCTATAAGCTTTTCGTTGTCCTCATAAAGGGTGCCGTAGAGAGGGAAGGTACTGCTTACCGACAGGTCAATATCGTAGTTTGCGGCCACCGCAAAGGCGGGGCGTGTACCTGTGGCTACTGCCTTAAGCAGGGCGCCCTGCTCGTCTTCGGCAAGATTTATATAGGTAGAATAGAGGGGCTTTGTACCGGAGAATACCATTTGATAGAAGGGCACGAAGCCGTCAAACACGTCATAATTGCCGTTGGTAAGGGGTGCGCCGTAGATAGCGTCGGCCCCAAGGGCGGCATAATCGTTTGCCGAGGTTACCGCCACGGGATGTCCTGCATCACGAAGGGCATTTATATAGGCCAAAGTATCTGCGGCGGTGGAGCCCTTAACACCGTATTTAATATCGGTAAAGTCGGAATAGGCTATATTGCCCATAGAGTTAAGGCTGACGCCCGATATTCCCTTTTTATCGGCGAAGGTGATAAGCTTGGTTACCGCCTTTTCTATTTGGGCCTTTTTAAGGAAACGATAGGTAGATTCGGTATCGTAATCCCTTAAGGGGGTATTTATCAGGTGTCCCTCTGCCACGTGGAGGGTGGCGCTTTTAGCGGCATCACTAAGATATGAGAATCCGCCGCCCGAGCCTTTAAACCTTATAAGGTCAAAGTCGGTATAAAGGGAAATGCCCTTATCCTTACAGTAGGCCTCCAGCGCCTTGCGCTGTTTTTCGCCGCCAAACTTGGAAATAAACTTATAGCCTCCTGCAATCTTGCCTACGTCGAGGCCGTTGTTGCCGTAGCCGATAAGCTGAACCATGGGGGCGGAGCCTGTAAGAGCCGAAACCCTTTCTACCAGGCTTTGGGCTTCACCGAAGGTGGTAAGCACCGAGGTAATCTTATGAGGTATGCCGCCTGTGGCAACCTTTTTCTGTGCGCCGCCCAAAACACTTAAGGCGTATAGGGCGCTGTCCTTGTCATTAGTATAAAGCTTACCTTCATCGGTAAGATACTTGCGGTATCTTTTTGCCATACCGTTATAGTCGGCCTCCTCATCATAGAGGGGGTAATAGCCTACGGTGATGGTTTCGTCTACCCTTTCCTCAGACACGTAGCTTAAATCCTGGTAACTCCAGATCCACTGGGTTGTGGGGAAGGAATCCGAGCCACGGAGGGTGAAGGTGGGGTAAACACAGGAGTGGTCGGTTCGGGTGTTGCCTGCCTCGGCATCTATGCCTGCAAGCTCGCTGCCCGACTCGATAATTCCCAGCAGGGCGTTACCGTCAGATTTTGCAACGCCGAAAACGGGAAGATAAATCTGCTCGGGGTCAATGGTAATTTCGGGCTGAATTTTTGAAGCGTCAAGTCCGTAGACGGTACCCGAATATTTACGGGTGGGGTCTGCGTTTGAGGCAACGCTCATAACTGCGCCCGAGCCTGTGGGAACGAAAAGATATGCACCTGCATCCTTATTTTCAGAGGAGCAGAGATAGGGAGAAAGGGATACGGCGGCGGCCACGTAGTTTCCGCCCTCGATAATCTCCGAGGTCTTAACGCTTACCGCCAGAGAATCCTTTCTAAGCGTGTACTCAACGGGAACGGCTATCTGATAGTTATCGAAATAATAGGTAACCTTTAAGCCGTTTTCTATTTTCTCGCTGGCCACTCTACCGCTTCCCAGGGCCTCGTTATAGCCTCTTACCGAGTCCCATTTCATACTTGCGGTATCCATAATAGAAATATTTATGGTTGAGCGAACGGCCGAGCTGGTACCGTCATACCCGTAGGGCACGGTGGACCATATTTTGCCGTTTTTAAGGCTTTTCAGCATAACGTTGGCGACCGAATCATCCCAGATAAGCTCATAATTTTCATTTGAGCATATAGTGGATGCTGACAGCTTCTCAACCGTCGCCTCTTTGTCATACTGAACCGTTACCTTATCCTCACCGCAACCTGCAAAGCTGAGCAGGAGCAGGATGGATAGCAACAGGGCTGCTGTTTTTCGCAGCATAATCGGTCACCTCCTTTATCTGAATGCTACTTCCATATAAATTGCGTAAATAAAGTTCCAGAACTGCTGAAGCAGTACGATTATCATAAATCCTATGAAGACCACCAGCAGCATACCGAACACGGTGACTGCAGATGTAAGAAGGAATTTTGTAAAGGTAAATTCGTGGACGGTCATCATAGCCACGCTGAGCAGGTAGAAGGTATATATAAGAATGAATACCCCTACCGCCTCCAAGAAACCAATACCCGAAAGGGGCAGGAAATGGGAGGCAATTACCTTTATAAAGCTGAACAGCACCATAGGAATAAGGGCGTAGGAGGTGGAGATATAAACCTCACCGAAACGGCCCTTGCCCTCAAAGAGGGTGCAAACCAGCCAGTTGGTTACCGACCAGAGAACTACAAGGCCTATAGTTTGTGCCAGGGTGATAAGGGTGTTGTAGTTGCGCTGGGAAACGTTTGTATAAAGGAAGCCTGCCGCCGTAGATTCAAGCACCTTTCCTATATAAAACAGCAGGGTGATAACTATGGCTATTATCCAGGAGCCCTGGCCCTTCTGCTTTATATCATCGAAGGCTCTGAAGGGATGGGCCACCGTATTAAGGGCGGTTTTAAGCTTCACGTTCTTTATAAGGGGAGTCTTACGACGGCTAAGCTTAATTGCCAGGAATATGCCCCCTGCAATAATAAGAATTGCGGCAATAAAGAACCACACAAAGTTATCGGAAATAAAGTTTTTAAAGAGCTGCTGATAGGCCAGGTCGTATACGTTATAGTCAAGACCTGTTTTTGCATACTCTAAGGCAAGCTTTATATCTCCCTCGTTATAGGCGGCCATTGCAAGGCCCTTATAGGCCAGCTGGTTACCACGGTCGGATGATAAAACCTGCTGGAAGAGGGGCTTGGCAACGTCGTAGTCGCCTGCGATATAAAGGGACTGGGCCTGCTTTATAAGATTACCGAAATCTGTGGGAGCGAATACGGTGAGGGAGCCGCTTTTACCATCGGACACCATAATGTGGTCACCGTTCAGGGCCAGGGAGGTGGCCGAGGTGAAAAGGCCGTGCTGTTCGCCGCCGCCTATACCGCCGCCGAAGGCGGTAATGATATTACACTCTTCATCGTAAACGTAGACAAGGCCGTAGGTATTATCAAGGATATACATATAGCCATTATCGTCAACGTCTACCGCCGAGAGGTTTTGAACACGCCATTTGTTAAAGCGGATTACTGCCCTGCGTTCAAGGAAGTTTACCGAGTTTGAGGTAACGAACTTTCCGTCCTTGGTACGCTGGAAGAGGATTACGGCGCCGCCGGGGCTGATTTTAGCCAGCTGGCCGGTGCCGTTGTTGGAGCCTGAGGTGGTGGCGCCGGTGCAGGTAACCATATATCCCTCTTTATCAAAACAGAAATCTACAAAGGAGTAAGGCAGTACCTTTACCTGCATTGATTTCTTCTCATCGTTGGAGGTAATGACGTCCCATATATATGATAAGGTGTCGAGGGCGGTGGCCTTTACTCGGTTAGAGCCATAAAAGCCGATAAACTCACCCTCCGGTGAGAAGGTAAGCGCACCGTAATAGCAACCGAAGGAAAGCACGTAGAAATAACCGTCGGCATCCTTTTCAACCCTTGTGGGCTGATAAACAAAGCCCTCGGGTATGAGGCTGGATTGAGGTGCGCCCCATACTCTTAAAAGCTTTCCCTGCATATCCAGAACGAGGATGCGGGCGTTTACGGTATCACAAAGATAGATGTTATCATATATAACCGATACTCCCCTGGCGTCCTTAAACTCTATTTTCTCACCATTTTCATCGGTAACGGTGACCGAGCGGTTAAGGGTGTAATCGGAGTTGAGGACGGTTATCATAGAATCCTCGGTGCTGAGCAGATATATCTCGCCGTTTTGCGCACGGTATACGTCGCTGAGTCCTTCAAAGCTGTAATCCAGCCCGAAATCGGAGGCCTGCAGCTTGGTTACTACCTTATAGGCTTCTCTGGAATAGGTGTTTGAGGTGGTGCCGTCGGCTTCGCTGATGTGGGTAAAACTACGGGCACCTGCTGTGAGCGCCGAGCTTGCTATCAACAGCGCCGCAAGCAATATTACAACTGTTCTTTTTAGTATTTTCACAGCTATCCTCCCGTAATTATTCTTTAATGCCCGAGCTGCTCATTGTTTCAATAACGTTACCCTGTGTAAACATATAAACAACTATAGGCGGTATCATAAGTAAAACCGTAAGGGCCATGGAGCTTCCCGTTCTGGCCAGGCCGCCTGCCGTAACGGTTGACATTACCTGGGGCAGGGTTTTAAGCTCTTCGCTGAAGATGGTACCTGCGGGAACTATAGACCACATATCTCTGAAAGAGAAGAGCAAAAGGGTCATCCAGGCGGGCTTTACCATAGGCATAATTATCTGCCAATATACCCTGAAAATCGAGGCGCCGTCAATGCGGGCGGCTTCAAGCAGGGCATCGGGAACGCCCACGTCTATAAACTGCTTCATAAGGAAGCAACCCATAGCCGAGGGAATGGCAGGCAGTATATATACTAAATAGGTATCTATTATATTAAGTTTACCGAATATAAGATACTGGGGAACTGCCAGGGTGTAGGAATTGTAAAGCAGCATTACCTGTACCAGAAGGAACAGCAGCTTTTTGAACTTGAGCTTTGACTTTGAGAAAGCAAAAGCGGCAAGTGAGGCAGCTATGATGTGGCAGAAGGTGGAAACCAGGGCCACGAAAAGGCTGTTGAATATGTATCTGGACATAGGTACCTGAAGCTTACCCAGCAAAGAGGGCAGTATCAGGTAGTTGCTGAGGGTAGGACGGCGGACAAAGAACTGGGGTGGGAAAATAAGCAGCTCATCAAGAGGCTTAAATGAGGTCACCACGCAGTAGATAAGAGGCAGCACCGAAAAAGCACCCGCTAAAATAAGGATGGTAAAGTACATAACGTTACCTGCCTTGGAACGGGTAAACCGACGGTACTGAGAACGCGATTTAGACATACATATCACCCCTTAATCTATTTAGAATCCGACTTGCCTATAAGCTTCAGCAAGGCAATTACTACGTAACGGAAAAGCAGTATTACTGAGAAAAGAATTACCGATATGGTGGAGGCGTAGCCCATTTCATATCGGGTGGTACCGACGTCGCTGATGTATGATACTATAGTATCTACCGAGTTGTTAACACTGGGGTAGCCTGCCAGCTGGGTTATAACGGTACCGATGGAGAAAACGGCCTGAATCTGCATAATGGCGCTGAAGAAAAGTATATCCTTCATAGAGGGAAGGGTGATATACCACAGCTCGTGCCAACGGGATTTAATACCGTCGATGGCGCCTGCCTCGTAAAGCTCGCCGTTAACATTCTGCAGACCTGCTATGTTGGAGAGGAAGGAAACACCCATACCCATCCAAAGCTGGATTATCATAATGATAGTCATATTGTATTCGGGGTTTTTAAACCACTGAATAGGCTCTGTAGCAAGGCCGAAGCTGATAAGGAAATTGTTGGCGTAGCCGAAGCTGTCGCCGGAAAAGAGTATCTGCCAGATAAAGTAGGCGTTACCCACCAGAGCAGGTGCGTAGAAAAGGAAGGAAAGAATGGTACGCACTACGGGGTGGAACTCGTTTATCATCCAGGCCAGCACGAAGGAGAGCAAAAAGCCCAGGGGGCCTGTGATAACGGCAAACTTCAGGGTATTGGCAAATACCGTCATAAAGGTGGTATCACCTGTGAAAAGACGGGAATAGTTGTCAAGTCCTATAAATATGGGAGAAGATACCATATCATAGTCAAAAAAGCTTAATACCACAGAGGACAGTACGGGAAGCACCGTAAAGAGAAAAAACAGCGCCAGGAAAGGGATAAGGATGATGCCGTAGGCTGTGTTTTCGCTCATCTCCCGTCTGATTTTAGGTCTTGCGGGTTTTACAGCCTTAGTCATTTATATCCCCCCTGTTCTCATACTGTGTCCATTTTCTTTCAATTTCGTCATCAACCTCGGCACCCCACTTAAGGAGAACGTCCTTGGGGTTTTCGTTCTGGTTAACAACGTTCCAGAAGCTTAAATCTACCGAGCGGGTAACGTAGTAGCTGCCCGGTACTTCGGGTATTTCTTCAACGTTCATCCAGGCCTTAACGATATCCTGCTTCATATCGTTGTCCCAGGACATTTTCTCAAAGGCCTCAACGTTGGATACGGCCACACGGCCTGTAGAGCCTAAAACCGACTCAAGGTTATTGGTGTAGGAAAGCTGGATGTCGTCACGGGTCCACCACTTAAGGAAATCCCAAGCGGCATCCTTGTTTTCGCTGGCCTTCAGTATGCAGCAGCCCGTACCGCCGCCGGAGGTGCTGTGGTTAATATTACCGTTGGCATCTGCGGTGCCCGGCATCTCGGATACCGCCCAAAGACCGTCAATTTCAGGTGCGGCGGCCTTAAGGGTGGTATAGTTGGTATACTGCTCGATTCCCAGGGGGCAGGTGCCCACACGGAAACGGTTATAGAAGCTCATGGTAACGGGTACCTTGAGCTTGGTATAAAAATCGGTCCAGCGCTCAAAGGTCTTTATAACCTCGGTATCGGTAAGGGTGGTAGCCCTGCCGTCCTCGGTATAAAGTGACAGGTTGTTCTGCAGCAGCAGGCTGGAGAATAGGTTAAGGCTGCCGATACCTGTATTTACCTGGTTTACAGCGGTAATCTGGGTATAGGGAAGCCACACGTCCATATTGTTTCTTGCCAGCAGCTTTGCGGCGGATATGAACTCATCCCAGGTTTTGGGCGGTGTCATACCAAGGCTGTCGAATATATCGGTGCGGTAGAACATAAGGAAGAAGGTCTGTGTATCGGGTAAGGCGTAAAGACCGTCCTTATATCTGTAGGGGCTTTCTGCGCCTTCCTGGAATCGAGAAAGCACCTTATCGCAGTCATCAAACTTTGTAAGGTCGTGAAGGACGCCGCGTATGGCCAGGTTAACCGGCTCGCTTCGGGGCTGCTGAAGGATAACGTCGGGCTCATTGCCCGAAAGCACCGCCTGAACGATAGTGGCGTTAACCACCTTAACGTCAACGGGAACACCCGTTTCCTCGGTAAAGGAGGACTGAATGAGGAAGTTAAGAATCTGAGCCTGGTCACGACCCCAGTTTACCCAGATGGTAAGATGCTCTTCCCCTGCCTCGATGCCCGAAATATTGTTGTAATCACCTACAAAGGAGGTGAAGAATTTTACTGTGGAGAAAAGGAACTGACGGAAAAAGCCTGCCTCTTCAAAATCAATAATCTCATCGGGAGATGCCAGAACTATACGGTCGATATTAAGGGGCATTTCCCTCATTTCGTTAAGCACCGATGCCAAAGAGCAATACTTTGAATAATAGTCGGTGACGTAACGGTGGGCAGTATACTTATTTTCCAGCATTTTGGTAAGCACCTGCTCCATAGCCTTAATGGTGGAGTCGTAGGAGCTGCTTTCCTCGCCGCCCAGGGCTTTAAGCTGACGGGAGGCCTCCTGCAGGTCGGCAATTCCCTTGGTAACGGCCTGCTCCATCTCGGGGAGGGACTCAAAAAGCACATAGTCACGGTAGTTATCGGGAGTATCGCCTGTAATTTTGGTTATCTGCATATAAAGGTCGCCCAGATTGGCAACAACGTCCTTCAGGAGAAGGCTGACCCCGCTTATGGGACCGGGGGTGGCGGTAAGACCCAGCTGATGGGTACCCTTTTCCAGCCAGATAAGGTAAGGCTTGCCCTCACTGTCGGAGAGGGTCGTATCCTCCCAGCCTGTGGTGTAGCCGAAGGAGATTTCTCCTGCCTCCTTAAAGGGTGTCTTACCGTCAACGGTGAGCATACGGTAGGTATTACCGTTTATAACCACCGACTGCTGATAGTAAAAGCCTACCTGGTAGTAGCCGTCCTCGGGGACCTCTACCTTCCAGATAATTTCCTCTCCTGCCGATTTCCAGGTAGAGCCGCCTATATAATTGATGCGGTTAGAGGTGTTGCTGGCGGGATGTACCGATGCGCTGGAATTATCCGAACGGGAGATAAGCCAATATGTACTGAGAAGGTTTGCGTCCTCGCCCTCGATAACGATGGGTTTACCCTTATAGTTTTTGCCGCTGTCGGCAGGAGCCTTGTATTCCTCTACCTCGGGAGCAGGAGCTATAGCAAGGCTTTTAAGAGAGAAGCTGCCGTCACCGGGAATTATTTCAAAGGAATGGTCCCCTGCGGTAAGGTATACAAGGTAGGGATCTACCGACCAGCCCGTAGTATCAATGAGATAGTTGGTGGCGTAGTCGTCGTAGGCCAGCACCTCGGGAGAAAACTCATTACCGATACCGTCCACACGCTTTTCATCGCTTAAGGTCCACATACGGGGAAGCTCCAGCTCGGTAGCCTCGGAATAGGGGTAGTCACCGTCTACTTTAAGGCCGAAAACCAGGTCAGACGTGCCCTCACCTACTGCCATATACGTAAAGCCTAACCTGTAAAGGCCTGCGGAGGGAGCGCTTATATTAACCGAAACAGGTGTATCCTTTATTTCGGCATTAACCTCTGCGGTAGCCGAACCAGAAGCCCTTTCGGCGATATTTTCGAAAGCAGCTAAATATTCTTCATAATTTCCGCCCTTATCCTTTGCTGTGGTAGCCGAAGGCTGCTGCACCTCATCGGGTGCGGCGGCCACCGGTAATACGGCAAGGCTTGCCAGCATTATTACCGAGGCGGTTATTACTGCCGTTAGCTTTCGTATCATTATCTCATCCTCCGTGTTTATGGCATTTTGACAAATGTTTTAAAAGTCACCATTATATTTTACACAAAATTACTAAACTCATCAATTGACAATAACATCCATTTATATAATAATAATGTTCTGTTTCGTCAAAAATATTGGAATATTTTAGTATTTTCTTTAAATATTTAGCGTTTTTACTTTTCCAGGGCACGAACCAGACCCCTGAGGTAGCCAAATGTATACGCCCTGGCGGTGTGACCCCAACGGGTATCACCTGTTATAAAGGGAACGTGGTCGTCCAGCATAATGCCGTCATAACCGTTATCCATAAGGGCCTTCATAATTCGGGCGGGGTCGTAACGGCCTTCGCCTACGAAGCATTCGCTGAAGTTTTCAACAGTGCCCTGTACGTCACGGAAATGTACCATATGAATTTTACCCTTGGGTGCAAATTCCTCTATCATTTCCATAACGGTTTCCTCGCCGCCGAGCTGGGAGAAGGTACCCATACAGAAATTGATGCCCCAGGCGTCGCTGTTTGTAATTTTATCTGCCTTGCGGTAATCGTCGGGACAGATAAAAATGCGGGAAACCCCTGCTACCTTGGCTATCGGCGGGTCGGAGGGGTGGGTGATAAGCTTAACCCCTGCCCTTTCGGCCTCGGGTAGAACGGCCTTTATAAAATAGGTGAAATTGTTCCACAAATCCTCCTGTGTGGGAGGTACCAGGTCGGGATTCTGGCGAACCATATGGTCCTTACTCTGGGTATAGGCATTAGGAATATCATCGTGAAGGGCGTGATTATAGGCCGAAACGGTGGCACCCAATCTATAAGGGTGGGTTATAGAGGTACGCCAGGCCCAGGTGGGGCAGAAATGGTGACCTAAAATGGGGATACCCACCTCACCCATATTGTGGATGGTTTTAATATAATTTTCAATCTGCTCATCCCTGCCGGGAAGACCCAGCAAAATCTTATCGTAAAAGCGGATGGGCACGTTTTCTATCATTTCAAGCTTAAGCTCAAACTTTTCGGTATACTCACGCAACCACTTAAGGGCGGTAACCGTCCAATAATTTTCATCGCTTGTGGCAATAGGAGGGGTGTTGAAATGGAAACCCTCGGAGCCAAGCTGACGGGCCATAATAAGGGCATCGTCGTTAAATTCTTTAATTGCGCCTAAAATAACCTTCATTTCTATTCTCCTTAGGTATTCTTAAACATATCGGGAGATACACAGTCCATACCGCCGTCTATGGTCAGTACAGAACCGGTCATATTCTGGGAGGGCTCGGTAGAAAGGAACCAGGCCACGTTACCCATCTGCTCCTTGGTGGTGATACTGTTAAGGGGCACCTTGGCGGTACGGGCCACCGTCTGCTCGGGTGTCCACTCCTCATAGCGTGTGGTCCAGATGGGGCCGGGAGCTATGCAGTTGATGCGAATACCATAGGGGGCAAAGTCAAGGGCGAGGCCCTTGGTCATAGAACGGATAGCGCCCTTGGTGGCTATGTATGCGCTGCGCTCGGGCAGGGCGTCCTTATAATTTATAGAGCCGATGAAAACGATGGTGCCGCTTTTGGGGTCGCCGTTTGCAATCATCTGACGGGCGGCGGCACGGGCAGGAAGGAAATAGCCCATTATATTAGTGATAATAACGTCCTCCCAGGCATCGGCCTCAACGGTAAGGGGGTCCATCCAGCGGCCCAGGTCGGCGGCGTTACAAACCAGGGAGTCTACGTAGTAGCCCAGCTTTTCAATTCTTTCAAACATAGGGTCGGTTTCAGCCTTTGCGTTTCTGGGTGAAAAGCCGAGGCCGAAGCAGGGAACGCCGAATTCCTTTGTAAGCTCCTCGGCAACCTTTACGGCATCCTCTTCAACACGGCTGGTGATAAAGGTGGGAACACCCTCTGCCAGGAACTTTCTTGCTATACCCAGGCCCGAATTTCTAACGGCGCCTGTAACTAATGCACATTTAATGTTTGCCATAATTTTTCTCCTTTATCTCTGAACTCGGCCCGAGCCGTCGCCACCCATAAGGGCGTAAACGTCGGCGGGGGTAGAAAGGTTAACGTCAAGCTCAATAGTCTGCTTAAGGCAGGAGGCTGCCGCCGCAAACTCAATAATCTGCTGGTCGTCCAGGCCGTTCAACATTGCATAGATAAGTCCTGCGCCGAAGGAATCGCCACCGCCTACACGGTCAACCAGGTGAATGTGATATTCCTTTGAGAAGTGGGGAACGCCGTCCTTATAAAGCAGGGCCGACCAATCGTTATCGGAGGCCGAGATGCTCTTTCTCAGGGTAATTGCAACCGAGGGAATACTAAAGGTTTCGCTAATCTGCTTGGCAACGTCTATATATCCCTCACGGCTGAGCTTGCCCGAGATAATATCGGTATCCTTGGCGTTGATGCCCAGCACGTCGGATGCATCCTCTTCGTTAGCAATAAGAACGTCTACGTAATAAAGCAGCTTGGACATAGTTTCCTTTGCCTGGTCCCTGGTCCAGAGATTTTTACGGTAGTTAAGATCACAGCTTACCGTAATACCACGGGCCTTGGCCGCCTTACAGGCCGCTTCGGTAGCGGCGGCAACGTTTTCGCCCAGGGCGGGGGTAATGCCTGTGAAATGGAAGTGGGATACCCCGTCAAAAACGGTATCCCAATCAAAGTCCTCTGCAGAGCAGGTAGCAAATGCAGAATTTTTACGGTCATAAACAATTTTGGAGGGACGCTGTGAAGCACCCTTTTCAGCATAGAAAAGGCCGATGCGCTCGCCGCCCCTTACGATGTTCTGTGTGCCTACGCCGAATTTACGGAGATTTGCCACCGCACAATCGGCAATAGCGTTTTCGGGCAATTTGGTAACGAAACGGGTATCCATACCCATATATGCCAGGGCGGTACACACGTTTGCCTCGGCGCCTGTGTAGTTCACAACAAATCTGTCTGCCTGGATAAATTTAAGATAACCTTCGGGGTTAAGCCGAAGAATAAAATCACCAAAACCTACAACTGTTTTCATAATCATTTGCTCCTTTATCAGTATTTGTATCTGTAGGGTGCTTTGCCCGTTACATTTGTTTTATGGGAGAAGACGTAGCCGGCCTCGGGGTGGGTTTCCTCATCACCCTTAGACGCGGTGGTAACCACCAGGATATCCAGCCCCTTACCTGCGAAGGCGGTGCAGGAGGCCTTTCTGGCAGGTACGGGAATGGTTTCAACTATTTTCTTTTCAGCAGTGTCAATCTTGACCACCGCCGAACCGTCCCACAGGCCCAACCAGATATTATCATCGGCATCCATTGAGAAGCCGTCGGGATTTCCAAGCTCGGCCGGGATATCAATAAAGGTGCGGCGGTTTGTCAGTTCGTTTTTCTCACTGTTGAAATCGAACAACTCAATTTTACGAAGAGGTGTATCGCAGTAATACATCTTGGTTTCGTCTACCGTCCAGTCAAGGCCGTTGGAGCAGTTGCATTTATCAAACAGCTCAACAAGCTCGCCGTCACGCAGGCGGTAGAAGGCGCCCTCGCCGTCGGCATCGGTGGTGCCAAGGTAGAAGCAGCCGTCGGGGCCGATTTTTCCGTCGTTAAAGCGACGGCCCTTAATGGGTATAGGCTGGTGGGCAAGGGTTTTGTTGCCCTGCTTATCCATACGGTAGATACCGTCCTGCATAGCAAGCAGCAGGTCACCGTTTTCGCATAGGGCCATACAGCCTATCTGCTGACCCACGTCAATTTTCTCTATTTCATCGGTAGTAAGGTCATATTTAAAAATACAGCAACCGAGAATGTCAACGTAAAGCAATTTCTGCTCGCGATCATCCCACAGCGGTCCTTCAGCAACTATCGTTTTGTATTTCTTGTTCAAAAGTTCCAAAATGCCTGCACCTTTCACTAATAAATATTATATAATTATTATATTTCTTTTCACACCCCCTGTCGAGTAACAATACTGTCCAAAAATATAAGAATATTGCTCTCTATAAGCCCTTTAAGAATTAAATACTTATATAAAATGATTATTTTGTAACTTGTTATCCTGCGCCGCTTCCGTTACAATAAAATTGACTTATTATGAGGAGGTCAATTTTATGGGCAGAATAAACGAAAGATACCGCTACGAGATTTCTCCCCTGGCAAAGCCCGAAGCCATTGTTAAGGGTGAAAAGTATCGTTTCACAATCCTTACCCCTTCACTTATCCGTATGGAGTACAGCGAGGAGGGAATTTTTGAGGACAGGGCCACTAAGGTTGCGATAAACCGTAACTTTGAGGTGCCTAAGTTCACCGTTAAGATGACGGGTGATATGATGAAAATCTACACCGACCATCTTGAGCTGACCTATCACACCCAGCACCCCTTCTCCCCTTCCAGCCTTACCGCCCGCTTTTACGGCGAGTGGGGTGACAATACCACCACCTGGCGTTTTGAGAACACCACCATTCCCTATGGCGGCGTTGTTCAGAATTATTGGGGAACCATAAACCAGCTGGACGACTTCCGTGGTCCCGTGCCTCTGGAAAAGGGACTGATGTCGGCCCACTACACCGATTGGGACGACAGTAAATCTATGATTATCTGCGAGGACGGCTGGGTTGAAGAACGCCCCGAGGGCGTTGTCGATACCTACCTCTTTGCCTACCGCGCCCACCACGTTGAATGTCTGAGGGATTTCCTTACCCTGTCGGGCAAGCTGCCCTTCCTGCCCCGTTATGCTCTGGGCAACTGGTGGAGCCGCTACTACCGCTACACCGATACCGAATTCAAGGCTTTAATGGAAAAGTTTGAGGAAAAGGGTATCCCCTTCTCGGTAGCCTGCCTGGATATGGACTGGCACATCACCAAAATTGACAAAAAATACGGCACGGGCTGGTCGGGCTACACCTGGGATAAGGAATGCTTCCCCGACCATAAGGAATTCCTCACCTGGCTTCACGAGCACGGTCTTCGTACTATGCTTAACATTCACGACCGCGAGGGTATTGCTCCTCACGAGGACGGATACCTTGAAATGGCCAAGCGCCTGGGCACCATTGACTATGAAAACGGCCAGAAAATCAACTTTGATTTCGGTAATCCCGACTACGTAAACGCCTACTTTGAGTGTATGCGTCATCAGTCGGAGGATGATGGCGTTGATTTCTGGTGGACCGACGGCTTCCCCGAAAACGCCAGCGCTATGGTAAAGGCCGATATCCCCTGGATGGTAAACCACTTCAACTACGTTGATAACGCCAGAAAAGGCCGGCGTCCCATGCTGCTCTCCCGCAGATGCGGAATGGGCGGTCACCGTTACGGCGTAGGCTTCTCGGGTGACACCTGGGCCACCTGGGAAATGCTGGACTTTTTGCCTGATTTCACCTCCAAGGCCTCTAACGTAGGCTTCGGCTGGTGGAGCCACGACGTAGGTGGCTTTATGAACGGCATCAGAGATGATGAAATGATGGTACGCTGGGAGCAGTTCTCGGTCTTCTCCCCCATTAACCGTATTCACTGCACCAACAATCCCTTTATGAGCAAGGAGCCCTGGAACTACAGCGAGCCTGCCGAAAAGGCCCTGGTACGCTTTATGCGTCTGCGCCACGAGCTTATACCCTACATCTACACAATGAACTACCGTTGCTGGGCCGACAACATCACCCTGATAAGGCCCATCAGATACTACAACAATAACGGCGGCAGAAAGAACAACTACTATTTCGGTGACGAGCTTATAGTAGCCCCCATTACCGAAAAGGGCGATGCCGCCACCATGATGGGTAACTCCGAGGTGTGGTTGCCCGAGGGACTTTGGTTTGACTATTTCACCGGCAAAAAGTACGTTGGAAACCGCACCTACAGGGTATATCGTGACCTGCAGAACATCCCCGTATTTGCGGCGGCAGGTGCAATTATTCCTTCCACACCCTTCGATGGCACCAACAGCATAGCCAACCCCAAGGCCCTGCGAATTGATATCTTCCCCGGCGCCGACCACAGCTTTACCCTCTACGAGGATGACGGAATTTCTATGAACTACAAGGATGGCGACTGCGTTACCACCGAGCTTGAGTGGAAATTCGGTGAAAAGCCTGTATTTACCGTAAACAAGCCCCAGGGTAACCTCTCTCTTATCCCCGAGAAGAGAGATTATATTCTCCGCTTCCGCAAGATAAACAAGGCCGCCGCTACGGTGACCCTTGACGGCAAGCCCGTAGACTTTACCGCCGACTATATCGACGACACCCTGACCATAACCGTAAATGACGTTATGGGAGAGGTTAAGGTTGAGTTTACCGAGGCGGTAGAAATACTCGCCAACGATTTTCTGGCCGAGGCCGATGCTCTTCTTATGAAGCTGCAGATGTCCAACGCCGACAAATGGCATATCAGCAAGCTGATGAGAGGCGAAAACGGCCGCTCTGTAGCTCTGCTGGAAATTGCCCAGGAAAAGTACGATATTCACATCAGAAACGCCCTGACCGAGCTGTTGTTAGCAGACACTATTTAACCGATGCCCCGTCACTTTTTGAGTGGCGGGGCATAATTTTTCGGTCTATTTGAGGGGGGAGCGTTGAAAACAAAAAAATCCTGTGGTATATTAAAAACCGAGGTGAAAAACGTGAAAAAGATTAACGGAACCTTCTTTGAATTTTATCATCACAGCCTTGTAGGCGGCAAATATATGAACGGCCCCAGTCGTGCCTTTACCGACGAGGAATGGGCGGCCAAAATCAACGAAATTGCCGATACGGGTATGGAATACCTGCTGCTTATGACCAGCGCCCTTTGCTACGATGAGCATAGTGAAATATATTTTGACTACGACCTTTTCCCGAAAGCTACCATGACGGCAAAGGCACCTATGGATACCCTTTTCAAGGTTGCACAGGAGCGTGGGCTTAAAATATTTATGGCCTGCGGCGTATACGGTCCCTGGTTCAGACCTTATGAAAATATGCAATCCGATGAGGTAAAGGCCAGGGCCTTCGGGGCTATGAAAAGGCTTTATGAGCTTTACGGAAATTCCCCTGCATTTTACGGCTGGTATCTGCCCGACGAGGTAGAGGCAGGCCCCTGTTTTCCGCAGTATTTCATAGATTATGTTAATGAATACACCGACTTTGGTCGCAGTATCGACCCAAAGCTTAAAATGCTTATTGCCCCCTACGGTACCAACAAAATTGTGGCCGATGACCGCTTTGTAGCTCAGCTTCGCGAGCTTAAATGCGATATTATCGCCTACCAGGATGAGGTTGGCGTGGAAAAATCTACTCCAAAACAGACGGCGGAATATTTTAAAACCCTTAAGGCCGCCCACGACAAGGCGGGAAAAAGCAGGCTATGGGCCGACGTAGAGACCTTTGCCTTCGAGGGAGCCCGGTATCGCAGCGCATTGGTTCCTGCCGACCCCGACAGGCTTAAGGCACAGCTTGAAAGTGTTTCCCCTTTTGTGGATGAAATCATAATTTACATCTACCAATGTATGATGGAATCCCCCGACGCCAAGGCCACCTTCGGACAGCGGGATGCCGTAAAGCTCTATAACCGAATATTTAAATAAAAACACCCCAGAGTGGGGTGTTTTTATTTAACGTTTATCTGACACATTTGCATTGTCTTTAGAGCGGCGTCGTGGCTTTCGGGGGTCACTCCTGCGCAGCATTCGGCTATCACAGATATTTCCTTCTCGGGAAAATGCGCCTTTATAAGCAGGGTGTTTGATACCACGCAAATATCGGTGCAAAGGCCGATAAGGGTCACCTTAAAATCTTCACCTGCGGCGGATTTTTCTATAATTTTCGGAAGCTCGATAGAGCCGAAGGTGGGTTTTTCCAGCCGAGTATGGGGTCTTCCGTCAAGGGCGGCGGATATGGCGGGGTGAAGCTCCCAACCCTGCGTACCCCTTATACAGTGGGGCACAGGCAAATTCCTGCCCTCGGAGGTAGAGAGGTAATCTTCACCGTGGGTATCAAGGGTTACTATGATTTCCCCTTTAAATTCCTCTATAAGCCTTACTGCCGGCTCTAAAATTGCTACCGCCTCGGCGGTGCCGAGAGCACCGTCTACAAAATCCTTTTGCATATCAACAATTACAAGAAATTCCCTCATAAAATCACCTCTAATATTTTCTTATTTCCAGGCTGTCGTCATCCTGCCCCTTTTCAATACTACGAATGACTATAAAGTAACTGTAATTATCATTGACCGTTACCGATACCCTATCCCCTACCTTGCGGCCCATAAGGGCAGAGCCCAGGGGAGATTCCTTGCTGATAATATTCTGAAAGGGGTCACGGCGGAGGGTGGTGACTATTCTCACCTGCTCCTCGCAGTCATCCTCCTCCACGTAGTAGGTAACGGTATCGAAAAGACCCACGGTGTCATCGCTGCTTTTAGCGTCGATAATAACGGCGGTCTTTATCATATTGCGAAGATAGCGTATACGGCTCTCGTTCTTGCCACGCTCCCTTTTGGCGGCGTGGTATTCGGCGTTTTCCGAAAGGTCTCCGTGGCTTCGTGCCAGCTTTACATCCTCAAGAATTTCGGGGCGGACCACCGTTATACGGTACTCAAGCTCCTCCTTCATCTTCTTTATATCAACAGAGGTCAGTTCATCATACATTTTATTTTCTCCTATTGTTCCTTGCGGTATTTTGCGGGGGAGGTGCCGTATTTTTCCCTAAAAAGACGGGAGAAATAATTTTGGGAGGAGAAGCCCGACTGAAAGGCTATTTCTCCCACCGATTTGGTCGAGTTTCGAAGCAGCTCCGCCGCCCTTTCCAGCCTACGGTTATTGATATATTCGTGAACGGTACAGCCGTAGTGCTTACCAAAAAGATAATAAAGGGTGGACTGGGAAATATAGAGGTTATCGCAGATGGTCTTGTAGCTGATGTCAGACGAAAGGTTTTCATCTATCCAGCCTGTGACCCTGTCCAGCAGGGAGTTACCCAGTATAAAAATATTTTTCTTTATAAGCACAAACTGCATACAGGCGGTGGCCACCTCGGTAACCGACTGTATTTTTTCTTCGCTGTATTTGGGCAGGTCCTTATACCGCTTTATCATTTCATCAATATCCAAAGGCAGACCCGAAAGTCTGCGGCGTATCTCCTCGTCGGGCAGGCTGGTGTGAACGTCGGATATCTGACCGAAGGAGAGAAATCCGATAAGGATATCGTTGTAATATAGTGGTAGAATGGAATCGGGCAGTCCTGCGTGGCAGATATGGGTCACTCTACCTTTTTCCTTAAGACAGCGTTCCAGCATTATCCGATCGGAGCAGGCGCACCTGGCCGCCCCCTCCACAGTACACCTTATGGCGTTGCAGAAGGGATTTTCTCCCCGAGGCTGAACGGCAATAAGCTCCTTTTTATTATTCCAGAAGCCTAAGGTCATACCGGTCAGCGCACAGATATGGGAAAGTATTTTATTTATTTCAATAATATTATAGCTTATATTCATAAGGTTATTATAAAATACAGCTTTTAAAATTGCAACACCTTTTTTTACTGAAATATAATGCTAAAATTATATAATCCACGACATTGCAATAACGGGCCTTTTAAGCTACAATAAAATAAAAAACGAGAGGATGTTTTTTTATGAGATTTGCTCTTTTCTTTGGCAACCGTGGCGTTTTCCCGGGAGAAATTATTGCCGCCGCCCGCAGGGAAATGACCGAGGCGGTCACCCGCTGCGGCTTTGAATACATTATTATGGACGAAAAGCTTACCCGCTTCGGTGCGGTGGAAACCTGTCTTGAGGGAGAGGCCTATGCCGAGTTTTTAAGGCAGAACGAGGGCAACTACGACGGGGTTATAATCTGTCTGCCCAACTTTGGTGATGAAAACGGCATCAGCGTTGCTATGAGTGAGGTAAAGGTACCTATCCTCGTGCAGGCCTATCCCGACGTAAAGGGAGAAATGGGCCCTGCCCTTCGCCGTGATGCCTACTGCGGCAAGCTGGCGGTTTGTAACATTCTGCGTCAATGCGGTATTCCCTTCTCCCTTACCGATAAGTATGCCGTATCCCCCACCGACCCGGCCTTTGACGCCGACCTTGCCAGGTTTGAGGCAATCTGCCGCACGGTAAAGGGTATGAGAAGATTTAAGGTAGGTGTTTTCGGCGGCCGCACCACCCCCTTCAAGACCACCCGTTTTGATGAAACCACCCTGCAAAAAAGCGGTATTACGGTGGAAACCTTCGACCTTGAGGAAATCTTCGAAAAGGTTGATTCTATGCCCGACGTTGATGCCGAGGACACCCTTAAAAGCCTTACCTGCTACGCCTGCTACAACGGCCGCGACCTAAAAAAGGCTATGCTTCACGCCAAGTTCATAAAGGTATTTGAGGAATATATAGCAAATTACAGGCTGTCGGCTATCGGGGTGCGCTGCTGGGAGGATTTTCAGCGTAAATATGAAATTGCCCCCTGCATTTGTATGAGTTATCTCACCGATAAGGGCATACCCTCGGCCTGCGAGACCGACGTTACCTCGGCGGTGATGATGAGGGCCTTGAGCCTGGCATCGGGCAGTCCTGCTATGCTGCTGGACGTAAATAACAATTACGGTGACGACCAGCAACGTTGCATCCTTTTCCATTGTGGTGTGTCCCCCGCCTCTATGATGACCTGCACCCCCTCGGTTTGCGCCCATAAGCTTTTTGCCCGTCACGGAGATTGCACCGGCACCGTTGCAGGAGGTCTTATAAGCGGCCCCGTTACCGTGGGCAGTCTTCGCACCGAAAACGGCAGGATATATGCCTTTGCAGGCACGGGCAGTATGACCGATGACCCCATTGACGAGGATTTCTTCGGTACCGCCTCGGTATTTTATAAGGAAAACCTTAAAGAAATGCTGAAATATATGTCCCGAAACGGATACAAGCACCACACCGTTGTTGCAAAGGGCGACGTGGCCGACATAGTAGACGAGGTCTTCAGAATCTACCTCGGCTATGAAATAGATTTGATTTAATTAAAAACCCGACAGGTAATACCTGTCGGGTTTTACTGTATATTATTAGCTTTTAATCCTCAAATGACCCATATACGGCCTTTTCAAAATTACGCGCTGATTCGTTGGCGGCGCCCCCATCGACCTTGGAATTCTTCATATATACTGCGGTTATTCCGTTTTCGGGGTCAATCCAGAAATGAGAACCGTAGGCGCCACTCCAGCCAAAGCAGCCCTTCGGCAAGGCTGAAAGGGTGCCGTCTATAATTACCCTGACACCCAGGCCCCAGCTTTCCAGCTGATGCACGGGAAACTGCGGTGTAGACATTTCCTTTATCGAGGCCTCTGATACCAACCTGCCCTTATCCGTCATTCCATTTTCAAGCAGCATTTTGGCAAATCGGCCGTAGTCACAGAGGGTCGAAGCAAGACCTGCTCCTCCTAAATAATGAGAGCTGGGATATTCCTCAAATATACTGCCCTCACGCATTTTGAAGACGGCATTTTCACCACCTTCTCGGGTATGCATTTCAATCAGCCTTGAGGTCTGTTCGGAATCGGGCACAAAGGTTGTATCAATCATACCGCAGGGCTCGAAAATCTCTTTTGTTAAAAAGGATAAATAGTCTGTTTGGCTGACAATTTCTATAATTTTAACAAGCACGTCAAAGGCGGCTGTTCCGCTGTACATTTCTGCTTCCGAGGGCTCAAAATCAAGTCCTGCATTCAGAAAAAACCGGAGAGTGGAATCAATATCCTTTCGGTCATTATCGGTTAATTTTTCTATTTTTTCAGGAAGACTGCCAATTCCGGAGGTATGGGTTAACAGATTTCTGATTGTGGGCTGTTTCTTTGGCAGGCCTAAATCCTGTCCCTTTTCATCAATTATGTGCACCGTTGCAAATTCGGGCAAATACTTACAAATCGGGTCATCAAGATTCAGCAGACCACGCTCAACAAGAATTAGGGTGGCCACGGCAGTTATAGGCTTTGTCATTGATGCCAAACGGAAAAGTGTTTTATCTGTTACGGGAATTTCACCGTCAACGGATAAATGGCCGTAACACCTCTCAAGCTCAAGATTTCCGTCCTGATAAACGTAATAAGCGGTGCCAAAGCATTTTTTATTATCAAAATCAAATTCTGCGATTTTGTTAATATTGCTTTCCAGCTTTTTCAAATCTAATTTTTTCATTACACTCACCTATTAGTGCAATGTGGCAGGTTTAAAACCTGCCACACTGAGAAAGTATATCTATTCCGTAAATACCTTTTTAACTGCCTCCAGATAGCCATAGCCGTAAAGGTTATCAGGCTCTAAATAGCTGGTTTCGGTCCACTCGTTCCAGCTGTTTACGGTAATAAGGCTTACCCCCTGCTTGTCGGCCTGGGCCTTTGCCGCACGAAGGGCCTTTTCCACCTCTTCGGGGGTGTTGTTTATTACCACACCGTGGCGGAATTCCTTGAAGCGGGGATTGTTGTCCCAGCCTACCGACACATGGGGGAAATAAGGCATATCATACATATCAGCTACCTTGTCCCACTCCTTCTGAACATCGGGCAGGATTTCGGCATAATCACGGTCAATATTTGCAAAATGAACAAACTGATAGTGGGTTAATGACTCAAATCCCAGGGCTTTTACCAGCTCAGGTGTGGTTTCCATAACCTCGCCATCTACCCCTGTGATGTTCTCCCAGTAGCCGTTCCAGCGGACGAACTGGAAATGCACACCGGCAAGGCCCGCCTTTTTGCACTCGCCGTCCAGCCAGCGTATAGCGTCGGCAGCGGCCTCTACCCCACCAAGGCCTGTTACAAAGTTGTTAAGCTCATAAATGCTTACCACGGGCTTGCCGTCAATTTTATAATAATTTTCCCTTGTAAAGTACTGTTTTATCCATCTGTGGCCGATGTTTTCAAACTGGGAACGGGAGACCGCACCACGCCAAACGGAGCAGTTCTCTCCCATAGCGGAGGAATTTCGAATATCCCAGGTATAGTTGGCGTCGTGATTGGCCCACATAATGTAAAACTTCATTCTGCTGTTATTGGGAGCCTTTAAAAAACCGTCGTTAAGACAGTTTTCAAGGAAGGGGCGGTTATCGTACCAGTACCAGTCGTAAATAAAGACATTTACACCGTGGTCGGCGGCCGCATCTATCTGCATAGACATAACATAGGGATCGGCCTCATTGACATAGCCCCAAAGAGGTTTTCTATCCCAGGAATATCCGCAGGCTTTAGGTGCAGAATTTTTAACCGTCTGCCACTCGCCGATACCTTCCTCCCAGAAAATTCTGCTGCGGGGCTCATCCCCCGTGTAGGCAGGCCAGATATATGCTGCAATATCGTATTTTTTCATAAACATCACCTCTTGCTCTCATTATATCATTGCATATTTTAAAGGTAAATACTTTAAAAGAAAATGCAATAAATCTGAAAAGAACAGCCAAAAAAATAGTATTTTCAGATAACAATACGGACCTGACTGCCCCCCGTTTTTTCCTTGGTGACGATTATATGTTTATCAATCTTCTCCTTGAGCTCGGCCACGTGGGAAATTATTCCCACAAGGCGGTTGCCGTCGGAAAGGGAGGTCAGTGTACGGATGGCCTGCTGTAAAGACTCCTCATCCAGGGAGCCGAAGCCCTCGTCTACAAACATAGTATCCAGCCGTATTCCCCCTGCGCCCGAGCGTATCTCATCAGATAGACCGAGAGCCAGGGAAAGGGAGGCCTTGAAGGATTCGCCGCCCGACAGGGTTCTGACGCTTCTGGTGGTGCCGTTATAGTGGTCAACAACGTCCAGCTCCAGACCGCTTTGAGAGCGGTTATTAAGGGCCTCCTCACGGCGTTTGAGCTCGTACTGTCCCCCCGACATTATCATAAAGCGGGTGTTTGCACGAGCAATAATTCGGTCAAAATAGGTGGCCTGTATGTAGGTTTCAAGCATTATCTTTTCCTTGCCGGAAATGTTGCCGTTGGCCGTATTTGACAGGGCTTTTACCCAGCCCCAGCGTTTTTCCACCTCATTGAGGTCGGCCATTCTTGCAGAGATGTTGTCCCCTGCCCTTTTATTGGCATCAAGCCTTACGGCGACGGCGCTGCGTCCCCCATCCAGCCTGTCCTTTTCGGCCTCAAGCTCGGACTTTTTTTGAAGGGCGGCGGCAGTATCCACCCTTATACCTGCCGAAATATCGGCCCGTAACTGCTGAATATTACCCTTAAGACTGATAATATCGGCTTCAGCGGTACGGAAATCTTCTTCGACCTGCTTTACATTATCATAATAAGACTTTATTTCACCATCAAGAACGGTTACACGGGTTTGAGCCTCGGTCTTGGTGGCAAATTTAAGCTTTGCGGTCAACTGCTCGGCCTGCTTTTTGCCCTCATCCAGAGAAACACGGGTAGCGGTTATACCGTTTTCGGTATCGGAAAGCATTTTCCTTCCGCTTTCCAGTCTCTCCTCGGTTTCGGGGATAGCTTTTTCCAGCGCACACTTGCGTTCAAGCCTGTTATCCTCGTTTTTCACGCCCTGCTGAGCCTCGGCATACTCCTTAAGGGCCAGGGCTATAAAGGCGGGCAAAAGCTGCTCTGCCGCTAAAATATCATCGGTAGCCAGCAGGCTTTGGATTTTGACGGCCAGAGTTTCACCGAAGGTGATGACCTGACCCTGCAGCTCACCTGCGGCACGACTATCCTCGGCGGCGTTACCGGCCGCCTCGTCGGCATCGGTCTTCGCCTGCTCCAGCTCCTGCTGGGTTGGAACGGTGACAAGACGCTGAGCCTTAAGGGGATGCTCGGTAGAGCCGCATACGGGGCAGGGCTGACCCTCCTTCAGGGCTTCGGCCAGCACCCCGGCCTGTCCGTCAAGAAAGGCACGGTTTAGCCTACTATATTCATCGGTTTTGAGCTTCGCCGCCTCGGCAGAGGCCATATATTTTTCCTTTGCCCGGGTAAGCCTACCCTGCAGGAGGTGATAGGCCGTTATATCCTTTTTTATATCCTCGGCCTTTTCCTTTTTATCCTCCGCCTGCTCCATAAGGCGCAAAAGCTGTTCTTTGGCCTGGCCTGCCGTAGCAAGGCCTGCCAGCTCCTCACGGGCAAGCCTCACCCTTTCGGTCAGCTGCTCTACACCATCCCTTATTTTTTTGGCAAGCTCCAGGTCCTCTGTCAGCTTATCCTCCAGGTCCTTGACCCCCTTTACGGCGGCATCCCTGACATCGTAATCGGGGTACTGCAGGGTTATAGCGGCAACTTCTCTTTCTTTAGCATCAAATTGGGGCTTTTTTGCCTGCTCCTCCTCAAAACGCTTTTTCAGTTCCTCTAAGGTTGGCTCTGCAGCCCGGAGTCGGGCCTCGGCATCAACCAGGTTTTTCTCCCTCTTAGCCTGCTCATCGGCCTTCGTGAGGATTTTATTTATTTCTTCAAGTCCTTTTTCATTACGGTCAAGGTCAAGATTAAAGGCCTCCAACAGGGCGGAATCTTCGGTTATCAAATCCTCCACCAGCCGGGCCACCTGGGACAGCATAAGCTCCCCTGCCCGAGCCTTTTCCACCTCTATGGCTATAGGCCCGTCGGGGTCGCACAGTATACCCTTAATATACTGTGAAAGGCTTAAATTTATTTCATCATACTGTCGAGATAAGGCCCCCGACTCCCCCTTAAGACGGTCCTGCAGGGTCTGATAATATGCGGTTTTGAATATTTCACGGAAAATTGTCTGCCGCTGCTTGGTATCGGCCAGCAGAAGCTTTAAAAAATCTCCCTGAGCAATCATAGCAATTTGGGCGAACTGCTCACGGTCTACCCCCACAACCTCTCTGAGGGCAGAATTTACCTCCTTCAGCTTGGTTATAATCCTGCCGTCGGGCATAGTAAGCGATGCATCGGCCTTCTGCAGGGTCATTCCCTCCCCCCTTATGGCGGGGCGCTGATACTCGGGATTTCGCTTTACGGTGTAGGTTTTTCCACCGTTTTCAAAAACCAGCTCCACCTCGGTGGGGGTAGCGGGCTCGGCATATTTGGAGCGCAGCATAGAGGCCTCACGGTTTTCACCGCTGGCCTCACCGTAAAGGGCATAGGTAATAGCATCAAAAATAGTGGTTTTTCCTGCCCCCGTATCCCCTGTTATAAGATACAGGCCACTGCGGCCCAGGCTGTCCATATCCAGCTCGGTAACCCCTGCATAGGGGCCAAAAGCCGAAATTTTAAGCTTTAAAGGCCTCATTTTTCACCCTCCCATATCTCTGCTATAAGTCCCTGCATAAAGGCGGATTGCTCCTCACTTAAGGGACTGTTGTTCTGTTTCTCATAAAATTCGGCAAAAAGCTCCATCGGGCTCTTGCTTTCAACCTTTTCGGCGGCACCAACCGTTCCGCTGCTTCTGGTGCGGCGGTTATCGTAATCCAGCTTCATAAGATTAGGGTATATGACCCGCAGCTTGCCGATAGCGTCGGGAATATCCTCCTCGTCGGTGAGAGTTATATGAATATAATCCTCAATGTTGGTGTTTTCCCAGTTGGATTTTAAGGTAATATCTGCATAAGTGCCCCTTATCTCACGCATATCACGCAAAGGCTCAAGGGGTATAGTGCCAAGGGTTAAATTGCCCTTTTCTTTAAATTCCACCACAGTAACACTCTTTTTGTGGCCTGCCTCAGAAAAGGAGTATTTAAGGGGTGTGCCGCAGTACCGCAGGGTATCACGGCCTATTTTCTGGGGGCCGTGAATATGGCCCAGCGCCACGTAATCAAAGCCCTCGAAAACCGAGGCGTCAACATTGTCGCTACCCCCTACCGATATCTCCTCCGATTCACTGCGGGAGGCTCCCGTTACAAACTGATGGGTCAGCAGAATATTTCGGGCTGTAGGGTCAATATTCATCTCCCTTATAGTAGCAGAAACCGCATCGGTGTAGCTGTTTATCTCATCCTCGGGGAAAAATCTTTTTACTGATATGGGTTTTATAAAGGGCAGAAGATAAAAATTCAGCTCGCCGTAGCCGTCGGTCAGGGTAATGGGCTCAACGTGGCCGCCGTATACGGGGCTGATGTGTATGCCCTCGGCCTCCATAAGCCTGCCGCCAAAGGAAAGCCTTTCGGGAGAATCGTGATTTCCGCTGATAATAAACACCTCAACCTTGTGTTCGGCCAGGCGGCAAAGAAAATCGTCAAAAAGCTGTACCGCTTCGGCAGAGGGGACCGATTTATCGTAAACATCCCCCGCGATAAGCACGGCATCGGCCTTTTCCTTTAAGATAATGCCGATAATCTTCTTTAAAATGTACTTTTGGTCCTCCAGCATAGAGAACTCGTTTACCCGCTTGCCAATATGCAGGTCGGACAGGTGTATAAGCTTCATAGCTACCTCCAAAGGGTTTATATACCTATTATAACAAACTTCCTCTTCTCTTGCAATCAGCAGTAAAAAAACCGACTCTGTCGAGTCGGTTTAACCTTACTGTTTTTCACCCAGGAAGACCTTGCTACAGGTTTTACAGCGGTAGCAGGTGTTGGGAGAGTGACTGCGGATGCGCTTGCGTCTTACAATGTTTTTGGAAACAATATCTCCCACAATTCCGCCCGCTACTATACCAACCAGCATAAGCAGGGTGGTCAGGCCAAACATTTCGAAGGGCACTATCAGGGTAGCCAGGGTCAGGAACACCCAAAATCCTATAAATGCGAAAACGGGAATAAGCAGCATAGTGCTAAGCTCTGAAAAGCCGCTACGCTTGACTCGTCTGGGAAGCTCCGTTACCTCCTCGCCGCCGCAGGCAGGGCATTTCACCTGACCTAAATATACGGGAGCTTTAGGGGCAGCAGGAGTCTTTTCCTCGGGCTCCACGGTATCTGTGACTACGGGCTCGGCGGAGGGAGCGTCTAAAATTCCCCTTATTCTACTGATAAGGGTTTCCATAGCCTCGGCAGTTTTCTGATAGGCCGCATAGCGCTGGGCGCCTGTCAGCAGGAAGTTAAATTCATCGTTTAAAACACATTCCTCCAGCATAAAGGGCAAAATAACCTTGCCGCAATTAACGGCAGAATCCAGCTCCTTAAGCACCCAATGGGAGCTTTGAGCGTTTTTGGATAAAATAAGAACGAAAACCTTGCAGTTTCTTATAGCGTTGGGAATTTCCTTGGTGTAATTGGAGCCGCCGGGTATATCACGGGGCGCCATCCAGCAGGAAAGCCCGTTCTTCTCTAAAACGTTACGTACCGTTTCGGCATTAACTGCATCAATAGTGCTGTAACTGATAAATATCTCTTTCATCGTAATCCTCCGTACAACTAAAAACCTATTATGCAGTATACCACAAAGGGAAAATTATGTCAATTTTTCTACATAGCATTTCGCTCTCAAAAAAATAAAAAGAACCAAACCATTAGGTTGATTCTTTTTACCTGGTGCGGATGAAGGGACTTGAACCCACATGAGATTGCTCTCACTAGAACCTGAATCTAGCGCGTCTGCCTATTCCGCCACATCCGCATATTTAGTTTGGTTATCTTAATTTTTTACTTCCATTAAGATTTCGGAAGACGGGGCAGACACGCCCCGCGGGACTCTTGCGGTGCCCAAAATTGCCTACGCGTCGGTCGACGCTGCCAATTTTGACCGCGGCGCCTTTTTAGCCCTCGCTGTATCACCCACAGGGTGCGCTCGGCAAAAACTGCCTATTCCGCCACATCCGCATATTTAGTTTTGACAATCTGGAGCTGGTGGACGGACTCGAACCCCCGACCTGCTGATTACAAATCAGCTGCTCTACCAACTGAGCTACACCAGCAAAATTGTGCCTTAATAATATATCATAGACCCTTC
>JAGAPN010000032.1 GCA_017623235.1 Clostridia bacterium | reverse complement strand
GTTATTCGCTTCGCGAGTTTTAGAGGCGAATAAAATATCACTGAAACCGTAAGGTTTCAATATCACTTTTGCTTAGCAAAAATATCACTCCGACAAAGTCGGAATATCACTATACAGATAAAAAGAAAGAGAAGACCTGTTACAAAACAAATCTTCTCTTTTTCTGTTGTTAAGTGGGCTTGGGTTTCTGCCCGACTGCATTTTGTACTCACAAATGCGATGCTGGTTCTATCCAGATATAATATTTTATGCCAAAACAAAAACTTCGCTAACGATATTACACTTTAAGATAGCGGCTTTATTTTTTTATTCTGCCTTAAAGTTCATTGCCTTGGCGAACTTCTTATTTCTTATCAGCAGGTCTATCTGCTGATTTACCGAGGTGATAAGGGGCTGGCACTCATCCATATGAGCGGTAGCAGCCTTAAAGCGGTCAACGTTAGTACCGATAGCGGCGGCCAGTACGGCAACAACCAGGGTGGAAACAGCCTTATCGCCTGTTACAAATACGTTTATCAGGGTATCTATAAGCTTCTTAGTGGCCTTTTTGTTACCCCCGTCCAGAGTAGCCCTGATTTCGGGCACGAAGTAGCGTGTAAAGAAATCAAGATAAAGGAACTTGCCTTTGGCAGAGGTTTCTGCCCTGTAGGTTTCCTTAAGATTGGGATAGTGGGCCAGCAGCTTTGAGGCCAGGGTAGAAACGTTAACGGCAGAGCCTGTAGCAACGGGCAGGTCGGCCTCGCCCGTTACCGACTTTTTCTTTGCCTTTATACCCATAGCCTTGCGGGCGGTGTCAACAAAGTCAATACCCACGGCGGCGGCATCCTTAGCGTTCTGGCTGTCGTCAAAAAGGTAGGAGGTGATTATGCTGAATTCACCCACCTTACCCTCTTCAAGGTCGGCGGCCAGCAGGTTATAGAGCTGCTTTGTTTCGTTATATTCTACCTTAAGGGCCTTGGTATCGCTTTTAAAAATATCCCCGTCGGCCTTAAAGCCGTTTTCTTCAAAGAAGGGGGTCATCTCTGCGATGACGTTATCATAATATCTGTTATCCAAAATATTCACATCCAAAAAACATATTTATTAAAGTATAGCACAAAAAGGGGCGTTTGTCACTAAAAAAATCATTATCGGGCAATATTGTTAAGCCATACTCCCTTTTTAACAAGAATAAAGCCCACACCCGATTTCACCACCTCTACAAGCTGAACACAGAGGTAGAGCATAACCAGGGGCATAGCGGTAAATCTGGAAAGCACAAAGGCCAGAGGCAGGCAGACTCCCCAGGTGAAGCCGCAATCAAAAAGCAGGGTTATAAGGGTGCGGCCGCCCGACCGCAGGGCAAAATAACAGCCGTGAACAAAGGAGATAATGGGCATCATAGCCGCCGAAACAAAGAGCATACCCGTAGCAAGACCACGTACCGTATCGGTGGTGTTGTAAAGCAGAGGGATAAAGGGTGCGCACAGGGCAACTATACCGCCCATTACTACACAGGCCGCCGAGGAGAGGGCAAGAAGCCGCCAAACCGAGATTTTTGCCTTTTCAAATTCTCCTGCTCCCAGGTGCTGACCTGCCACAATTGCAATTGCGTTACCCATTGACAGAAATACCACGTTGAAGAGATTTGCGGCGGTGGTGCATATATTGGATGCGGCAACAGCCTCCAGACCTCTTACCGAATAGCACTGGGAAAGTAGGGCCATACCCAAAGACCAGAAAAATTCGTTTATCAGCAGGGGAGAGCCCTTTTTTGCAATATCTCCACACAGAATAAGGGGGATTTTAAAGCTTTTAAATGCCTCCTTGATAAAAGGATAGCGGTGTGCGTTTTTGTGAACGAAGGCAACTATTATGGCCATCTCCACAAAGCGGGAAAGTACGGTAGCGATGGCGGCGCCTATTACCCCTAATGGCTCAAAGGGTAAAAGGGGAAGACCCTTGTTACCGAAAATAAGCAGGTAGTTAAATATAAGGTTTACAAAAATGGCCGAAACCGAGGCTATCATCGGCACCTTGGTTTCTCCAAGCTCACGCAGGGTGCTGCCGTATATCTGGGAAATGCCGAAGGGCAGTATACCTACCAGCATAACCCCTAAATAACCCTCGGCAAAGGAGAGGGTGGCAGAGGCCTCCTCGGCCGAGGTGCCCTCTGCCAGGTACATAGAAATAAGGCTTTGCGGAACGGTTAAAAACACTACAAGGGCGGCCCCCACCAGACCCAGGGCAATATATGCCTTCATTCGAAAGCAATGGGCCACTCCCTTGTGGTCTCCCGCTCCCGCATACTGGGCGGCAAAAATACCTGCTCCCGAAAGACCGCCGAAAACGGCAATATAAAATACGAAAAGCAGTTGGTTGACAATGGCTACCGCCGACATCTGCAGGGTGCCTACGGTCCCAACCATAACGTTATCCAGCAGACTTACTACGTTGGTTACGGTATTCTGAATTATTATTGGTATTAAAATTGAAATTACACGGCGGTAAAATGTACGGTCGCCGATGAGATAGTTTTTTAGATTAGTCATTGTTATTTTCCGAAGGGGGAATAAAATCCCTACGGTCCATTTCCTCCTTAAAGTCCTCGGTCAGGTCGAGCCCCTTGTTCTGCTGACGGTATTCCAAGGGGGTCTGTTTAAAATGCTCCTTGAAATCCCGCATAAAATTAGCATAGTTGGTATAGCCCACAAGGCTGCAAATGGAGGTCACCGACTCCTCGGTACCACGAAGCCGCAGGGCGGCCTGGTCCAGGCGATGGAGCTTTATAAAGGTGAATATGGGTACTCCTAAATGCTTTTTAAATATATGGCTGATATACCTGGGGTGCATAGAGGCGGCCTTTGCCACCTGAGTGAGGGTTATTTTGTTCTGATAATTTTCCCAGATATAGTATTTCGCATCATCCACACCCCGAAGCTCCTCCTCCACGGGGGAAAGACCTCCTCCTGCCTGATTATAAAGCTTAAGATAGGTCATAACTATTATATTTATGAAGCTTTCACGGGCATAAAGAACGTCCTCTCCGGGGGCCTCGGTGGGGCAGGACATCAGCATCTCGAACATAGAGTCAAGATACAGGCAGACCCTATCACCTGCGTAGGCGACACCCCTTTTCTTATTTCTTATAAAGGCGCGTCGCAGGCTGTCGGGCACACAGCTTGCAGGCAGAATTATGCGGTAAACGATGCCCTTTTCACCGAAAAAGCGATAGCTGTGGCGGTCGGTAGGGCGCACCATAAAGATACAGCCTCTCTTTAGCGGGAAGCATTTGCCCCGAAGCACCATTTCACCCTCTCCCGAGGTTACGTATTCCAGCTCAAGGCAGTCGTGATTATGGGCTTCCTCCGAAAGCAGTTTTCTGCATTCTGTGGTTACGGTATCGCCGTAGCCGCTATATACTATTCGAGTTAGCTTTCTTTTGGGCATTATTTATCCTCCACAGGGAAAAGCCTGTTTGCTATCCCTGCCAGCTCCTCCATAGTAAGGGCCTCGCTGCGGGCGGTGGCATCCAGACCCAGCTCCTCCAGAGCTTGGCGCAAGGTATCCTTGGGTATTCCAAGCCCCGAGGATACGGTGTTTATAAGGGTCTTTCTGCGCTGGGCAAAGCAGGCCTTTACAAAGCGGAAAAATTTTTTCTCGTCGTTAAGGGCAATTTCGGGCTTCTGCCTCAGGGTAAGGCGTATTACCGCCGAATCTACGTTGGGTGGCGGCATAAAAGAGTCCCTGCCCACTTTGAAAAGAATTTCACTTTCGGCATAGTAGTTAACCGCCACGGTAACGGCCCCTGCCTGGCGGCTGCCCACCTTGGCGCAGAGGCGCTCGGCGGCCTCCTTTTGTACCATAACGGTAATGTTATCTATAGGCAGGCGGCTTTCCAGAAGCATCATTATTATGGGTGAGGTAATGTAGTACGGCAGGTTGGCGCAGACCGCTACCTTCCGGCAGTCGGCAAATTTCTCGGCTATAAGGGCGGCCAGGTCCAGCTTCATCGCATCCCCGAAAATGACTTCTACGTTGTCCTTATCCGCCAGGGTCTTTTTAAGTACGGGGCGCAGCCTTTCGTCCAGCTCAATAGTTACCACCTTTTTAGCGGCATCACAAAGCTGACGGGTCAGCACTCCTGCGCCGGGGCCGATCTCCAGGGCGCCGGTCTGCTTGTCGCAGGCCGAAGCGGCCATTCTGGGGCAAACGGTGGGGTCAACAAGAAAGTTTTGTCCCAGGGATTTTTTGGTCATAAAGCCTTCGCTTTTAAGTACCCCCATAAGGGTGCTGTAATCTGCAAGTTCCATAGTTTACCTCATAAATTAATTTGCTGTTCACTATATTATATATTATACACACCGCCTTTTGCAACACCGAGTTTTTGTTCGTGGCTGGCGTACATTTGTACATTGTGCCGAAACAATTTACTTTAACGCACTAAAATTTCATACAAATTTAATTGCACCCGCTATTGACAAATACTTCCCTTGGGGTTTATTATATTTCTATAATTTTTTAAAATCTTTTTCTATTGGAGGAAAATTATGTTAAAGAACGAGTATCTTAAGAAGGTTTACGCTGATGTTGAAAAGCGTAACGCAGGCGAGCCCGAGTTTCTTCAGGCAGTAATGGAGGTTCTTACCTCTCTTGAGCCTGTTGTTGAGCAGGACTCCAAGTTTGAGAAGGCCGGAGTTATCGAGCGCATGGTTGAGCCCGAGCGTCAGATTCAGTTCCGTGTTCCTTGGGTTGACGACAACGGTCAGGTGCAGGTAAACCGCGGCTTCCGTGTTCAGTTCAACTCTGCTATCGGACCCTACAAGGGCGGCATCCGTTTTGCTCCTAACGTTACAGCTTCAATTATGAAGTTCCTCGGCTTTGAGCAGACCTTTAAGAACAGCCTTACAGGCCTCCCCATGGGCGGCGGTAAGGGCGGCGCAGACTTTGATCCTAACGGAAAGAGTGACGGAGAGATTATGCGCTTCTGCCAGAGCTTTATGACCGAGCTTTCAAAGCACATCGGTGCCGACACCGACGTTCCTGCAGGTGACCTGGGTGTAGGTGCTCGCGAAATCGGCTATATGTTCGGCCAGTATAAAAGACTCCGCAATGAGTTTACCGGTGTTCTTACCGGTAAGGGTCGTTCCTACGGCGGCTCTCTCATCCGTCCTGAGGCTACAGGCTTCGGCGCTGTTTACTATACCGTTGAAATGCTTAAGACCTTTGGTGAGTCTGTTGAGGGTAAGACCTTCGCAGTATCCGGCTTCGGTAACGTTGCCTGGGGTACCGTTAAGAAGCTTACCGAGCTTGGCGGTAAGGTTGTAACCATCTCGGGTCCCGATGGATATATCTATGATGAAAACGGTGTTAACACCGAAGAGAAGATTAACTTTATGCTTGAGATGAGAGCTTCGGGCCGCAACAAGGTTCAGGATTATGCCGATAAGTTCGGTGTACCCTTCTTTGCAGGCGAGAAGCCCTGGGGCGTTAAGGCCGACGTTCTTATGCCCTGCGCAACCCAGAACGAGGTTGGTATGGCCGAGGCAGAGATGATTGTTAAGAACGGCGTTAAGTATTACGTTGAGGTTTCCAATATGCCTACCCGCAACGAGGCTATGGCATATCTTAAGGAGAACGGCGTAGTTATCGCTCCCGCAAAGGCAGTAAATGCAGGCGGCGTTGCAGTTTCCGGTCTTGAGATGAGCCAGAACTCTATGCGTTACAGCTGGACTTCCGAAGAGGTAGATGCAAAGCTTCATCAGATTATGGAAGGCATCTACAAGGCATCCTGGGATGCCGCCAAGAAGTACGGTATGGAGGGTGACCTGGTTGCAGGCGCCAACATCGCCGGCTTCGAAAAGGTAGCCGATGCTATGATAGCTCAAGGCGTATGCTAATAATAAAAAGACCCTTCGTGAGAAGGGTCTTTTTTAGTAGGGGCGCTTGCGCGTGCGCCCGTGTAAAATAATAAAGAATAAATAATAAAGAATAAAAAAGGTGTGCGGCAAAGCCGCACAATATAAATGCGTCGCAGACACCGGAATTTTGCCGCAGGCAAACCATCATTTGCCCGAAGGGCATACATCATTCATCATTTGTGCGAAGCACAACATCATCGCATAAAAAAGCACCCCGAGGGGTGCTTTTTTATATATATCTTTTCCAGGTGGAGGGGGAGAAGAGAATGAGAATGGGGAAAATCTCAAGTCTGCCCAGCAGCATATCAAGGCAGAGCAGCAGCTTTGATATTGCGGTAAAGCCCCCGAAATTTCCCGCGGGACCAACCTCGCCGAGGCCGGGGCCTACGTTGTTAAGACAGGTCGCCACGGAGGTAAAGCCCGTCACCAGGTCGCAGCCGTCAAGGGCGGTTACCAGAAAGGTTGAGGCCAAAAACAGGGAGGCATAGGTTATTATAAATGACGTGGTGCCTCTTATAACCTCGTGGTCGACCTTTTTACCCTCTAATTTAACCGACATTACGGCACGGGGATGAAGAATATATCTTATCTCACGTCGACCGTTTTTAGCCAGAAGCAACAGACGGGAGATTTTAATACCGCCCGCTGTACAGCCTGCACAGGCGCCGCTGAAGGTGAGGGTAATGATTACCACGTGGGTGAGAATGGGCCATATACTGTAGTCTGTGGTGGAAAAGCCGGTAGTGGAAATGATTGAGGCCACCTGGAATAAGGCCAGTCGGAAGGCTTCTTCACCCTGAAGAAGGGTAGCCCCTGCGCCGAAGAAACGGAATACACTGAGGGTAATAACTGTAACAGAGGCGGCAACAATTCCAAGATACCACCAAAGCTCTTCACATTTGATAGCCCGCAGAAAACGTCCCGTAAGAATTAGGAAAAAGACGTTAAAGTTTGTACCGAAAAGCAACATAAATATTGCTATAACGTACTGGCTATAGGTCGAGTAGGAGGCTATAGAATCGTTCATAATTCCAAAGCCGCCGGTGCCTGCCGTTGAGGCGGAGTGGCAAAGAGCCTCGTAAATATTCATCTCCCCCGCCAGCAGGAATAAAAATTCCAGCGCAGTAAGGAGAATATATATGCCGTACATTATCCTGGCGGTGTCGGCAACCCTGGGTACCACCTTGTCTACGGTGGGGCCGGGGACCTCAGCCTTCATAAGGTGGGTAAAGCTGGCGCCACCCTTGTCGGCAGAGGGCATAATAGCCATCATAAATACCAGCACGCCCATTCCGCCGATCCATTGGGTAAAGCAACGCCAGAGCTTTAGTCCCCGGGGCAGGGCCTCTACGTCGCTGAGTATGGAGGCGCCTGTGGTGGAAAAGCCCGATACCGATTCAAAAAAGGCGTCCACAAAGGAGGGGATAGCCCCGCTGATTATATATGGCAGGCAGCCAAAGAGGGACATCACTATCCAGGAAATACCGACGCAGACAAAGCCGTCCCTTGGCAGAAAGCGGCGGTCCTTGGGGGCCTTTATGTTGAAAATAAGGCCTATGGCCAGACAGATGGCGATGGGAATAAGATAGGGGGCTAATGCCTCGCCGTATATGATGGCGCAGGTAAGGGGGACCAGCATAAGTGCGGCCAGGGTCACAAGAATTCGACCGATAAACAAAAATACCATTCTGTAATTCATATAATTACTCCAATATCTCAGAAAGGTCGGTAAGGGGGGTGCCCGAGGTAATAACTATTACGCTGTCGCCGTCCTTTATAACCGTGTTACCGTCGGGAATAATGACCTCTTTATGGCGACTTACGCAGGCCACGATAACGTTCCGTTTAAGCTTTAATTCCTTAAGGGCCTTGCCTGCCAGGGGACATTCGTCGGCAACGATAAATTCCAGGGCCTCAGCCTTGCTGTCAAGTATTTTATACAGGGTGCGGACCGAGCTGCCGTGGGCGTTGTCTATGGCACGGATGTAGCGGAGAATTATGCCTGCGGTGGTGGTTTTGGGGCAGACCACGCTGCAGTCGGACAGGGTGGCGTTCATCATACCCACCAGAGGGTCACGGTTTATTTTACAGGCGGTTTTTTGGACGCCCTGTCCTGCGGCATACATAGAGAGAATGATATTTTCCTCATCTATCTGGGTAAGGGCTACGCAGGCGTCAAAGCTGCTGATGCCCTCCTCAAAGAGCAGGTCGGGGTCGGTGCCGTCGCCGCAGATTACCGAGGCCCCGTCAAGGGCGTCTTCAATAAGGGCGGCGCGCTGTGGGTCACGCTCTACCAGCTTGACCTTTTTGCCGGTTTTAAGCAGGTATTGGGCCAGGTAATAGGCCGTGCGGCTGCCGCCAACTATGAATACGGTTTTAATCTTCTTTTTTCTAAGTCCTATGGCCTTGAATATGCCTGCAAGCTGGAGCCTGTCGGCGGTGAAATGCACCTTATCCCCCGCCCGAAGTATAAAGCTTCCCAGGGGGATAAAAACCTCATCCTGCCGCTGTACGGCGCAGATAAGCATAGCTACGTCCAGCTTTTTGCGCAGATCCTTTAGCATAAGACCGTTTAAGGGACTGTCCTCGGTAACGGTGACCTCTGCCAGCTCAACCCTGCCTCTGGCAAAGGTTTCAAGCTTGGTGGCGGCGGGAAACTCGATAACACGGGAAAGCTCCATAGCGGTTTCAAACTCGGGATTAATAATGAGGTCAACACCCAGCTTGTTCTGTAAAAAGAGAAGCTGACCCGAATAATCGGTATTGCGCACTCTGGCAATGGTACGTTTTGCTCCCGAACGGTCTGCCACCATACAGCTCATAATATTAAGCTCATCGTTACCTGTTACGGCAATAAACATATCACAGCCGTCAACCCCCGCTTCCTCTTGGATGGGGAAGGAGGCGCCGTTGCCGTTAATGCCGATTACGTCATACTCATCAACCGCCTCTTCCACCGAACTGCGATTGACGTCAATAACGGTGACCTGATGATCCTCAAATGAGAGCAGCTTAGCCAGGTGAGAGCCCACCTTGCCGTAGCCCACAATAATTATTTTCATATATCCACCTCTTAAAGGCTGTATTTGTACATTCTAATTATAACCTAAACAAATAAATTATTCAATAACACTTTTTTATGGCAAGGAAGTCAGTTTTTGCTTGAAAAGAGAGCGGCAATATGATATTCTTGAGATAAAGAGATTTGTTATGATTTGCACCTTAGCAAAGAGCAATATTTGTCTATAAAGTAGCATAGTATTGACTTGCCCTCAAGACATCAATCCACTACAATAAGGGCAGAATGACAAAAAGTGTCCGTATGGAGGTACTTTATGCTCAAAATAACCATTTACAATGAGGGTGTTCACGAAAAGCTGGACCACCGAGCAGGGGAGATATACCCAAAGGGTATACACGGTCAGCTGAAATCAGCCCTTGAGGATGAGTTTGAAATAAAGGTCTTTACCCTTGAAACGGTTGAGGGCATTACCGATGAGGTTTTGGCCGATACCGACGTACTGCTGTGGTGGGGCCATATTCGCCACGCCCAGGTGCCTGATGAGGTTGCCGCCAGGGTGCGTGACGCAGTTCACGGCGGTATGGGGGCTATATTCCTTCATTCGGGTCACCACTCAAAGCCCTTTAAGCTGCTTATGGGCACCTCCTGTAACCTTACCTGGCGTGAGGACGGGGATTATGAGCTTGTCTGGAACATAAAGCCGGGTCACCCCATAACCCGAGGTATCGGCCGCTTTATAAAGCTTGACCACGAGGAAACCTATGGCGAGCCCTTTGCTATTCCCGAGCCTGATGAGCTTATATTTATCGGCTCCTATGAGGGTGGCGAGGTATTCCGTGCAGGCTGTACCTATAGGCGTGAAAACGGAAAGATTTTCTATTTCCAGCCCGGCCACGAAACCTATCCCACCTTCTACAACGAGGACGTTATAAAGGTTATAAAAAACGCAATAAATTGGGCCTACTCTCCCTACCGTGAGAAGATAGGCTGCCCCAACGTTAAAAAACCGTTGGAGGAGTAATTGCGGAGCTGCGCCCCGCCCTACGTTATCCGATATAATCTGTAGTTTTAAGTCACTGACAGCAAGGGCGGCAAGAAAAGAAAATTCCACTATATGGGTAGAAAACAGACATATTATTTAGTTTAGATTTCAGGTGAAAATTATGAAAAAAGTTGCAGTTATAGGCTACGGCGGACAGGGAGCCTGGCATTGTGCCCAGGTACTGAAAAGCGACGTTTGCACCCTTGCAGGCACCTACGATATTAAAGAGGTAAGACGTGAGGCCGCCAGGGCAAACGGCATCTTCGTTTATGAAAATAACGAAGCAATTTTTGCCGACAAATCGGTTGACATCATTGTTGTGGCTACCCCCAACGACGTTCACGAGGCCCTTGTGGTAAACGGCCTTACAAGCGGACATCACGTTGTTTGCGAAAAGCCTGTTGCTCTGTCTGTTGCCGAGTTTGACCGTATGTGCGCCGCCGCAGAGGCCTCCGGCAAGATTTTCACCGTTCACCAGAACAGACGCTGGGACGTTGATTTCCGTGCGGTAAAGCAGGTAATCGGTTCGGGCGAAATCGGCGAGGTTATCCGTATAGAGTCCCGTATTCACGGCTCCCGTGGTATTCCCTCCGACTGGCGCTGTCATAAGGCTCCCGGCGGCGGAATGGTGCTGGACTGGGGCGTTCACCTTATCGACCAGATACTTCAGCTTATCCCCGAAAAGATAACGGGGGTTAACTGCGTCTGCACCCATATCACCAATAACGAGGTTGATGACGGCTTCCGTTTAGAGCTTGATTTTGAAAGCGGAAAAACCGCTTACGTTGAGGTTGGCACCTATAATTTCATAGGTATGCCCCGCTTCTATATGCAGTGCAAGGAGGGCTCCCTCTATCTGACCGATTGGCAGCAGAAGGCCCGTGTAGCCAGACTTACCGCCTGGATTGAGAAGGACGTTACCCCCGTACAGAATGCGGCAGGCATCACCAAGACTATGGCCCCCCGTGACGAGCTTACCCTTGACGAGTATGAAATTGACCGTCTTACCACCGACGTTCACGAGTATTATCGCAATCTTTGCGCCGCAATAGACGGTAAGGCAGAGATTATTGTAAAGTTAGATGAGGTCCGTCGCGTGCTGTCCGTTATGGAGGCCTGCTTTGCCTCCGATGAGGCCCATCAGACCCTTAAGGTAGAAATATAATGCTGCGCTACGCCACCATAGGCAGGGGCTCCATTGTTGAGCAGTTTATAGAAGGGGCGAGGCTTTCGGGCAAAATGTCCCTTGAGGCGGTCTACTCCAGAAGTGAGGCCGACGGCAGGGAATTTGCCCAAAGGTACGGTGTAGAAAAGGTCTATACCTCTCTTGACGCTCTGGCCGCCGACCCCGATATTGACGCCGTATATATCGCATCCCCAAACATCTGTCATTTTGAGCAGAGTAAGGCTATGCTCCTTTCGGGCAAGCACGTAATCTGCGAAAAGCCCATTACCACCAACGCCAAGGCCTACGCCCTGCTTCACGATATTGCCGAAAGTGAAGGCCTTATATATATGGAGGCCATTATCCCCATATACACCCATTTCAGAGCCGCCATAAAGGAGGCCCTGGGTGAGATAGGCAACATCTCTATGGCCAGGCTGGATTACTGCCAGCGTTCCTCTCGGTACGATGCCTTTAAGGCAGGGGAGAGGATGAATATCTTCGATATGTCCCTTCACGCAGGCACCCTTATGGATTTAGGGGTCTACTGTGTCTATGCCGCAGTTGACCTGCTGGGTATGCCCGACAGCATTACCGCCACCGCATCCTATCTTGAAAACGGCTGCGACGGGGCAGGCGCCGCACTTTTCAGCTACCCCGATTTTACCGCCGTCCTCAGCTATTCCAAAACGGGACAAAGCTCTGTAGGCTGTGAAATAGTAGGTGATAAGGGTAGCGTGGTAATTGATAAAATCGGCCTTTACGCCGAGGCCAGGCTCATAAAGGATGGGGTCACCACACCCCTTACGGTTTTCACCCCCAAGGAGGAGCTTATGGCCCTGGAGGCCTCCGCCTTTGCCGATTTTGCGGCAGGGCTGGACCACGATAAATATACAGCCGCTTCACGGCTTTGTATAGACGTTCATACCTGTATGGACGAAATAAAAAGAACCGCAAATATAATTTATCAGGAGGAAGAAATATGAAGCTTGGTATCGTAAGCGCCATTTATGACGGCTTTACCTTTGAGGAAATGATTGATCACGCATCGGCTACAGGCTACGAGTGCGTTGAGGTTGCCTGCTGGCCCCAGGGCAAGGCAGAGCGCCGCTATGCAGGTGTTTCCCACATTGACGTAGATAACACCTCTGAGGAGTATATCGCCTACGTTAAGGATTACTGCGCCAAGAAGAATATTACAATTTCTTCCCTGGCCTTCTACCCCAATACCATGGACGGCGACCTTGCCAAAAGACAGGCCGCTATCGACCACCTGAAGAAGGTTATCAATATGAGCTCCCTTATGGGTGTGAATATGGTTACCACCTTTATCGGTAGAGATCAGACCAAAACGGTAGAAGAAAATCTTGAAATATTCAAAGAGGTATGGCCCCCCATTATTAAGCTGGCCGAGGAAAAGGGCGTTAAGGTTGCTATCGAAAACTGTCCTATGCTCTTCGGCGCTGACCAGTGGCCCGGCGGACAGAACCTCTTCACAACCCCCAAGCTTTGGAGAAAGATGTTTGAGCTTATTCCCTCGGATAACTTCGGCATCAACTATGACCCCTCTCATTTTATCTGGCAGCAGATAGACTACGTAAAGCCTCTTTACGAGTTTAAGGATAAGATTTTCCACGTTCATTATAAGGACATCAAGGTTTACGAGGATAAGCTCAACGACGTGGGCATTATGGCCTATCCCTTAGAGTATATGAGCCCCAAGCTTCCCGGCCTTGGTGACGTTGATTGGGGTAAGTACGTATCCGCCCTTACCGATATAGGTTACGAGGGTCCCACCTGCGTTGAGGTTGAGGATAAGGCCTTCGAGGGCAGCCGCGAGAGAATTCTCGATTCCTGCGTGCTTTCCTACCGTTATATGCGCCAGTTTGTAATTTAAGGCAAACCGTTATTTGAAAATAGGGCACAAAAACCCATTTTTATAAAATTTTTATTGTTTGGAGGAAATTATTATGGCAAACGATGCTGCAATCTTAGACGCCTTTAAAGACGTGAAAGAGGAAAAGGTAGTAGACGCAAGCAAAAAGGTAAAGGTTGGTATTATCGGTACCGGTTGGATAGCCGACGCTCACGCCGGCTCTTATAAAGCTCAGCCCGACGTTGAGATAGTTGCTCTGGCCGACATCGTACCCGGCAAGGCTGCTGCTTTTGCTAAAAAGCACGGTATTGAAGGCGCCCGCATCTACAACAGCGATGAGGAGCTTCTGGCTAATGAGAAGGACCTTGACGGTGTTTCTATCTGTACCTATAACTGTCAGCACGCTCCCTGCGCTATTCGTGCCCTTGAGGCAGGCGTTAACGTAATGCTTGAGAAGCCCTTCACCGTTACCCTGGATGAGGCTATCGAGGTTATGAAGGCCGAGAAGAAGAGCGGTAAGATTCTTACCATCGGCTTCCAGCCCAGAATGTCTGACAATATGCAGATGATTAAGAAGGTTGTTGAATCCGGCGAGCTGGGTGACGTTTACTACATCCAGGCAGGCGGCGGCCGCAGAAGCGGTATTCCTTTCCCCTTCGGCACCACCTTTATTGAGAAGAACACCGGCGGTATCGGCGCTCTGGGCGACATCGGCTGCTATTCTCTTGATATGCTTCTCGGCGCTGTAGGCTATCCGAAGCCCCTTACCTGTACCGGCTACGTTTCCGATTTCTTCGGTAAGGACCCCAACTACATCGGCTATCAGAACGCAAAGCATCCCGAGTATGCTGAGAAGTTCGGCGTTGACGACTTCGCCGCTGCCTTCGTTCGTCTTGAGGGCGGTATCATCCTTGACTTCCGCATTTCCTGGGCTATGCACATGGATACCTGCGGCGATGCTCTTATCCTTGGTACCAAGGGCGGTCTGCGTATCCCCTCCACCGAGTGCTGGAACGGCGAGTTCACCAAGCCCCTTACCGTTTATAAGAGTGTTGCAGGCAAGAACGTTCAGTACGAGATTCCTTACGCACCCTGCGGCGACCTCTTCGGCAAGAAGATTCGTTCCTTCGTAGATTCCATTAAGGAAGGCGGCAAGCCCACCGTTCCCTCCTCTGAAATCGTTTACAACCAGGCTATTCTTGACGCTATCTCCAAGTCTGCCGCTATCGGCCGTGAGATAGAGATTGAGATTCCCGAAATTTAAGGAGAAACCGATATGAAAGATTTTCCCGTTGCATTACAGCTTTATTCGGTACGTGAAGATATGGCTGCCGATATGGAAGCAACCCTAAAAAAGGTAAAGGCATTAGGCTATGACGGCGTTGAGTTTGCAGGCCTTTTCGGCAAGACTGCCGCCGAGGTTAAGGCTCTCTGCGCAGAGGTCGGCCTTACCCCCATTTCTGCCCACGTTGCTATGCTGGACCTTATGAAGGACCCGGGCCTTTTCAACGTTTATAAGGAAATCGGCTGCGAGTTTATAGTTGTTCCTTACCTTCCTAACGAGTACCGTCCCGGTGCCGAGAAGTTTGACGAGGTTATCACAAACTGCCAGGAGCTTTATGAAAAGGCTGCTGCCGCAGGTCTTAAGCTTTGCTATCACAACCACGATTTTGAGTTTGTAAAGCTGGGCGACAAGTACGGCCTTGATATTCTCTTCGAGAAGGTTCCCGATATGATGCCCGAGCTTGACTGCTGCTGGGTTAAGGTAGCAGGGGAGGAGCCCACCGATTATATCCGCAAGTATGCAGGTCGTGAGGAAATTCTCCACCTTAAGGACTTCGTTGGCTCCAAGAGCGAGAATATGTACGCCCTCATCGGTATTGATGAGAACGAGAAGAAGGATACCGCAGGTAAGTTTGAGTTCCGCCCCGTAGGAAGCGGCGTTCAGAACTTCCCCGCAATTCTTGAGGCCGCCAAGGAAGTCGGCATCAAGTGGGTAGTGGTTGAGCAGGATGCACCCTCTATGGGCAAAACCGCTATGGAGTGCGCAGAAACCTCTATTAACTATCTTAAGTCCCTTTAATTAAAACAAAACCCCATCTCCCGAGGGAGATGGGGTTTTTGTTTATTCCTCGTCTGTAAAGAGCAGACAGCCCTGGTTTTTAAAGTGAATTATCTTTTTCTCCAGCATTTCGGTACTGCAACCGAAATATTCCGCCAGGCAGCCTATACACATAAAGCTTTCGGCGCCGCGGTTTATCATACGCTTGTGCAGGCCTATTTCGTTGTGCCGCAGGACCTTGCCGCAGTTTTTACACTCTGCCATTACGCATCAATTACCCTGGCACGGAAGAGTCGGCAGTCGTGGGCGGGCAGATAATTTACGTTTACGGTGCCGTTGAAGGCCTTTATAACCTCGCCTGTCCACAGGTCTGTAAGCTCTAAAATCTTGCCCGAGGTAATGGGCAGACCGATGGCGTCGGGGGTCATGGTCATGTGCTGGAAATACTTCATCTCATCGCTGAAATTGAAGAAGTCCAGGGCCACGTCGCCACCCTCAAGATATTTTGCCACCACGGGGATGTCCACGGGGTATTCCTTATAGAAGGGAGCGGTACCGCCTCGGTTTTCGTTTATCTCAAACTGGTAGCGGTTGGCAAAGAAGGGCTGGGCGCCCAGGGGGTCCTGGTTTATGGCAATAACCTCCTTGTTTGTAAGAATCTTCTTGGTTTCCTCGGTCATATTGCGGATGTCACAGCCTATCATAAGGGGGGAATTGAGCAGAGCCCAGAGGGAGAAATGCAGACGGTATTCCTCAAAGGTACAGCCTGTAAGGGCTACGTTACCCTTGCCGTTCATACCTACCACCAGCATATCCATATCGTTAAAGCAACCGTGGCCGTTATATTCCTGGGCCATAAGCTGGGACTGGGAAAGGTCCTTTATAGATGCCCAGGAGTCCACAATATCTCCTGTGGAGCGCCACATATGGGCTCCCGTTTCCTTTATCCACTGCTTGGTATGCTCGGCACCCCAGGAGCAGGCGCTGAAAAGAATATCTCTGCCGCAGTTTGCCAGGGCAAGGGCCATTCTCTTGTAAAGCACGTCGGCCTTTTCGGTGGTGGGGTGGAAGCAGAAATCATATTTAAGGAGGTCTACCTCCCACTCGGCAAAGGTGGCGGCGTCTATCCATTCATAATCGTAGCTGCCGGGAAAGCCTGCGCAGGTAAGATAGCCGGCACAGGAATACATACCGAATTTAAGACCCTTTGAGTGGATGTAATCGGCAATATATTTCATACCGTGGGGGAACTTTTCGGGGTCGGGCACCAGGCGGCCTTTCTCGTCACGCTCCTTAAGGGACCAGATGTCGTCAATGACTATATATTCATAGCCTGCATCCTTAAGACCGCTTTCCACCATAGCGTCGGTGGCCTCTAAAATAAGGGCCTCGTTTATGTCGGGGCCGAAGGTGTTCCAGGTGTTCCAGCCAAGGGGTGGTGTTTTTACTATCATTTTTGTTGACCTCCTGTGAAGTTTATAGTATCATTATATATGCAAAAAGATTTCAATAAAAGGTGAAATTGTTGCTTATATATGTAAAATTATTGCAAAGGTGAGAAAATGAGCAAGGAAAAGCTTTATCTTTCGGTGATAAGCATATCAAATTTTGAAAAATATGACCACTGCTATTGGGGCCCCGGTGTCAGAGATATTTATATTATACATTACGTAAAACGGGGCAGAGGATACTATGAAACAGGGGGCAAAAAATACAGTATAGGCCCCGGCCAAAGCTTTATTATCTACCCGGGCGAGCTGGTGCATTACTATCCCGATGAGGACGACCCCTGGGAATACGCCTGGACGGATTTTATGGGTATAGAGGCTAAAAAACTGCTGGAATATTGCTGCCTGACCAAGGAAAACCCCGTGACGGAGCAGCCCTGTCCCGAGCTTGAGGAGCTTTTTGTGCAGGGGGCGGCGGCTTATGACAGTCAAAGTCCCCAGGGTGTTTGCCGAAACGTGGCCTATTTCAGGCTTATAATGGCTAAATATATTGAGTGTTATCCCGCCGGAAACGGGGGTGACAGAGGGGATGCCGCCCTTACCCGTGCCGCTGAATATATCGAAGAAAACTATCGGCGGCCGGGGCTCTGCCTTGAGGATATAGCGGAGGTATCGGGCCTTAACAGGGTGACCCTGCACAGGAAATTTGTGGGAGAGCTGGGGGTATCTCCCGGCAAATACGTAAATGATTTGCGACTGCAAAAGGCCTGCAACCTGCTGAGAAACGGTGATTATTCGGTAAAGGCGGTGGCCTATTCGGTAGGATTTTCCGACCAGCTTTATTTTTCCAAAGCCTTTAAAAGGCAGTTTGGTCTGACCCCCACACAATATCGTAAAAAACAGTTGTAAAAGGGCAGAATTTATGATATAATTAATCAACGGCAGGGAACTGCCGTTATTTTCATTTTTGTTAGAGTAGGTTAACAGGCGTAGAGTGCCGTCGGGACGGGGAGTTGTCCGACGGACGAACGGGAGCTTTCCCGGCGGTCTGTTTTCCGCATCCCGCTGACAGGACAGGAGATACCTCTTGCCCGAACACCTTTTTGCCCTTTTGGGGTCGGTGTTTAAGTGGGGAAGGAGGTTTTCTATGTCAAAAGCAAAAAAACATATTATCCGATTGGCGGTGACTGCCGCCCTGGTGGCTGTTGCTGTCGTGCTTTCCAGATTTTGCTCGTTGAATATGTGGAATATGAGCATCGGCATTTCCTTTGTGCCTATAATGCTTTGCGGTATGCTCTTCGGTCCGCTATGGGGCGGAATCTGCGGCGCTGCTGCCGATTTTATCGGGGCTGTGCTGTTTCCTTTCGGCACCTATTTCCCGGGCTTTACTGCGGTAGCCTTTTTAAGCGGTACGCTTTTCGGTCTTATGGGAACGGCCGCCCACCGTATGAAAGGACGTTGGTCCTTCTTGGGTATGGCGGCGGTAATTATTACGGTGGATGAGCTGGTTTGCTCCCTTCTGCTTAATTCTGTGTGGATAACTCTGCTTTACGGCAGTCCCTATATTCCCACTATGGTTTCCCGTATTCCAAAGGCAGCTATTATGCTCCTGCTCCAGGTGCCGGTGGCATTTATTATAAAGCAATTCGTATATCCCCCCGTTAAAAGAATGCTTCAAAACTAAAGGAGGATTTTTTATGAAAAAAGACGTTGTTATCATAGGCGCAGGCCCTGCAGGTATCTTTACCGCCCTTGAAATGATAAAAAAGGGTAGCAAAAAGAGTATTGCCATAGTTGAAAAGGGCGCCCCTATTGAAAAACGCCATTGTCCTAAGTCAAAGACCAAGAAATGCGTTAACTGCAAGCCCTATTGCCACATTACCACAGGCTTTTCGGGAGCAGGCGCATTTTCCGACGGCAAGCTGTCCCTCTCCTATGAGGTAGGCGGCGACCTGCCCACCCTCATAGGCGAAGACAAAGCCCAGGAAACTATAGAATATACCGACAAGATTTATCTTGAGTTCGGCGCCGATAATAAGATTGAGGGTATCGGCAACGAAGAAGAGGTTAAGGAAATCCGTAAAAGGGCCATTAAGGCAGGCCTTAAGCTGGTGGATTGTCCCATCCGCCACCTGGGCACCGAAAAGGCGCAGGATATTTATCTTTCTATTGAAAACTACCTGCGTGATAACGGGGTAGAGCTTATCTTCGGCTACGAGTGTAAGAATATTATCATTAATGATAATATCTGCACAGGTGTTATCATAGAAAAGAAGGGCCAGGAGCAGGTAATTGAGGCCGATAACGTTATTGTGGCCACAGGTCGCAGAGGAGCCGACTGGCTCGAAAAGCTCTGCGCCGAGCACGACATTGCCCACCAGCCCGGCACCGTTGATATAGGTGTCCGTGTTGAGGTCCGTAACGAGGTTATGGAGAAGGTAAACAAGGTGCTTTACGAGTCCAAGCTCATCGGCTATCCCCAGCCCTTCAAAAATAAGGTGCGCACCTTCTGCCAGAATCCCGGTGGCTTTGTAAGCCAGGAGAATTACGATAATAACCTGGCGGTGGTAAACGGCCACTCCTATAAGGAGCTTAAATCAAACAATACCAACCTGGCGATTCTTGTATCCCACAACTTCTCCGAGCCCTTTAATCAGCCTATTGATTACGCCGTTAAGGTAGGCGAGCTTACCAATATGCTGGGCGCAGGCCATATTATGGTACAGCGCTTCGGTGATATTCTTGACGGCAAGCGCACCTGGCCTAAGGAGCTTAATTTTTCCAACGTGCGTCCCACCCTGCCCGATGCCGTAGCAGGCGATATTACCGCCGCTATGCCATACCGTGCTATGATGAATATCATCAACTTTATCAAGGCGGTGGACGAGGTTGTTCCCGGCTTTGCCAGCGAAGAAACCCTGCTTTACTCCCCCGAGCTGAAGTTTTATTCCAACCGTGTAAAGATGGATGCCGACCTTAATACCAACGTTAAGGGACTCTTCTGTCTGGGTGACTCTTCGGGCTGGACCAGAGGTCTTATGATGGCCTCGGTAATGGGCGTTCTTATGGGAAGGAAGCTGATTTAAGTGAGCCTTTTCACCGATAAGACCGTTTACTCCACCCCTAAGGAGGGCTGCACCGAGAAGGAGCAGGTCTGCTACGACGCCCTGAATAGTCTTGGTATCCCCTATGAGAGGGTGTCCCACGGCGAAATCGGCACCATTGAGGGCTGTTATGAGATAAAAGAGGTGTTGGGCTGTGAGATAAAGAAAAATCTTTTTCTCTGCAACGCCCAAAAAACCGATTTTTATCTGCTTATAATGCCGGGAGAAAAGCCTTTTAAAACCAAGCTTCTTTCTCCCCAGCTGGGCTGCTCAAGGCTTTCCTTTGCGCCACCCGAGTATATGGAGGAGCTTATAAACTGCACCCCGGGCAGCGCTTCGGTGCTGGGCCTGCTTTTCGATAAAGGCATAAAAGTAAGGCTGATAATTGATAAGGACGTGCTGGGCGATGAACACTTCGGTTGCCACCCCTGCCTTAACTCCTCCAGCCTTAAAATAAAAACGGCAGATATTATGGAAAAACTGCTACCGTACTGCCACCATACCCCAACCTTTGTAGAGCTTTAAGCAAAACCGACCGAATTATCAGATTCGGTCGGTTTTATTGTTGATGAAAGCAACTTTATACTTTACATTTACTATTTTTGTGGTACAATAAATAATGAATAGTTATGTAAACTTTTAAAGGAGTGATCGTATTGAAAAACAGGCTGGACCAGTACAAACGACTTTTTCGTTACGGCTTTGTTCTTCTGCTGGTTTTAGGTCAGGCCCTGGCCTTTCTTCATTGCTGGATGACCCGTTATAACGATATAATTGTTTTGCCCTTCGTACAAAAGGGCCATTGGATGATTGCGCTTTATTATATTCTGTTTGAGCTGATTTTCCTCTACAGCTTTGACGGTCTTAAATTTGGCTATTTCAGAAAGACCAATATCTTTATTTCCCAGGTGCTGGCAATTCTTTGCACCAACGTTATGATGTACCTGCAGATAGTGCTTTTGGCCGCCGAGTTTGTAACGGTGGTGCCAATGCTGCTTATCACCGCCTTTGATATACTCTTTGCCCTTGGGGTAACGGGGCTCAGCGGTGTGGTTTTCCGCAGATGCTTCCCTGCAAGAAAGCTGCTGGTAATTTACGATGAGTACGAGCCTGATATGATGGTTAAAAAGCTCAATTCCCGTAAGGACAAGTATAAGGTTGAGATGGCAGTTCACGTATCGGTGGGTATGGAGGAGCTGGAGAAGATGATAGATGCCGCCGACGGTGTCGTTATCTTTGACGTTCATTCCGAGCAGAGAAACCGTATCCTCAAGGCCTGCTTTGATAAAAACGTCCGCACCTATACCACCACCAAGGTATCGGATATACTGATTCGAGGCGCCGAAAACATACATCTGTTTGATACCCCCCTGCTGCTCTACCGCAACGAGAGTCTTACCTTTGAGCAGAGGGTTATCAAAAGGACTATGGATATAATTATCGCCGGACTTATGCTTATTATCACCTCTCCTTTTATGCTTATTTCGGCCCTGGCCATAAAGCTTTACGACGGCGGTCCCGTTTTCTTTAGACAGGACAGGTCCACTATAGGGGGCAGGGTATTTAAAATACACAAGTTCCGCAGTATGATTGTGGATGCCGAAAAGGACGGAAAATCTCACCCCGCTACCGAAAAGGACCCCCGTATCACCCCCGTGGGCAGGGTGCTTCGTGCTACCAGATTGGACGAGCTTCCCCAGCTTATTGATATTTTAAAGGGTGATATGAGCCTTGTGGGTCCCCGCCCCGAGCGTGTTGAGCATACCGAGCAGTACTCTAAAGAGGTGCCCGAATTCCAGTACCGTCTTAAGGTCCGTGGTGGTCTTACCGGCTTTGCCCAGCTTTACGGAAAGTATAACACCACCCCTTACGACAAGCTGCAGCTTGACCTTATGTATATTCAGAACTACTCGGTGCTTTTAGACCTACGCCTGCTCTTTATGACGGTGAAAATTATGTTTATGAAGGAAAGCACCGAAGGCTTCACCGAAGAAAAAAGCAAGAGCATCGGGGAAGGAAAATAAACTTTAACTGAAAACGAAAGCGGTGATTTTTTGAAGATATGTATGATCCTTCCCAAGGGTTTGCCTGTGCCTGCCGTAAAAGGGGGAGCTATAGAGACCCTGGTAAACGATATCGTTGACCGTAATGAAAAGGAAAAGCTGCTGGATATAACGGTCGCTTCGGTTTACGATGAGGAGGCCGAAAGGCTGGCAAAAACCTATTCCGCAAGCAGGTTTATATTTGTAAAGAAGGACTTTTCATATATTCTTACCGCCCTGTGGGTGAGGGTCAAAAATCTGTTTGGTAAGGACCTGAACACCTATAACGAGGCCATATTAAAAAAAATCAAAAAGACCGACTTTGATTTTATCGTTGTAGAAGACGGTGCCTTTATGCAGTTCGAAAGCTACCTTAAGCATTTCAAAAAGGAACAGATGATAGTGCATTTTCATCATAATCATACCGTTCCGATGCCTCTTGACAGGATATACTCTACCTATATCGGGGTCAGCAATTTCGTGGCCGAAAACTTCAGAAAAGTCACCGAAATTAAGGATATACAGGTTCTTAAAAACGGAATTAAAACCGAAAACTTTTTAAAGAGAATATCCGCAGAGGAAAGATTGGCGATTAGAAAAGAACTGGGTTTTTCGCTGGACGATTTTATCGTTGTCTTTTGCGGACGGCTGATACCCCAAAAGGGCGTTTTGGAGCTGGCTAAAGCCGTAAACGCCATAGGCAATGAAAAAATCAAGCTTATGATAGTGGGCTCAGCTAATTTTGGTGACGATCCTGAGGGTAACGAGTATATTTCTCTGATACACGAGGAAATAGAAGCTTCTAACGGCAGAATTTCAGCTACGGGCTTTGTGCACAACAGTAAGCTTTATAAATATCATCAGATTGCCGATATGGGGGCTATGCCCTCTACTTGTGAGGACTCCGCTCCGCTTTCCTTTATAGAATTGCAGGCATCAGGTCTGCCTACCGTAATCACCAGAACGGGCGGGGCTCCTGAATATGCGGCAGAGGATACCATTATAATTGATAAGGACGGGGATGTAGTCGAGGCGTTGAAGGAAAACATTCTTCAGCTCTACAACTCCCCCGATTTAAGAGCGGCAATGGCGGCCTCTGCCGAAAGAAATGCTGCCCGCTTTAATACCGAGACGTTTTATAAGGATTTTGTAGATATTTTAAGGAAAAAAGGTAATGAATAAAGGAAAACAGCTTTTTATTAATCTGGCGACCACCTTGGTTGGCCTTGTGGTTAATACTCTTATAAGCTTTGGCCTTTCAAAATATATCGTCGCTACTATCGGTGAGGATGCATACGGCTTTGTATCGCTGGCAAACAGCTTTATTATGTATGCCACTATTCTTACCACGGCGATAAACTCAATGGCCAGTAGGTTTATAACTATAAACGTTCAGCGCGGAAATCACGAGGAAGCAAATAAATATTTCAGCTCGGTTCTTATTTCCAATGCTGTTATAATTGGCGTTCTGGTTATTCCAGCCACGGCGCTTATTGCGTGGCTGGAAAAAATAATCAATATCTCCGACCGCCTTGTAACCGACGTTAAGCTTCTTTTTTTATTTATAATTTTAAATTTCTTCGTATCGCTTATCGGCGGTGTTTTTGCGGTTGCAACCTATTGTACCAATAAGCTGTATCTAACCTCTTTAAGGACAATGGAATCAAACATACTGAAGGCTTTGGTAATAGTCGCATTGTTTGTATTCTTGAAGCCTGCCACCTTTTATATTGGACTGGCTACCCTTATATCGGGCATCTACGTTGTGCTGTTTAACGTGAAATATACTAAACAGCTTTTGCCTGATATTAAAATAAGATCGAAGAATTTTTCGCTGCAGAAAATTAAAGAATTGTTATCGTCGGGCGTGTGGAACTCCATTACCAATCTGGGTAACGTTCTGGCTGACGGCCTTGACCTGATAATAAGCAATATTGCGGTAAATGCTTCAACAATGGGTATAGTGGCGCTGGCAAAAACGCCGGGTAACGTTATAAATATCGTTATATCCAGCATATCTAACGTGTTCCAGCCCCAGATAATCAGTCGTTATTCTGAAAATGATACCGACGGGGTCGTGGCAGAAACAAAGCAGGGTATGAAGATAACGGGAATATTCGGAAATATTCCCTTTGCGTATATTGTAGTATTCGGATATGCCTTCTGCAAACTTTGGGTGCCCGAGGTTAACCTTGAGCTTCTGTACCAGCTATCCATTTTAACCTTCCTTAACATACTTTGCGGGGGAATAGTTTCCCCACTTTATAATATTTTTACCATCATAAACAAGGTAAAGGGAAATGCGATTCTTAACGTGGGAAGCGGATTTTTATCCACCGCCCTTGTATTTCTGCTTATCAGCACCACTGATTTAGGGGTATACGCCATTGTGGGAGTAAGTGCCCTTGTCGGCCTGATAAAGGGCCTTGTTATTGTGCCTGCCTACGCTGCAAAATGTATGAATATTTCTATGATGACATTCTTTGGTACAGTGCTAAGATACTTGTTCTCTACCGCTGTCATAACCGCGATATTCTTTGCATTGAAGATGATTATGGCGGTTGAAAACTGGCTATGGCTTCTTGTATCGGTAATGATATGCGGTGTTGTAGGCCTGATAGTCAATTACCTTGTCTTATTCAACCGGTCGGACAGGGAGCGTTTTATAAATATTTTTATATCAAAATTCAAGAGGTAAAGTGATGAGCAAGAGGGAAGTAACCGTTGTAACGGCCTTTTTTGATATCGGAAGAGAAAATTTTGGAAGTGAACTTTCCAGAAGCAACGAGAAATATCTGGAATATTTTAAGTTCTGGGCAAGGATGAAAAACAAATTGGTGGTTTTCACTTTTCCTGCAATGGCCGAGAGGGTCAGAGAGGTTAGAAATGAATTTGGCCTGGAAGACAGAACTGAAATAGTTGTCATAGACGATATATACGCCGTAGAGGCAGAGCTTCATAGCAGAATGACGCAGGTTGCAGCCAGCGAGGAGTTCTTAAAATTCCGCTATATGCCAAACCCTGCTGATAATAATGCGGACTATGATTATATTATGCTTTTGAAGGTTTGGTTCCTTAAGGAAGCGGCAGAAAAGGGCTATGCCGACGGTATGCTCTGCTGGTTGGACTTCGGCTTTAATCACGGGGGCGACGTCTTTAGCAATAGTGAAGAGTTTGACTTTACCCTTAATGTAGACTTTCCAATGGATAAGGTGACCCTTTTCAGTCTGAATAATTATGACAACAAACCGATTTTTCACATTATAGAGGACTATTCGGTGTATATGATGGGGGCTCCGATTTATGTATCGGCAGATATGGCCGCTGAGCTTTGGGGTGACGTGAAAAAATCTATGGAATCCCTGCTGGAAGTAGGCTTTTTAGACGACGACCAGACCCTGCTTTTAATGGCATCGCTCAGAAATCCACAACGGTATAACATTATAAAAAGCGGCTGGTTTATGCCCCTTAAGGAGTATGGTGGAGAGCATCTGACTGTGGCCCGTAAGCCCAAGCCCAAGCCGGCCCTTATAGACAGGGTGCTTAAGAATTATCGCATCTATAAAAGAAACCGCAGGTGTATGAAAAACCTGGGCTCAATGTTTAAAAGAAACGATTTGTTATAGGGTGAAATATATGAAATTCAGTGTTATAGTTCCCGTCTATAATGTGGAACGGTATTTGGCAAAATGCCTTGACAGCATTCTGACCCAGAGCTACGACGATTATGAGATTATCGTGGTAAACGACGGGTCCCCCGATAACAGCCAGGCCATAATAGACGAATATGCGGCAAAATATCCCGAAAAGATAAAGGCCTTTAAAAAGGAAAACGGCGGCCTTTCGGATGCCAGAAATTTCGGTATAGAGAGAGCCTCGGGAGATTATCTGCTGTTTGTGGATTCCGATGATTATATGGCTCAAAACGCATTAAAGGACATCGGAAGGGAAATTGATATCCATCGGCCCGATGTCATAGGCTTTGAGGCCGTAACCGTAAACGAAGAGGGACTGCGCACGGGACTGTGGTCAAGACCGGTTGCTTTGTCGGTAACCGGAGAGGAAGCGATAATCGCCCTTGTAGAGCACAAGGAATCCTTTGAGCCTGCCTGGAGCTTTGCCTATCGGCGGAGCTACTGGTGCGAGAAGGGCTTTGAGTTTATGAAAGGGATTTATCACGAGGATTTTGCCCTTATGCCCTTGGTTATCTTAAAGGCTGAAAGGGTAAGCCTTATAAAGCTTGAGGCCTATTATTATGTAAGTAATGATAGCAGTATTACCCGCACTCAAACCGAGGAAAGGCGCCGCAAGTTGGCCTACGACCTGCTGAAGGGTTACGATTTTTTGGTGCAGGAATTTTATAAGGCTTCGGTTAAAAACTGCTATGCAGGCAGGCTTTACCTTGCCTATGCCGCCAATTCGGTGATATCCCGTTTAAAATCGTTAGACGGACAGCTTAAGAAGGACTATAAAAAAGAAATTATTAAAAGAGGGGTGTCAAAAAATATAATAGACGACACCCTGAAACGAAAAATAAGAAAAATTATCATAAGACTTAAAAACGGAATTTAAGCGGAGGAATTATGCCAAAAATCAGCGTTGTAATACCGGTTTATAATTCTGAAGAGTATCTAAGACAGTGTCTTGACTCCATTTTTTGTCAGACCCTTCAGGATTTTGAAATAATCATCGTAAACGACGGCAGCCCGGATAATTCCCAGGCTATCATAGATGAATACTGCAGCCTTTACCCTGAAAAAATTGTTGCCATAAAGCAGGCAAATGCAGGCCAGGCGGCGGCCAGAAACAGAGCTCTTGAGCATATCAGCGGCGAGTATCTGATGTTCGTGGACAGCGACGATTATATCGAGCCGGGCACCTTCGAGAGAACCTGTAACTACGCCGACGAGAACGGGCTGGATATAGTCTGCTTTCTCTGGCGTGAGATTATGGAACAGGGGATAAGGTCCCACACCTGGGAATTTCCCCATATACCCGAAAACCCCAGATATATTCTAAACACGCCATCTCCCTGCAATAAAATATATAAAAGCAGTCTGTTTAAAAATCACAATATACGCTTTGCCGAAAATTATATTTATGAGGACCTGGCTATGATACCCACCATAGCCCTGTATACCGAAAAAATCGGCTTTATTGACGATTGCCTTTATAATTACGTAATTCATACCGGCTCTACAATGACCCAGCAAAAATACAACAAAAAGCTTCAAAGCATTTATTTTGCTATGGATTATCTTGAAGAGGCCTTTAAGGATACAAAATATACCGAGGAGCTGGAGTATTTATACATCGAGCATCTGCTTCACTATGCTACGCTGCGATATCTGAACTATGCCGAGGGCAAGGCGGATATAAGGCGAATAGCCGACATTATGAAGCAAAAGTATCCCGAATTTTATAAAAATAAATATTTTAAGCAAATGGGAATAAAGGTAAAGATATTCTGCTTCCTGGCGTTTAGCAAAAACATCTTTATTTTGAGTTTGATATTTAACAGAAAGGAAGCCGTAAAATGCTTAATTCGCAAAGGCTGAATCGGATAAATCGAATACTGCTTACAGTATTTTTTGTTATTCAACCCGTACTTGAAATTACGGTCAGCCTTTTTAAGGATGACTTTTTTGCCATAGCAGGCATTCCTATAGCCACCATTGTGCGCTATCTTCTTTTTGCACTTATTTTCATTTTGGCTGTGCTGGCCAATCTGAAGAACAAATACACCTGGGGCCTTGTAGGCTATGCCGTGGCGTGTGTAGGGTATATTTTGGCCCACTACCTTAACGTCAGGGATTTTGACCTTGTGGTTAACGAGATAAGCGCCAAAAAATCCCTTGTTCAGTGCGCCTTTAATATCTCGGAATATATGGTGCCGATTTGTGTTATCTTATTGGTGCTGATACTTCAATTTGACTATAAGCATTTCAAAATCTCGGCCATAGCAGGCTCTGCCATAGCGGCAGTCAGCCAGGTTGCTACAAACCTGTTGGGCCTGGATTTTATCTCCTACGGCTATGGTAGCTACGACCATCCGAAGGGAAGCTTTTTGGCCTGGTTTTTTGAGGACGTAAACGAAACAAACTGGGAGGCGTACACCTCCCGTGGCCTTTTCGATTCGGGAAATGCCATTGGCGCCTTCCTGTCCCTGCTTTTGCCCGTTACCCTCTTTATGGCCTTCAGAGAGAAAAAGGTACTGCTTTTCCTGCTGTCCTTCCTGCAGCTGCTGTCCCTGCTTATGGTAAGCACCCGAATTTCGGTTTACGGCGCCATTATGCTCCTTGTAATTATGCTGGGACTGTGGCTCTTTGACGCCGTATTTAACAGGATAAAGATAGATTTGAAATCCCTTATATGCGTAGGGGTCGTAGCGGCGTTGTTTGTAACCGCCTTTTCCTTCTCTCCCTTTGTTCTGAGAATGAAAAGCGGAGAGGGCTTTGACAACAACTACACCATTAACGATAACATAAGTAACAGTATGCTTGAGGGTGGGAGTGACGTCGCCCTGGATTATAAGCTGGAATTTATCAGGGATAACTACTTCTACCACTATCTTTCGGAAGAGTTTGTTGTAAAATATTATAATTATGAGGAGCATCCCGATTTCTGGTTTGACCTTATGACCAACGTAGATTTCAGCCAAAGGGACAACGCCAGAAAGGTAAAGGGTCTTATCCTGAAGGATATAATGGCCAATAAGAACAGTCCTGCGGATGAGTGGCTGGGTATCGGTGAAATGGGAATTTATCCCGAGGCCGATTTTGTGGCCACCTATTACAGCTATGGAATAGTGGGTATTGTGCTGTTCCTTGCGCCTTATCTGCTTATTACTGCGGCAACCCTCATAAAGCTTCTTATAGAGCTTTTCAAGAAACGTTTTGATGTTATGAGCTACAGCCTGGTGCTGGCGTTAGGCTTTGTGCTGGCCAGCGCATTTTACGCAGGCAATACCATGGTGTATGCCTTTATTAATATCTTTATCGGTCTTGTATCGGGCATCCTGCTTCAAAAGCTGGTAGAAAGACGGACAGAGCATTCGGAGGGTGAGAAATGATAAAGGTCAGTCTTATAATTCCCGTTTATAACGTAGAGGCCTTTTTGCCCAGGTGTCTTGATTCGGTTTGCGCCCAGACCTATCCCGATTTAGAGGTGGTTATCGTCAACGACGGCAGTACCGACGGCTCAAGGGATATTATTGAAGAGTACAGGGTGAAAAATCCCTCGTTCAAGGTTTTTGATATAGAAAACCGAGGCCTGGGCGGAGCAAGAAATTACGGTCTTGACAACGCCACAGGTGATTATGTGATATTTCTGGACAGCGACGATTATATTGCCTCCGACTGTATAGAAAAGCTGGCTCTGGCCGCAGGTGACTTTCAGGGGGATATCATTTGCTGTAACTTCTGTGACGTGGCAGAGGACGGAACACCTCTTTTATATTATAAAAACTCCTATTCTCAGCCGGTTACAGGCCTTGAAAAACAGCCCCAAATTCTCTTTAACCGGTTTTCTGCCTGGGGCAAGCTATACCGCCGAGATTTGTTTTGTAAGCACCGTTTCGTTTCCAGGGAATGGTACGAGGACCTGCGGTGTGTGGTAAAGCTTTATGCCGAGGCCGAAAAAATTGTATATATAGAGGACACCCTGTTTTTCTACGTTCAGCGTCAGGGCTCTATAATGAACAATTCAAATGCAAAGCGGAATCTGGAGATAATTACTGCCTTTGAGGACGTTATCGGTTATTACAGAGAAAAGGGGATGTACAAGCCCCTTGAACAGGAATTTCAGTTTATGGTAATCGAGCACGTTCTTATGGCGGCGGTCACCAGGGTTGCCCAGACAAGGGATAAGGATAAAAAGGCTATAATAAACAGGCTTTTGGACTACGCCTCATCCTTTGATGGGATTTACGGTAACCGATATATTAAGGGTATGAGCCTGAAAAAGAAGCTTATACTTACCCTAAATAAAAACAGGCTTTATAATATCTCCGCTTTATTAATGAAATTAAAGAAAGCAACACGATAATGAAAAAAATAACCATTTTAATGCTGCATCTGCAGCACGGCGGAATCGAAAAGCAGACCATAACCCTGGCCAATCAGCTGGCAAAGCGGTATGAGGTGGAGATTATTTCCACCTACAGTATGCTTTACGCCCCCGCTTATCCTGTGGATGAAAGGGTAAAAATAACCTACCTTATAAACGGCCGCCCCAACCGTGAGGAGATAAAGGCGGCAATAAGGTCAAAAAAGCTTATTGAGCTTATAAAACAGGGTATAAAGGCCGTAAAAATTCTGTATTTAAAGAAGACGCTTATGGTCAACGCCATAAAAAAGCTGGATTGCGACTGTGTGCTGTCGACCCGAATTGAGTTTGCCGAGATGCTGTCGGCTCACGCTCCGAAAGGCGTGGTTACCATGACCCAGGAGCATCTTCACGACGACAGCGAGGAATACGTTGCAAGGGCGCAGGAGGCCTTTAAGGGGCTTGATTATCTGCTGGTGCTTTGTGACGGCTCCCGTCAGAACTTTTTCCGCTGGCTTAAAGGAAATGACCATATAAAAATCGTTCAGATACCCAATATTTTAGAGGCTGTACCCGAGGATACCGCCGCCCTTTCGGGTAATAATCTTGTGGCGGTGGGCAGGCTTCATCCCGTTAAAAATTTCGGTACCCTTATTGAGGTTTTCGCATCGGTAAAGAAAAAAATTCCCGATGCTACGCTGACTATCGTGGGTGGCGGAGAGGAGCAGGGCGCCCTTGAGGCTAAGGTAAAGGAGCTGGGCCTTGAGGATAGTGTAAAAATTACGGGTATGGTGTCGGCCGACGAGGTAAAACAGTATATGCTGGACGCTGACCTTTATGTTATGACCTCTCATACCGAGTGCTTCCCGATGGTACTGTTAGAGGCATCGTCGGTGGGACTGCCCCTTGTTGCCTTCGATGTGCCCGTTGGACCCAAGGCGATTATTGAAAACGGCGAAAACGGTATACTCGTTCCCTATGAGGACAGGGAGAAAATGTCACAAGAAATTATTGGTATATTAGAAAACAGCTCGTATAAACAAAAGCTTGCCGACGGAGCAAAAAGAATGTCATACAGATATCTTGCCGATGAGATTATGCCTTTATGGTTTAAGCTTTTTGACGGTAAGGGGGATGATTTTAAATGATAAAATTTTTCAGTAAGCTATATAAAAGTACCGCCGAGGATTTTTACGGTGAGCTTCACGGAAGGCTGGAGCGGGGAGAGCGTACCTTTATCGTTACCGCTAATCCCGAGGCCTTTATGTTCGGAGAAGGTGACCCCGAGGTTGAGGCTCTGCTCACCGACGAGGCTACCTCTGTGGTTGCCGACGGAATCGGCATCGTAAAGGGTGCCTCTATGCTTGGGATAAACCTGCCCGAGAGAATCCCCGGTGTCGATATTGCCCAGCGCCTTATGGAGCAGGGTAACGAACTAAAAAAATCCATCTTCCTCCTTGGCTCAAAGCAGGAGGTGCTGGATGCTATGGTTAAGGTGATGGCTGAAAAATATCCGCACCTTACCGTTGCGGGAGCCATCAACGGCTACGTCCCCGACAAGGATGCCGCCTTTGAGGAAATAAAAAAAGCCACCCCTGATATCGTGCTGGTGGCTTTGGGCATTCCTGCCCAGGAAAAGCTTATTTATAAGCATCTTTTCTGTTTTGAAAAAGGCATTTTTGTAGGTGTAGGGGGCAGTTTGGATGTTCTCAGCGGCACCAAGGCCAGAGCTCCAAAGTTCTTTATTGACCATAATCTCGAGTGGTTTTACCGCATTATGAAGGAGCCCTCAAGAATCAAGCGTTTTTATAACAGCAACGTAAAATTCTTGTTTAAGGTGAAAAAGCTGGCAAAGGAGAATAACAAATGATCAAGGTAATGAGTATTTTCGGCACCAGACCTGAGGCCATTAAAATGGCACCTCTGGTTAAGGAGCTGGAGAGCCGAGAAGAGATAGAAAGCATTGTTTGCGTTACCGCCCAGCACAGAGAAATGCTGGACCAGGTGCTGGCCACCTTCGACATTAAGCCCGACTATGACCTGGATATTATGAAGCAGGGTCAGACCCTTTCTGACATCACCACCCGTGCCCTTATCGGTGTGGACGGCGTTATAAAGCAGGCCAAGCCCGACATTGTGTTGGTTCACGGTGATACCACCACCACCTTCGCAGGTGGTCTTGCCGCATTCTATAACCAGGTGGCTATCGGTCACGTTGAGGCAGGTCTTCGTACCTACAACAAATATTCTCCCTACCCGGAAGAGATGAACCGTCAGATGGTTGACTGTATGACCGATATGTATTTTGCCCCCACCGCCCTTTCCAAGGCCAACCTTTTAAAGGAAAACGTTGATGAGAGCAAGATTTACATCACGGGCAACACCGCCATTGACGCTATGAGCACCACCGTTGACGAAAACTACACCCACCCCGAGCTGGAGTGGCTGCAGGGCGATAAGATGATTCTGCTCACCGCCCACAGAAGAGAAAATCTGGGCGAGCCTATGCGTAATATCTTCCGTGGCATCCGCAGAGTCCTTGACGAGGTAGAGGGCATCAAGGTTATCTATCCTATACACAAAAATCCCCTTGTTCGTGCCGCCGCCGATGAAATTTTCGGTGACTGCGACAAGGTTAAACTTATCGAGCCTCTGGAGGTATTTGATTTCCACAACTTCCAGAATCTTTCCCACATCATCCTCACCGACAGCGGCGGAATCCAGGAGGAGGCTCCCTCTCTGGGCAAGCCTGTACTGGTGCTTCGTGACACCACCGAGCGTCCCGAGGGTATTGATGCAGGTACTCTGAAGCTGGTGGGAACCGATGCCGACACTATTTACGAGGAAACTATGCGTCTGCTCACCGATAAGGCCGAGTACGAGCGTATGAGCAGGGCCTCCAACCCCTACGGTGACGGACAGGCCAGCCGCCGCATCGTTGATGCAATTATTGAGAAGTTTTCTAAATAATTTCTTTCTGCCGACCTAAAGTCGGCAGTTTTTTTGCTATATATCGCAAAAATATATAATTAATCACTCTTATTATAAAAGATAATTGCAGAAAGAAGGAGGGTGTGATATAATATTTTTACAATATTTATGATAGGGGTAGTGTTATGTCCTACTGTCTGGCAATTGATATCGGTGCCTCCAGCGGCCGCCATATTTTAGGTGAATATGTAAACGGCAGACTTGAAACCACCGAGATATACCGTTTTGAAAACGGCTTTAAAAATGAAAACGGCACCCTGGTGTGGGATATTGACGGCCTTACCGATTCGGTTATAGAAGGTATTGCCCAATGCAAGAAATTAGGCAAAATCCCCGAAACGGTGGCTATTGATACCTGGGGCGTTGACTACGTGCTTTTTGATGACGACGGTAATGAGATACGCCCCTGCGTTTCCTACCGTGACGGCCGCACCTCCGGAGTACCCGAGGAGGTTTTCGGCATCATCCCCAAGGAGGAGCTGTATGCCCGCACAGGTATACAGACTATGTCCTACAACACCATTTATCAGCTTTATTGCGATAAAAAGTCGGGCAAGCTGGATAAGGCCGCCCGCCTGCTTATGATACCCGAGTATCTTTCCTACCGTCTTACGGGGGTTATGAAAAACGAGTATACCAACGCTACCACTACCAATCTGGTAAATGCCGAAACAAAGAAAATTGACGGCGTTATTATGGAGAAATTAGGCTTTCCCGCCACCCTGTTTGGTGAGCTTTGCCTGCCCTCTACATATATCGGCGGCTTTACAGATGATATAAAGGCCAGAGTCGGCTTTGACAGCAAGGTTATCTTCTGTCCCACCCACGATACCGCTTCGGCGGTGGCCGCCTGCCCCCTGGATGATAACAGCGTGTTTATTTCCTCGGGCACCTGGAGCCTTGTGGGCACCGAAAACCTTTATCCCGTAACAAGTGACGCAGCCCTCGCCGCTAACTTTTCTAACGAGGGCGGTATAAACTATCGCTTCCGTTTCCTTAAAAACATTATGGGTATGTGGCTTTTCCAGAATATCAGAAAAAATCTGGATAAAAAGTATACCTATGACGAAATGATGAATATGGCCGAGGAGAGCGATTTTAAGGAGCTTATTGACCCCACCGACGAGTGCTTTTTAGCCCCCGAAAATATGATGGAGGCCATCCGCACCTATCTGGGCCGTCCCGACCTGCCTACCGGCGACCTGCTTTCCAGCGTTTATCATTCCCTGGCCGTCAGCTACAAAAAGACGGTGGAGGAGATAGAAAGGGTAGCCGACAAGAGGATAGACACCATCGCTATTGTAGGCGGCGGCTGTAAGGATAAATATCTTAACCGCCTTACCCGTGAGTATACAGGCAAAAGGGTGACCGCAGGTCCCACCGAGGGTACCGCAATCGGTAACCTTATTTCCCAGCTGATGTATCTGGACAGCGGCCTTGATTTGGCCCGCGCCCGTGAGATAATAATAAACACTTTTGATATTCAGGAGGTAAAGTAAATGAGCAGATATGAGGAAGCAAAAAAAATCTATGCCGAAATCGGCGTTGATACCGATGCTGCAATAGCCGCCCTCAAGGTGGCCCCTATCGCCCTTCATTGTTGGCAGGGTGATGACGTTCGTGGTTTCGACCAGAAGGTCGATGCCCTTACAGGCGGTATTCAGACCACAGGTAACTATCCCGGTCGTGCCCGCACCCCCCAGGAGCTTATGGATGACATCGACCTGGCCTTAAAGCTCTGCCCCGGCGCTAAAAAGCTTAATCTTCACGCCTGCTACGCCATTTTCGACGATGAAAACGGCGGCTGGGTAGACCGTGATAAGATAGAGCCCAAGCATTTTAAGAAGTGGGTTGATTTCTGTAAGGAGAGAGGCCTGGGCTGTGACTTTAACCCCACCTTCTTCTCCCACCCCAAATGTGACCCCTTAACCCTGTCCTCCCCCAACGAGGAAACCAGAAACTTCTGGATAGAGCACGGTAAGGCTTGTATCCGCATCTCCCAGTACCTGGCTGAGGAGCTGGGCCAGGAGTGCGTTATGAACATCTGGACGGGTGACGGCTTTAAGGACGTTCCCTCTGACCGTATGGGTCCCCGTATGAGATATAAGGAGTCTATCGACGCTATCCTTTCCGAGCCCTTTGATTTCAGCAAGGTTAAGCCCTGCGTAGAGTCCAAGGTTTTCGGTATCGGCGTTGAGGCCTACACCGCAGGCAGCGCAGAGTTTTCTCTGTCCTACGCCGCCGCCAACAAGGATAAGTGCATCCCCCTTATGGATAACGGTCACTACCACCCCACCGAGGTTGTATCGGATAAAATTCCCGCACTGATTACCTTCTTTGATGAGGTTGCCCTTCACGTTACCCGTGGCATCCGCTGGGATAGTGACCACGTGGTAGTGCTGGACGACGAAACCAAGGAAATTGCAAAGGAAATCGTTCGTTGCGGCGGCCTGGACAGAAGGGTTAAAATTGCCCTTGACTATTTCGATGCATCCATTAACCGTGTAACCGCCTGGGTAGTTGGTCTTCGCAATATGCAAAAGGCCCTGCTTATGGCTCTGGTGACCCCCCACGATAGGCTTCGTCAGCTTCAGGATGAGGGCGACTTTACCCAGCTTATGGTAGTCAGCGAGGAGCTTAAGACCCTGCCCTTCGGTGATGTATGGAACGAGTATTGCCGTGTTTGCGGCGTTCCTGCCGATGGTAAGTGGTTCGACACCGTTAAGGCCTATGAGAATGAAGTAACCATTAAGAGAGGATAATAAAAATGAAGGATATTTTAACTGCTCCCTTTATTGAGGAGATGAAGCGCACCACCGCAAATATGTACCGCCAGGGCTGGGATGAGCGCAACGGCGGTAACATCAGCTATATGCTGGAAACCGAAGAGGTCGCAGAGTATCTTGACCTGAATAAGGTTATTCGCACCATCCCTACAGGCTTTGACGCTACCCCCCTTATCGGCAAGATTTTTGTGGTTACCGGTACAGGTAAATATTTTAAAAACGTTGAGGTTGACCCCGAAACCAACCTGGGTATTATACGTATTGCAGAGGACGGCACCACCGCCGAGCTGCTTTGGGGCTACAAGGACGGCGGCCGCTTCACCAGCGAGCTTCCCGCCCACCTTATGAGCCATATCGCAAGGCTCGAACAGGACCCCAATCACCGTGTCGTAATGCACACACACCCCACCAACACTCTGGCTATGACCCACATCCACGAGCTGGATGATAAGAAATTCACCCACACTATCTGGGAGATGTGCACCGAGTGCATCGTGGTATTCCCCGACGGTATCGGCGTTCTGCCCTGGATGGTATGCGGCAATAACGAAATCGGTGTTGCCACCGCAGAAAAGATGAAGGATTACCGTTTGGTTGTCTGGGGCCTTCACGGAATTTACGGCGCAGGCCGTGATATGGACGAAACCTTCGGCCTTATCGAAACGGTTGAAAAGGCTGCCCAGCTTTATATGCTGATAGCCCACCTGCCCCACGTTAACACCATTACCGACCCCGAGCTTAAGGCTGTAGCCGAAGCCTTCGGCCTCGATTATAGAAAAGATTTCCTTAATCTGTAAAAAAACACCCGAAAGGGAGTTGCGGTTAGGGATAAACCGCCTAAAAAAGCAGGTTTTTGCAGCCTAATGTGTTAAAAAAGCCGTGGTAACGCTGTCGTGTACCACGGCTTTTTGCCTTTTATTCCGGTAAAAAATTATCTTTTTTAGGTGCGAGTAGTTTTGCAATCGAAATTTTGTTCCGGCCGAACAACTTGGGGCAGTCCGATGATTATCCCTCGCTTTTGCTACTTATTAAGCTCGCTTGAAAAATTTTCTACGTAGGAGTCATAATCGGCCTGCCACTTTTCCGTATTAATGGAAGTATTTGCCGTTACTCCTTTATCTAACAGATATTCGGCAAAATGTGCGCTTACCTTAGCTGCCCCCGAAACATCCAGATGACCGGGGTCGTAATAGTCACATTCAGGGTTTATTTCTATAGTGTTAAGCAGCTCGGAGTAGTCCAGCACAGCCACCTTTTTCTCTTTCGCCCAATTTATCTCTGCCTTTATCTTTTGAGCAAGGTCGGGGGATTGGGCATTATAGGGTCCCAGCATTAAAATAAGCTCTGCATTATGCGCCTGAGTTAGTTCATAAATTTTGTTTAAAATATTTAGATTGTATTGGCTGAGCTGAATATCCTGAGTGCTTTCATAATCGGGAATAAGATTTTCTCCCTTAAAATCCCCCTGCAGGGCAACAAAGCCCTTGTAGGTGTCAATATGCTCGCCAAGAATATTGTTTACCTGGTCAAGGGAGATTGAGGACCAGCGGGTATGATATTTTAATATGTTAAAATAATAATCGGGTCGCCGCTCATAGGGAACGAGATTATTTATCATCTGAAATTTGTTAAAGGAAGGCCTTAAGGGGTCTATAGCATCGTAAAGTACCGCAGAATCGGTGGTCTCCTCCACACAAATCATATACCCTTCGAGGATAACGTATTTGGGAGATTGGGTCTTAAAAGTCTCCTTTATGTAGTGGTATGAGGCCGTAAGGGGCTGCTGCTGGGTTGCCAGGACAAAGCCGGCGGCTCCGGAATTATTCCACACCTCCAAAGGATTGAGGGTGCAGTACATGTGACTTGAGCCCACACCTACGTAATCCAGCGTGTCATCCTCCAGACTGTAAAATTCGTTAAGCTTGGCCATATAATTCCAAGGGCCGTCAAAGGTTTTTCTTTCGCAAACGTTGGAAATGAAAGAAAACAATATAGCCGCGCACAAAATAAAAGCAACGATTTTTAAAGCTTTACTAAACCTTTCTTTCATATAAGTACCTCTTAAAAATTCATATAGATAAATGAGGAGTCAGAGTAACCGGGGCCGTAAACCCCCAATAAAACCACCGCAGCAAACAGAATAAGAAATACGCTCCACCTTACGGGCAGAACCTGTTTTGAAAGCTCATCACGCACGGAAAATCCCTTTTCCTTGTAATAAGAAACGAAAAATACAATTAAAAGAGAAACGCATATAATAATTAAGTCAAGATAGGTTAGGTTAACCAAGGATACGGGCTGGAGGGTGAAGATGCTTTTGAACATAGCTATTGCCGCTGTGGTTCCGTTGGCTCTGAAAACAAGCCAGGATAGATTAATAAGGCAAAAGGTTATAAGCTGTTGCCAAAGAAGGAGAAAGCCCTTTGTGCGGTCAAGCATCAGCTTGTCACAGATTTTTTTCTTTAAAGGCAGGGTTATTGCGCCGACAATCTGGAAGAGGCCCTGCATAAGTCCCCAAACAATATAGTGGAAACCAACGCCGTGCCAAAGTCCGCTTGCGAAAAACACGATTAAAATGTTGAGATATTTTCTGAAGGCACCCATTCTGTTTCCTCCCAAAGGAATATAAAGGTAGTCACGGAACCAGCTTGATAGCGCAATATGCCATCTTCTCCAAAAATCTTGTGTTGAACTGGCAAAATAGGGCTGCTTAAAGTTCTCTATAACGTTTATTCCAAACAACTGGGCGGCACCTCTGCATATATCAACACAGCCGGAGAAATCCATATATATCTGAATTGTGTAAAATAAAACGGCCAGAGCCACGGTTAAACCCGAATAAGAGGTGTAGTTGCCGAAAACCTCATTGACCAAAATTGCGGCACGGTCGGCAACAACAAGCTTTTTAAAAAAGCCCCAGAGCATTAATTGAGCGCCGTAGGTATAATTTCGGTAGATATTCTCACGTTTGGCCTTACTGTATATCTGGTCAGCTAATTGGTCGTACCTTGAAATGGGACCCTGTAATATCAGAGGGAAAAAGGTACCAAAGGCCGCAAATTTAAGAAAATTTCTTTCTGCAACGTACTTTTCACGGTATACGTCAACTATGTAGCCGCAAAGCTGTAGTGTATAAAATGCGATACCCACAGGTACGATAATGGTTTTCAGAATATTCGAAGAATCAAAGGTAACAACCTTTTGCGCGAGATTTAATAAATACGGGGTAAATTTTACGTAGAAAAGCAGTCCGATATTCAAAAACAGTACAGAGGCGAGTACCGCTTTTTTGGCGGATTTTTTCTCCAGCCTTTCGATTAGAAGAGCCCCCGCAAAGGTCGAAACAATACTGAAAAGCAGAAAGGGCAGATGCTTAAGACCAAACTGAATATAAAAATAAATATTAGCGGCAAGTATAGAAAGAGGCTTTAATTTGTTTGGTAAGGCGTAAAAAATTAACGAAGATAACAGAAGAAAAAGCAAGAAATAAATAGAAAGAATAGACATAAAGTATCATTCTCCATAACATTAAAATCACATTTATTGTACCATTTTTTGCGTAAAAAGTAAATAGCCCCTAAAAGGACAAAGTAATACAGCAGAATTTTTTATAAATAAAAAGCAAAAGCAAGGTTTTCCTCACTTTTGCTTTAAGTGACCTTTGACGGGCCTTCTGATTCGTCATAAAAGGAACTCCCGTTTCAAATGATGAATTTTACTCGAAGCCAAGCAATCGTTTTGTATTTCCTGCAAGAAACGGTGCTTTGCCAGTTTATTGCATTTGTGGTAAAAAATATTGATTGAACTTTTTGTTTAAAGTGGTAGAATAGAATTGTACTGGGTTGGTCACTTATGCTATATTACAGAGAAATGTGGTGAATAAATGTCATTATATATTTTAATGGAGAACAGCTCATCTTACTTTTTCGAAACAAGAAGAAAGCAGGAAATTGCAAGCATAAAATCTCTAAATCAAAAAAGAATACCAACCATAGTTTTCGAAAACATAGAAGATGTGCCGGAAATTTTTACCGATTCAAAGGCAGTACTTTTAGTTGCGCAGGGGCTTAATAAAAACAATGAGCATTGTGTTAAAATTTGTAATGAAAACGGCATACCTGTAATTTTACTTCACGACAAAAGCAAAAAGCATTATAAATACATTTACAGTTCGATAGCCGATAATGATGATATAACCGCATCTATGGTTTATCGTTACTTTAAGGCCAACGCAAAAGAAAAAATAGCATTTTTCGGGTTTTATGCCAATTCTGAGTCCGATATTTCCAAAATCGAAGCCTTCTACAAGGTTAATCTCAATTTTTCGGAGAAGGATATATTCCATATAAAAAGCGGATTTGCAGAATGTATGAATGATTTCTGGGAGCGCAGAAATGAATATGATGGTATATACTTCCCTAACGATTTCATTGCAATTGCATTTTTAAATTATTTTAGGAATAACGAGCCTTCGTATATAGAAGACCGTTTCTTTTTAGGATTTTCCGATACCATTATCGCGAGGCTGTTTCACATTAGTGTTTCAAGCATTACATATACCTCCGAAGCAATTAAATCGGCAGTACTGCAAATCTACAGGTGTCTTACAAACAATAAGAATGATTTTAACTGTATTTCTATTGATTTGAAAAACATTCTTATTCCCAGAGATTCAACGCAAAAGCGTGCGCTTACAAACTCCGATTTGATTTTTACTCGTGGTAAGCGAAGTGTTTCTATGAATTTTGACCCGGTGGAGGAGTATTCCCATAAATCCGACCCCGCCCTGAAAGATATATTTGTTTTGGAAAATCTTTTGCTCAGTGCAAAGACGGTTGATTTGCTGATTATATATATGTTCCTAAAGGGTTACTCAAATAGTTTGACAACCCACAAATTATTCTTAACGCCACAATCCTTGAATACGCATAAAAATAATTATTTTAAAAGAACGGGCTGTAAGGATAAGGCTGAGTTTGTCAAACTGCTTTCTAAGTATATTTCGCCCAGGCATTTAGAGGAATATTTGAGATATATTTCAAATGATATTACTGACTTTTCAAACTACTAAAAAGACGGACAGTTTTTAAGAACTGTCCGCCTTTTATATATTATAAATAATATATAAACATACTGAAAAGTAATTTACTACATTTGTATTTTCAAAAACTTAATTGTTGACTTTTTCACCTTATGATAAAATATATTTGTAAATTTGCACATATTGTATTATGCGCAAAGTCAATATATTAACGAATTTGTAAAAATATGGATATCTTTTAAGCTAAACTGCAAATTCGTGAAAACTGAGGGTCATCCTTAATCAAAAAACTACAACAGAAAGGAAAATTATTATGACAAAAACTGTAATTAGATTAATGGCACTCGTATTGTCATTGGTTATGTGCTTAACGCTGGGAGCATGCGGCGGAACAGGCAGCGCCGACACATCGGGCTCCAACGAAAGCGACTCCTTTGACGATTTAGGCGGCGATATTGATTTTGACGGTACCGTTTCAGGCGGCGCAGACGGTTCTGCTGATGGCGGAAACGCAGGTGGCTTTGAGGGTGAAATTTCGCAATCCGGCCGCCAAGATGTTTTCAAAAACATTCCCAAGAAGCTTAAAGGAACAACCGTTACCTTTGCTCATTGGGGAGATGAGGGCGGCGCAGAATACGTAAAGGTTGCCAAGGCCTTCACAAAGCTTACAGGTATTAACGTTAAGTGGCAGATATATGACCAGACAACCTACGAAGCCGATATTGCCAAGCAGATAGTTGCCGGCAAGGGCCCCGACATTATTATTCTTAACGACAAAATTCCTCAGATATATGAGGTGGCTGCAGAGCTTCCCAAGATATTCAACGTTAACGACGGCTTCTGGGATCCCAGAGTTACCGAGCAGACGAAGTTTAAGGGAAAGAGCTATTTTGTAAACTCCTTCTACAGCCCCTACGTACCAACTGCAGGTATAGTTGTTTACAGCAAAAAGATATTTAACGACAACGGACTTAAATCTCCCGTTGATTACATAAATGAAGGCAACTGGACTTGGGAAACCTTCAAACAGTGTATGCTTGATGCCGATAAGATAGGTTATTACGGCGGCGTGCTTGACCCCTATCTTATGTCACTTACCATGGGTCCCGGATTTATCTCCTACGATGCAAAGACCGGCAAAATGTCCGCTAATAAAAATAACGAGGCTATGCTCAAATCACTGAAGTTCTATGCTGATTGCCGTGCAGAAGGCCTTGTAGGAAACTATCTGATTGCTCAGTATCCCGCAGGCAACATCGCAATGCTTACTACCGATGCTTACGCAATAAAGAAAAACGGATATCTTAAGGATATGTCTGCAAGCGATTTCGGCGCAGTAAGAATGCCCGATAGCTTTGAGGGCAAGCCTTGCAATTACGGCGGCGTTGGTCTTCGTGCATACGGAATTGCAAAGAACGCAAAGAATCCTGACGGAGCTTACTATTTCCTCCGTTATTTCCTTGACGTAGATAACTGCAATAAGGACGCAAGCATCTTCGGCAATAAGGAAATGCAGAAATTTTATTCTGAAACTGTTTTAAAGGCATATCGTGAAAACAATCTTAAGATGTCTGTTTTAGGCGGACCTCTTACTATGATAGATCTTAACTGGACGCATAGTGAAATTTTCAAGGAGCTGCGTCGTCAGTCTTCAGAGCAGATGGCAGTAGAGCTTGAGAAGATTATGAATACGTTCCAAAATGCAGTTGACGAATCGAACAAGAGATTGGATTCATATAAATAATACTCGCAAATAGCGAATTTGGTATTACCATCCTGAGTGAAAGCGAGGGATGGTAATTTTGTTCAAATCTTAAAAAGAAAGGTGTTAGTATGAAAAAAGCATTATCGATAGTGTTATCAGTAATAATTCTGTTGTCAAGTGTACTAACTTCGATTGTTGTGTCCGCTAACACAGACACTAACGTAAAAACAACCGTAATCGACCTAACACAGGATGTTGCAAATATATTTGCAACAACAGGCTCAACAACAAACACTACCGCAACGGTAGATGGCGGAAAGTTAAAGGTACACGTTTCTGCTTACGAAAGACAGCTTTCGAGCATTACCGACTACTCTACACAAACCTGGTTTCCTAATTATGTATTTGCAGTAGATGGTTCGGTTCTTAAACTTACAAACGGCAACAAAGCCATTGTAGAGGTAAAATATAAGGTTACAGGTACACCTAACGCCACACACGGTACACAAATAGGTATCGGTAACTTCAACGGCACAAACAAGGGCAGCAATATCTATGTAAGAACCTCTAAAAAGCATACTGCAGAGGACCAGGGAAAAGAATTTACCCTTACCGCAACATTTACGGCAGACAATAAGTATG
>JAGAPN010000031.1 GCA_017623235.1 Clostridia bacterium | reverse complement strand
CGATACCGTCAAGCGTCATTATTTTATCATAATACTTATTCGCCATATAAAAACCCCTTTCATCATTATATTTTATTATAAAATACATAATGTTCTTTGTCAACGCCAAAAGTCTTATTTTGCGACTTTTTGTGTCGATTTCTGCTAAAAAAGATCTGCCTGCGGACGGGTCTTTAAAATTATTAATAAAAATTATAACTTTTAGCAGTTGTTGCAGGCGGCGCATAATCAAGCTCTTCGTCTTCAATTTTTAATACATCCTCAGGTCTTATCCAGGGAATACCTTGTACTGCACTGGTTTCCTCGTGAGTTAAATAACCCTTGTAGGTTGTGAGAGAACGGCGGATATAACCATCGCTGATGCAGGCCTTTTTAAGGCCATTGTTGAGAATATTCAGAAGCAGCGGAAGTGTTTCTGCTGCAAGAGCCACAGAGGTAGAGTGGGCCACCGCACCCGGTATATTGCTTACACAGTAGTGAACTACCCCATTCACAATGTAACGAGGGTTATTGTGGTGGGTTTCACGGCTCGACTCTATAGCGCCCGGGGCATCGTTTGAGATGTCAACCAGAACGCTGCCCTCCTCCATCAATTTAAGCATTTCCTTATCAATAAGAAAATCCTTTCTTTGCTTTGGCCACTTAACACAATTAATAATCATATCGGTATGAGGAAGCACCGAGGCTATATTTTCTTTGGTGCAGAACATTGTATTTATCTTGTTATCATATTGGTCACCCAAGGTTTTAAGAACACCCATATTGATATCCATAACCGTAATATTGGCACCCAGGGCATAAAGAACAGACAGCGCTCCCCTTCCGACAACTCCTCCACCCAGTATTAAAATATTCATACCGGGGGCTCCTGCAAATCCGCTTACAAACTTACCCTTTCCGCCGTTTATGGTCAGCATAGATTCAAGTCCGAACAATGCGCCCTGCTTACCTGCGGCCTCACAGTTTGGGGAGCCGTAACGATGGCTGTCCTCTGCGGTAATTGCTATACATCTGCTTTTTATCAGGGCCTGTACCTCTTCAGGATGTACTGCAGGATGAATACAGCAGTATATCAGCTGATTTTCACGAAGAAAACCATATTCCGATGTCTCGATTTCCTTTACCTTAGCAACAAAATCGCACTTATCCCAAATCTCCTTTGCCGTATCCAAAACGGTAGCTCCTGCAAGCATATATTTATCATCAGAAAAACCCGCTCCTTTGCCACAATCTTTTTGCACAAAAACGTTGTGACCCGCCGAAACAATAGAGGCTACCTCAAGAGGAGTGCAAATAACCCTGTTTTCATCCCTTTTTATATCCTTCAGAACGCCAAAAACCATATTACTATCCCCAAATCATTTTATAATTATGATTTCCGTTTTCTAAAGAATATTGCATAAAAAAATCCGAGAGCAAAAAGCTCTCGGATAAAGAATTATTTTGCGTAGTCGGTAGCTCTGTTTTCACGAATAACATTGACCTTAATCTGTCCGGGATAATCAAGCTCGTTTTCTATCTTGTTGGCGATATCACGGGCCATAATAACCATCTGGTCATCACTGATAATCTCGGGTTTAACGACTATGCGCACCTCTCGGCCGGCCTGAATTGCAAAAGAGTTTTCAACACCGTTGAAGGAATTGGCGATTTCCTCGAGTTTCTCAAGTCGTTTAATATAGCTTTCAATGTTTTCACGACGGGCACCGGGACGAGCGGCAGATATAGCATCTGCAGCCTGAACAATACAGGCAATAACCGTCTTGGCCTCTACCTCACCGTGATGAGCGTGGATAGCGTGGATAACGTCCTCGTTCTCCTTATACTTTTTGGCAACCTCAACACCGAGCTGGATGTGAGTTCCTTCCTGCTCGTGGTCAATGGCCTTACCGATATCGTGAAGCAGACCTGCACGCTTGGCAAGGTTCACGTTTTCACCAAGCTCTGCTGCAAGTATACCTGAAAGGTGACAAACCTCTAAAGCGTGATTTAAAACGTTCTGACCATAGCTTGTACGGTAGTAAAGCTTACCAAGAAGCTTTACAATTTCGGGATGCAGGTTGTGAATACCTGCCTCCAGCATTGCTCTTTCTCCTTCACGCTTGATGGTGTTGTTAACGTCGGCCTGGGCCTTGTTAACCATTTCTTCGATACGTGCAGGGTGTATGCGGCCGTCGGTAATAAGCTTTTCAAGGGCTAAACGGGCAACCTCACGTCTGATGGGATCAAAGCTGGAAACGGTAATTGCTTCGGGTGTGTCATCAATAATAAGGTCAACACCGGTAGCGGTTTCAAGGGCACGAATATTGCGGCCTTCACGACCTATAATACGACCCTTCATCTCATCATTGGGAAGGGGTACAACGGAAACAGTAATTTCCGAAGAGTGGTCTGCGGCGCAACGCTGAATAGCACGGGAAAGGATTTCACGGGCGATATTATCGGCCTCCTCCTTTGTACGCTGCTCATACTCGTTGATTTTAACTGCCTTGGCGTGGGTAAGCTCACCGTCGAGAACAGAAAGCAGATAATCCTTAGCCTGTTCCTTGGAATAACCCGAAATTCTTTCGAGCATTTCAAGCTGACTGCGCTTTATCTGTTCGCTTTCTTCAAGCTTTGCTTCAACCTCTTTTACACGCTTAGCAATATTCTCCTCCTTGATTTCAAGATTATCAATCTTTTTATCAAGGGTCTCTTCTTTCTGCTGTAAGCGGCGTTTCTGACGCTGTACCTCGCTTCTGCGTTCACGCAGATCACGCTCGGTCTCGGTGCGAAGCTGATGTACCTCGTCTTTAGCCTCAATAAGCAGTTCCTTCTTGCGAGCTTCGGCATTTTGGATAGCGTCGTTAAGTATGCGCTTGGCTTCGGTTTCGGCGGAGCCTATAACCTTTTCAGCCTTATTCTTTCTGAAAGCGCTTCCAATAAGGAAGAATATAACAGCAACAACTAAAGCGACGATGCCTATAATTACATAAGTCATTGGATCTGTGGGCATAAAATGCACCTCCTTTATATTAAACTGCGTTTATTTTACGAGGGCGCAAGCTATCCCTCGGGCAGGAAAATTTATGCAAACTCGCCAAAATATGCAACATATTTCCCCATTTACCACAGTAAATAATACCACTATATTTATTGTCTGTCAAGAAAAATAAGACCAATGTGTTGTGATTTTTATCGACTGTCTATCAGAACAATTTCGCAAATCAGGCATTTGTTGCAACTATTTTAAGTAGTTATTATAAATATATCTTGAAAACGGCGTCAAAATAATGTATAATAAATTGATTTTATGACTTTGGAGGAAAGTTAATGACAAAATATTCATCCTTAACTAAGAGCGAGCTTTTAAATGAACTCCAACTGGTTAAAAAAGAATTTGAGGAAATCAAAGGTGCAAACCTTTCCCTTGATATGTCCCGAGGCAAGCCCGGTGCAGACCAGCTTGACCTCAGTGACCCTCTTTTAGGTCTTGTTGGACCCGACAGCGGCTTTAAAACACAAGGCGGCGTTGACTGCAGGAATTACGGCGGTCTTGACGGTATCCCCGAAATGAAAAAGCTGTTCAGTGAAATTCTGGAGGTTGACGCCGATAATATTATTTGCGGTAACAACGCCTCCCTTAACCTTATGTTCGACGCCATCACCCAGGGTATGGTTACCGGCTTTGGCTGTGGTCCCTGGCTTTCCCAGGGTAAGGTTAAGTTCCTTTGCCCCGCCCCCGGATACGACCGTCATTTTGGAATATGCCAATATTACGGCATTGAAATGATTACCGTAGCCTGCGGAGAAAACGGACCCGATATGGATGCCGTCGAAGAGCTTATTAAGGACCCTGCAGTTAAGGGTATGTGGTGCGTTCCCAAGTATTCTAATCCCCTGGGCATTACCTACAGCGACGAAACCGTTAGAAGAATTGCCGCTATGAAGCCTGCCGCTAAGGATTTCAGACTTATGTGGGACAACGCCTATATTATCCACGATTTATATGACGAAGGCGACAAGCTTTTAAATATATTTGACGAGTGCAAAAAATACGGAAACGAGGATATGGTGCTTGAATTTACTTCTACCTCTAAAATCACCTATCCCGGCGCAGGTATTGCCGCCGTTGCCGCAAGTGATGCCAATATAAAGCTTCTTAAAAGTCGTATGACTATACAGACCATAGGCCCCGACAAGCTTAATCAGCTGGCCCACGCCAGAATGTTCCCCGATCTTAAAGCCTTGAAGGCGCAGATGAAGAAACACGCCGATATTTTAAGGCCCAAGTTTGAAGCCTGTCTTAAGGAATTTGAAACGAGCCTTGGAGCTTTAGGTATTGCAGATTGGACCAATCCCCGTGGCGGATACTTTATAAGTATGCAGGTACCCTCGGGTTGCGCAAAGCGCGTAGGCGCTCTTTGTAAGGAAGCAGGTCTTGTGCTTACAACACCCGGCGCTACCTATCCTTACGGTAACGACCCCGAAGACAGCAATCTTCGTATTGCGCCCTCCTTCCCTTCTCCCGAGGAGATGGCTCTTGCCGCCAAGGTGCTGTGTGTAGCAGTTAAACTTGCCGCACTTGAAAAATTAACCGCCTAAAGGTCTATTTGTCTGTTGACTTTAAGGGTCAAAAAATGTATAATATTCTTTGTATTTTATGATAGGTTTGCTCCTGTTATAATATAAAACATCCGGAGGTTAAAGCTTATGAAAGCAAAAAAGACCGGTAAGTGGGTATTTTTCGCAATCTTTGCGATAATACTTGCACTTACATACACCGCATTCTTCGGTGTAGAGAATTACTACGGCGATACACGCCAGCTCTACTTCAAGGGTGCACAGGACATTCGTTGGGGTATTGATATCCGTGGCGGTGTTGAAGCTGTTTTCTCACCCGATATCAAGTCTGACGATATTTCCGACAGCGATATGGCATCCGCTAAGGCCATTATCGAAACAAGACTTGTAAACAATAACATCACCGACTATGAGGTTTACAGTGACTCTGACAACCATCAGATCATTGTTCGTTTCCCCTGGTCAGCCGAGGAAACCGATTTCGACCCCGCCGAAGCCGTTGCTGAGCTTGGTGAAACTGCCCTTCTCACCTTCTGTGAGGGTACAACCCAGGACAAGGTACTGCTTGAGGGTAAGCACGTTGAATCGGCCGAGCCCGGTGTTCTGCAGGATGGTTCCTACGTTGTAAACCTTAAATTTACATCCGACGGCACATCAAAATTCACTGCCGCAACCCAGGCCAATCTTAACAAGACTATCTCTATCTGGATGGACGACGTTATGATTTCCAGCCCCACGGTTCAGTCTGTAATTACCGGCGGCGAGGCCTACATTGACGGTATGGCTAATGCAGAAGAGGCTGAGGACCTTGCTAACAAGATTAACGCAGGTGCCCTTCCCTTCACACTTACCGTTGACGATTCAAAGCTGCAGATCATCTCCCCCACCCTTGGCTCTGATGCTCTCAGGGTAATGGTAATTGCAGGTTCCATCGCTTTTGGAGTAATCTGTCTGCTTATGATTCTGCGCTATCGTCTGCTTGGTGCAATCGCATCTATTGCTCTGCTGGGTCAGGTTGGCGTAATGATCGCTTGTATTTCCGGCTATTTCAGCGGTATTTCAAGCTTCACCCTTACTATCCCCGGTATTGCAGGTATCATCCTTTCTATCGGCGTTGGTGTTGACGCTAACGTTATTGCCGCCGAGCGTATCCGTGAAGAGTTTGCAAACGGCAAAACCATTGACGGCGCTATTGCCGCAGGCTATAAGAACAGTATCAGCGCAATTATAGACGGTAACGTTACCATTATCATTGTTTCGGCCGTACTGATGGGCGCATTTGGTACTGACGGTATTTTCCATACCATTCTCTCCCCCATTATGTCCCTGTTCGGAACCGCTATTACAGGTTCTATCTATTCCTTCGGTTACACCCTTATCGTGGGCGTTATCTCCAACCTGTTGCTTGGCGTAGTTTGCTCCAGACTTATGGTTAAGAGCATTTCTCGCTTTAAGTTCTTCAGAAAAGCTGCTTTCTACGGAGGTGTAAGGAATGCTGAATAAGAAATTTAACATCGACTTTAACAAATGCTTCAAGCCCGCAGTTATTATCTATGCGGCATTCTTTGCAGTAGCTATCGTGCTCACCGTAATCTTCGGCGTTAAGCTGGATATCAACTTCAGCGGTGGTACAAGAATCACCTATTCTTATACCGGTGATCTTGACTACACCACCACCGAAAAGCTTATTGAAGACACAATTAAAAAGGACGTTAACGTAAGCGAAAGTGTTGGTCTTACAGAAGATTCCAAAAAGCTTGTTATCACTCTGGTTGGTAAGGATTCCCTTTCCACCGATGCACAGCAAGACCTGGCAAAGACCCTTACCAAGGAATATCCCAAGGCATCCTTTGAGCTTTATGACTCCAACTCGGTTAACCCCAGTGTTGCAGGCGCCTTCTTCGTAAAGAGTATCGCAGCCGTAGTTCTGGCGGGTATACTGGTTATAGTTTACGTAGGTATCCGTTTCCGCAAGATTGGCGGCGTTTCGGCAGGACTTACAGCCTTTGCCTCCCTTTTCCTTGACGTTTTTGTTGCATTCTTTACCTGCACAATCTTCGGTCTGCAGATTGACTCCAACTTTATGGCGGTAATCCTTACCATTCTCGGTTACTCCCTTAACGACACTATCGTTGTTTACGACCGTATTCGTGAAAACAAGTCGCTTATGCCTAAGGCAACTACTGCCGAACTTGTAAACGTAAGTCTTAACAGCGTTAAGATTCGTACCATTGTAACTACTGTTACAACATTCCTGGCAGTTATGATGATAGTTGTTGTATCTGAACTGTTCGGTCTTACATCGCTTCGCAGCTTTGCTATTCCTATGGCCTTCGGTCTTGTTTCCGGCTGTTTCTCCTCTCTGTTTGTTTCCGCTCCCCTTTGGGTTATCTGGAAAAACCACACCGCAAAGAAAGCCAAGAAGGCATAAAAATCAAATTAAAGAAGCCCGTTGCAAAAGCAACGGGCTTCTTTTTATTTTATCATTTCTTTAAATTTTTCTTCGTCTATGACCTCAATGCCAAGTGCATTTGCTTTGTCAAGCTTACTGCCCGATGCCTCTCCGGATAAGACATAGGTGGTCTTCTTCGATACAGATGAGGAGGTTTTACCTCCAAAGCTTTCTATAATGGCCGATGCCTCGTTACGAGAGTAAGTAGGTAAGGTTCCCGTAAGCACAAAGGTCATTCCCTCGAATCTGTTATCAATGGTATTGTCGGGCTCTGTCATATTAAGGCCTTGTTCCTTTAGTGTATCAAGCATATTTCGTGTTGAATCAAGGGACAAAAACTCTACTATACTATCGGCTAAAATCGCTCCAAATCCGTCAATAGCAAGATATTCTTCCTTTGTTGCCGACAGCATTGCATCAATATTCTTAAATTGCTCGGCTGCAAGCTTTGCGGCCTTTTGACCGATGTGACGGATACCCAGCGCAAAAACAAGCCTGGAGAGCGGATTTTCCTTTGATTTTTCTATAGAAGAAACGAGGTTTGCGGCAGATTTCTCTCCCAATCTGTCAAGAGCGGCAATATCGGCTTCGGTTAAGGTATAAAGGTCTGTAATATCCTTTATAAGCTCTGCCTCTGTAAGCTGCTCCAGCACGGCGGGACCAAGGCCTTCAATATCCATTGCATCACGGGAGGTAAAATGAATCAGGTGCCTCAACATCTGGGCCGGGCACTCTGCATTGGTACAACGGAGTACTGCCTCTCCCTCCTCACGGAAGACGGGGCCGCCGCAGGAAGGACAGCTGTGAGGCATAGTAAAGGGAACCGAATCAGGGTTATGGGCGCTTACAGCTACCACCTCGGGGATAATTTCACCGGCCTTTCTAACCACTATTGTATCTCCAAGGCAAATACCCTTTTCCCTTATAAAATCTTCGTTATGAAGCACCGCACGGGAAACGGTAGTGCCTGCAAGCTGAATAGGCTCAAACTCGGCAGTAGGTGTCAAGGCGCCTGTACGTCCTACGTTAATTTCTATTTTCAGCAGTTTCGTTTCCTTTTCCTCGGGTGGATATTTATAGGCCATAGCCCATTTAGGATATTTTGCGGTACTACCCATTTCATCACGCAGAGAAAAGTCATCAAGCTTTACTACTGCGCCGTCAATATCAAATTGTAATTCGCCACGGTTGTCGCCAATTTTCTCAATCTCGGTAATGACCGATTCTATATTGTTACATAATTTATATGACGGTAAAACCGAAAAACCGAGGGATTTAAGAAAATCCAATGACTCAATATGCGAGTTTAGGATTTTGCCCGTTATACGCTGAACGTTAAACACAAAAACATCAAGCTGTCTTTCGGCCGTTACCTTTGAATTTTTCTGTCTTAAAGAACCTGCCGCAGCATTACGAGGATTTTTTGCCGGAGTTTCACCCATAAGCTCCTGCCTTTTTACAAGCTGCTCAAATGAGTCCCTGGACATATAGACCTCTCCTCGGACCTCAAGCTCCCCCTCAAAACTGATAGTTTTCGGTATGCTTTTAATTGTAAGAAGGTTTGCCGTAACGTCCTCGCCGGTCTCTCCGTCGCCTCGAGTAGAACCTCTTACAAATTTTCCGCCCGAATATTCAAGAGAAACGGACAAACCGTCGATTTTAGGCTCTACAGAATAGACCGTATTGCCTACAGCCTCCTCAACCTTTCGGTCAAAATCATAAAGCTCCTCAAAACTGAAGGCGTCAAGCAGGCTCTCCATTTTAACGGTATGTTTAACAGGAGTAAAGAGTCTTGCTGCGACACCACCCACCCTTTGGGTTGGCGAATCCTCGGTTAAAAGCTGGGGATATTCTGCTTCTATCGCCCTAAGCTCTCTTTGAAGAGTATCGTACTCAAAATCAGATATTTCAGGGGCATCGTCGTTATAGTATCGTTCATTATGGTAACGAAGAAGCTCTCGCAATTCCTCGGCCCGTTTAGTCGCATTTAAAATATCCATTTTGAACTCCTTTATTTATATTGCCCTGCGCCAAAGTCAAAAATATCCTCCATAACCTCGTCTGTGGCATGGCCGACACTTGTAAAGGCATCCGGAACAGCACCTACAATCACCGTTTGTGCAATTATATATTCGGTGAAGGTGGTAAGCTCGGCATCTTCCTTTGGCATTGCAAGACCGCTTTCCAGGTTAATAGTTAGTATTATCTGATGAAGGACCTGATTTATTCCCGCACCAATAAAATTGCTTTTAAGGTTGCTGCCGATAGTTGTTGTGATATGTACCGAATAACTGAGCTTCGGGGTCCAAAAGCTCTTTATGTACCAGCCAAACGCTGCCGTTATCGGCACCTGAAATTCAACCGCCTCGTAGGCAGCAAGTTCTTCGGCAATAGCCGCTGAAATCTGCGCCTTAATTTTGTTGGCGGCTATGGCATCTATTTCGACCGAGGTGGCAAGCCCGTCATTATTACGGGAAACTACCGCTATGGTATCATAGCTGATATCTGTTTTAGCCAGCACCTTTTCAGCCCCACTGTTGGCACAGTTCAAAATTACCGTTTTGGCAGAGCTTTTAGCAAAGGCTACAACCACTTTTCTTAGTCTGTAGTCAAAATATACCGCAAAGGTTGCTAAAAACACGGTTACACTGAGTACCAGCACAATAATTCTTTTTATCCGTAAAGTTCGATTATTACGAAACTCTATCAATAAATCACCGCCTCCCGCAATATATATTACGAAAGGCGGTAGAATTTAGTGAACAATTATTTATTTTCGGCCGCAATCCTTATTATTTCTGCAGCAGCATCAATCCCGATACAGCTGTTTATGCAAATGTCATAGGCGGCCCTACTACCCCAACGGGTATCAGAATAGTAGTTATGATAGCTCTCACGCTTTTTATCGGCACGCTTAATTACCGAAAGAGCCTCCTTGCGGGAAATTCCCTCATGTTCAACAATACGGTCTATTCTGCGCTCAACGTCGGCGTGAATAAATACCGAAAGGACGTTTTTGTTATCCTTGAGAATAGCCTCAGCGCAACGGCCTACTATTACACAGGACTCTTTTTCAGCAAGATCTTTAATAATCTGGGAACAGGTTATAAAGGCTTTATCTGTTATAGGCAGATTAGACATACCCGCCGCAACCAAGGGTGAGCCCGAAAAGGCCCCGGACGAAAGGGCATAAAGAAAACTGTTGGTAGCCGTTTCATCCACCTCGTGAAGAACGTCCTCACTCATACCGCTATCCTTGGCGATAAGAGAAATAAGCTCCTTATCGTACATTTTAATACCAAGCTTTTCGGAAACCTTGCGGGCAATCTCTCTTCCGCCGCTTCCAAACTCTCTTCCGATTGCAATTATTATTTTATCTTTCAACTGCTATCACCTCTTTATATAATTTTACCATAAAACTCTATACTGTTCAATACGGAAAATATCCGAAAAAAGATTATTTTATTAGGTTATTTTTACCTCAAGCTTTCCCTCCTGATTTTCTTATTCAAGGTCACTGCTAAAACAATTATCTGAACGACTGCGGTAAAGGTCCAGGTAATAATATAAGATATCCATAGACTTTCAGGGGTATGATATTGCGGAATACGGAAAATGGTGTATATCCACACAATACGAAGGCCACAGACCCCCATAATTGAAGCAAACATAGGGAATATTGATTTACCCATACCTCTCAGTATACCGGTGGTAACATCCATTACACCACCCATAAAATAAGGCAGACACATACATACCATACGAACTGCTCCCCATTTTATAGCCTCGGGGGAATCGGAAATGTAAATGCCAAGAAGGGGCTTGGAGAACAGGGTCATAAGCGTACCCACAATAATACTTGAAACAGCAACGCCGCCAATAGCTATATAGGAAATCTTTTTTACCCGCTCATATTTTTGGCAGCCTACGTTCTGACCGGTATAATTCATTGCGGTTTGCTTAAAGCTTTCGCAGGTTATGAAGGCAAAATTCTGTAAATTTTGCGCCGCCGCATTACCCGCAACGACACCAACATATATGGTTTCAAGCGCATTAATCGAGGACTGAATAATTACGTTGGAAATAGCGAACAGACTTGACTGTATACCTGCAGGAATACCCATACGGAAAATTTTCTTAAGGGGTTCGGCATAAAAACGAAGCTTTCTGATTTCAAGTTTGCAAAGGTCGTCTCTTTTAATCAGAGCCCTTAGAACTAAGATTGCCGACAAGACATGAGCTATAAGAGTGGCCAACGCAACACCTGCAACGTCAAGATGCAGCACAATAACAAAGAAAAGATTTAATGCGACGTTTAAAACTCCCGCCGCTACAAGATAATAAAGAGGTCTTTTAGAATCGCCTGCGGCACGCAAAACAGATGCGCCGAAATTATAAATCATATTTGGAAGCATACCCAAAAAGGTAATTTCCATATAAATAACCGAAAGATCAAGAATATTATCGGGGGTAGACATTAAAACAAGCACAGGTCTGGCCAAAAAATAACCTAACACCGAAATAACGATACCTCCAACAATAGCCAGCGGTATAATTGTATGAACCGCCTTATGCACCGCAACCCTGTTGTTGGCACCAATTCCGTGGGCTACAGTTACGCCGCTACCTGCTGAGCAGCCGATAAAGAAATTAATAAACAAGGCAGAAATTGAACCTGTACAGCCCACAGCCGCTACGGCGTTACTTCCCGAATCACCGAATTGACCTACGATTACAAGGTCGGCAGCATTAAAGAGAAGTTGTAAAAGGCCTGTAAGCATAAGAGGTACCGTGTAAAGCATCATTTTGCCGAATAACGGGCCCTCGGTCATACTTGGATTTATTTTATGCACCTTCTCGCCTCCTTTATTACTATTATATACCGTCAAATACTTTTTTCAAGAAAAAAAGCACCGAAAAGGGAGCTGCGGTTAGGGATAAACCGATTTCGTCCCTAATCGCAACTCCCTAAGAGGTGCTGTTTAAACTTATTTCTTCATATTAACGGCAGCGCCGGGCTTTTGTCTTTCAAAATAGTCCTTGGTTTCCTTGGCAATAACACCGCTCAGGGCTATAAGGGCTATAATGTTGGGTATAGCCATAAGTCCGTTAAAGATGTCAGCGATGGTCCAAACAGCCTTAAGGGTCATATAAGGACCAATAAATACGCAGGCAATATATGCCCAACGGAATACCTTAAGCGCCCATTTCTTGCCGCCTGTAAGGTACTCAAGGCAGCGCTCGCTGTAATAGTCCCAACCGAGAATGGTTGTGAAGGCAAAGAACACCAAGCAAATCATCAACATAAATGAAGTAACGCTTTCGGGCAGGAAGGGCAAACCATAATTAAAGGCGCGCATTGTAACGTCAACACCGTCAAGGCCAACATTCCAGGAACCCGTCATAACAACGGTAGTACCTGTAAGTGCGCAGACAATGATGGTATCAATAAAGGTACCGGTCATAGTTACAAGGCCCTGACGAACAGGCTCCTTAGTTCTGGCAGCAGCTGCAGCAATAGGCGCAGAGCCCAGACCGGCCTCGTTAGAGAAAATACCACGGGCAATACCCTTTTGCATTGCAACGATAATTGCACCGAGAGCACCACCTGCAACAGCACGAAGGCCAAAGGCGCTTTGAATGATTTCTACAATAGCGGCAGGAACCTTGGTGATATTAAATATAACAATGAAAAGACATACAACTATGTACAGAACTGCCATAAAGGGTACTACAAATTCAGAAACCTTTGCAATACGCTTAATACCGCCGATTACAACCAGAGCGACACATACAGAAATAATTAAGCCTGCAATAACAACTGCCCAGCTATAATTATTACCGAAAAGCGTGAAAGCTATATTCTGACCGTTGGGGTCAAAAAAGCTCTTAACCGCATTGGTAACACCCTGAACCTGTGTAAAGGTACCAATACCAAAGAGGCCAACACAAACACCAAAGAAAGCGAATAACCAGGCCAGCCATTTCCAGTTTTTACCCATACCCTTCTCTATATAATAAAAGGGACCGCCTAATGCATGACCGCTTTCATCCACGGTACGGTATTTTACTGCCAAAAGGCCCTCTGCATACTTGGTTGCCATACCAAAGAAGGCGGCAACAATCATCCAGAAAAGGGCGCCGGGGCCACCTGCAACAATTGCGGTAGCAACACCGACAATGTTACCTGTACCAATGGTTGCAGAAAGCGCTGTACAAAGGGCACCAAAGGATGATACCTCACCAACACCGTCCTTCTCATTCTGGAACATATACTTTAGCGCTTTAGGCAGGTGGAACACCTGTAAAAGCTTTACCCTGCAGGTAAGAAAGATACCTGCTGCAAGAATGAGGACAATAAGAGGCACACCCCAAACAATGTCATCAATCTTGACTAAAAATTCTTCAAATTTTGCCATGCGTTTCTCTCCTTATAAAAAATAAAAAAGCCAAAAGATAACTTTTGACTTCAGAGAGTATAAGTACAAGTTGTTATCCCTGTCCTTTTGCCTGAGAGATTGGAAATAAATTCCGTACACCTTCGGCGCCCATTTTGGCTTAATGGGACTCTCCAGAGTGTTGTCGATTCGACAACGAGGGTAGTATAACACATATTTTTCTAAAATTCAATATAAATTTACAAAAAAACCCCTGTTTTTTACAGGGGATAAAAATTATATAATTTTAAAGAAAGAAAGCATACTGCAAACGAATACAGCAACAACTATTACGGGCAAAATATAGGTGAAATAAATCTTCATCCATCCTGCAACCTTAAGTCCCTTTCCCATATTGGCTTCCTCACGGAACTTATCAAAGCCCCAGCCATAGCGCTTTGTTGTACAGAAAAGTACAATAATCAGAGAACCTATGGGCAGAAGCAGATTGCTTACAAGGAAATCTTCAACGTCCAGTACCTGCATAGTTTTTCCGAAAAGCTCGAAGGAGCCGAGGAAACCGAAAATACAGGGCAAAGATAAAATCATTATAAGAATACAGTTTATAACACACGCCTTTTTCTTGCTCCAGCCAAATTTATCCTCGCAGCAGGCTATTATTGCCTGGAATACTGCAATAATGGTGGTAAACGCGGCAAAGAACAGGAAAATAAAGAAGAAAGCACCAATAATCTGCCCAAGGGGCTGACCTATATTGTTAAACACCCTCGGCAGTGTGATAAAGATAAGCGCGGGGCCGTTATTAACGTCAATATCAAAGGCAAAGCAGGCAGGGAAAATTATAAGACCCGAGGTTATCGCTACAAAGGTATCGAGTATTGCAATGTTAAGGGATTCGCCCAGAAGCGCCCTATCCTTATTTATGTAGCTGCCAAAAATAGCCATAGCGCCAATACCGAGCGACAAGGTAAAGAATGCCTGCTGCATTGCACCCGAAGCCACACGGGCAAATTCCGGCAGCGTGTCAAGCTTGGTAAAATCGGGGATGAGATAGAAGCGCAGTCCTTCCTCTCCACCCTTCAACATAATACTGTTAACAGCAAGGCCCACCATAATGATGAGCAGGGCTATCATTAAAAATTTTGAAACCCGTTCAAGGCCCTTTTGCAGGCTGAAGGAGCAAACAAAAAACCCGGCTATAATCACTATAAAGGTATAAGTTATCATCTCTGTAGGATTTGTCAGCATTTGGGAGAACTTATCACCGATTTGCCGGGCGTCTGCGCCGACAAATTCTCCGCTTACCATAGAAAAGAAATACTTTATCATCCAACCCGCAACCGACGTGTAGAACATCATAAGCAGATAAAGACCTGCCAGCATTCCATAGCCGTGAAGATGCCATTTTGTTCCCTGAGGCTCTAAAGGCTTATAAAGCACAATCGGACTTTTTTGGCTGGCGCGACCAAGAGCAAACTCCATTGTCATTACAGGTAAGCCCATTATAATCAAGAATATAAAATAAAGAAGAACAAAGGCACCGCCACCGTATTCTCCGGCCATCCACGGAAATTTCCATACGTTTCCTATACCGATAGCGCAACCTGCACTGAGTAAAATAAAGCCTAAACGGCTCCCAAGCTTTTCCCTCGACATAATCTTTCTCCGAAAATACATTTTTAACGATTATATCACATAGTTGTTTTTTTGCCAACATTTATTTACACGAACAGAAATAAATATTGCATTTTGTGTGAGCTAATATTATACTTAAAATGGTATTTTATGTAATAATGAGTGTGAAATATGACTAATGAATATAGCATAAAAAAGATTGCTGAAATTCACAATGGCTATACCGAAAAATTCGGCATACCAAGACAAAGCGGATTGGCAGGGTCTGTTGTTTCGCAAATAATCTTCGAGCCTGAATACAGGGTTCAAGAAGCCTTTCGTGAGCTTGAGAATTTTTCTCATATATGGATTATATGGCAATTCAGTAGGGCCGTCAGAGATGAATGGTCACCCACCGTGCGCCCCCCAAGGCTGGGTGGAAACAAACGAATAGGTGTTTTTGCCACCCGTTCCCCCTTCAGACCGAATCCGTTGGGCTTATCCTGCGTTAAGCTGGAAAAAATTGAATACACTAAAGACTCAGGGCCTGTGCTTGTTGTTTCAGGGGCCGACCTTATGAACGGTACTCCTATATTCGATATAAAGCCCTATATCCCCTATGCTGACTGTCACCCCGAGGCACAGGAGGGCTTTACCGGCTCGGTGGAACGTCCTGTGCTTAAAGTGGAAATAGATGAGGATTTGACATCAAAATTCGATATTGCTTTCATCGGTAATGTTAAAGAAATAATTGCCCAGGACCCAAGACCTGCATATCAGGACGATGCGGCAAGAGTATATAAAATGAAATACGGCTGTCACGATATATCTTTTACGGTTAACGGTGACACAGCTCAAATCGTAGATATTATGAAGGAGAAGCTATGAAAGAATTACTAACCCTGTTCGGTCTGTTCTTCAAGATAGGAATTATGACCTTTGGCGGCGGCTATGCAATGCTGCCTATGCTGGAGCGTGAGCTTGTAACCAAAAGAGGCTATGTCACAATGGAAGAGATTATGGACTATTTTGCCGTAGGTCAATGCACCCCCGGTATTATTGCCGTAAATACCGCCACCTTCATAGGCTTTAAGCGCCGTGGCATTTTGGGCGGTATTTTTGCAACAATAGGTGTCGTTACCCCCTCTGTAATTATAATTACATTATTAGCTTCGGTACTTCAGATGATAGCAGGCAACGAGATTGCGAATAACGCTTTTGCAGGTATTTCCGTTGCCGTTTGTGCCTTGGTTATTCAGGCCATACTTAAGCTGATAAAATCGGGCATAAAGGATGCCCTTACCGTAGGCATCGCAATCGGCGCCTTTATTACCTCCTTTTTCCTGGATGCTTCTCCCATAATCGTAATACTTGCCAGCGCAATTATCGGTGTTGTTGCAAAACGCATTTTTGATAAAGCCGATGCCAAAAAGGAGGTAAAATAAATGCACTATCTTCTCCTTTTCTGGGAATTCCTTAAAACCGGTCTTTTTTCTATCGGCGGCGGTCTTGCAACCATACCCTTTCTTATGGATATGTCGGATAACTACGGTTGGTTTACACGTGAAGAGCTTTCTAATATGATAGCCGTGTCGGAATCCACCCCCGGTCCAATCGGAATCAATATGGCAACCTATGTAGGATTTACAACGGGCAGCATGGAAGGCGGATTTCTCGGCGGTTTTTTAGGCTCGATAATCTCAACAACCGCTCTTGTTCTTCCCAGTCTTGTTATAATTATGATTATCGCCGGCTTTTTAGCCAAGTTTCAGGAAAGCAAACTGGTTAAAGACGTTTTTTACTGCTTAAGGCCTGCTGTAATAGGCCTTTTGGGAGTTTCTCTTGCGGCTATGGTCATTCCCCTCTTCTTTGATTTTACTGCTACCGCAATTTTGGATATAATCGACCTTAAGGCAGTCATACTTTTTTCACTTTTACTTTTTGGTATTTTAAAATTCAAAAAGCATCCCATATTATACATTGCCATTGGCGCTGTAGTAGGAATAATATTTAAATTTTAGGTGATAAAATGAATTATAAGGCAGACATTGCCATTATAGGCGGCGGCGCCTCAGGTCTTGTAGCCGCTATTACCGCAAAAAGAAAAAATCCACGGCTGTCAGTTTATATATTAGAGGCCCTGGACCGAGTCGGTAAGAAGCTTATTACCACAGGTAACGGCAGATGTAATATAACTAATAGAAATATAACCATTGACCGATACCACGGGGAGAATTCCTCCTTTTCTGAATATGCTCTGGGTAAAATCGACCAAGGCTATACCGAAAATTTCTTTTCTTCCATAGGTGTTCCCTTCGTTTCGGAGGGGGACAAAATATATCCTGCCTCCTTGCAGGCCGCATCGGTGGTGGACTGCCTACGCTTCGAATGTCAGCGTCTGGCTATCGAAATTATTTGTAACTGCAAAATAAATGAAATTAAATTTAAAAAGCCCTTTATTCTGTTTTCCGATAATGATACCATAAGTGCCGACGTGGTTATTTGTTGCGGCGGTATGCTTTCGGGAGGAGAAAAGGTCGGCAGTGACGGCTCTCTTTTCAGAATACTGAAAAACTATGGCTTTAAGGGGGTCAAGGCCTCCCCTTCTATCGTTCAGCTGAAAACCGAAACAGAGTTTGTAAAACAGCTAAAGGGAATAAAGGTAGACGCTGTAGCAACCCTTTTCAAAAATAACAGGGCGGTTAAAAGCGAATTTGGCGAGGTTTTATTCTGCGATTACGGTTTATCCGGTCCTGCAATACTCAACATTTCAAGAGAAGCCCACAGAACCGAAGGAGAATACTTTGTAGCTCTTGACCTTTTCCCATCATTAACCGAGGAAACACTTTATGAAATGCTGTGTGATAGGGTCAAGCTGTTAGAATATCGTAAGCTTGAGGAATTCTTTACAGGTATGCTAAACAAGCGTCTGGGCCAGGTGGTACTTAAATATTGCGGCTACACACTGCACACAGAAGTGAAAGAGCTTGCCACTAAGGACTGCAAAAGAATTGCCAACGCACTTAAAAGCTTTACTGTTAAGGTTTTATCAAACACAGGATTTAACAACTCACAGGTAACTGCAGGAGGCATATCCACCGACGAATTCGACCCTAAAACAATGGTTTCAAGACGTATTTCGGGTTTATACGCCTGTGGCGAATTACTTGATATAGATGGTGACTGCGGAGGCTTTAATCTGCAGTGGGCCTGGTCTAGCGGTATTCTTGCAGGCGAATCGGCCGTTAGCTTTTTGGGTGATAAAAAATGATATTAGTCAATAACGTTAGACTGCCTCTTGATACCGATTTCGGCAATCTTTTGCCCAGCCTAAAGGCTTGCTCTGCCTTTAAAGGTATTAACATTAAAAGCGCCGCATTATATAAGCGTTCTGTGGATGCACGGCACAAAAAGGACCTTCATTTTTGCTGTTCGGTGCTTATCGAAGCTGCAAACGAATCCCAAGCGCTTAAAAGGCTGAAAAATGCGAGCCATTATACTGAGGAGAGCTATAAGTTTTTAAAGGTAGATAATTTTAGCGGCATCCGCCCCGTAGTGATTGGCTTTGGACCTGCAGGAATTTTTGCCGCCTTGATTCTCGCTAAGGCGGGGCTTAGGCCCATTGTGTTGGAGAGGGGCCAAGATGCTGATACCCGTACCCGTGACGTCGCCGATTTTTGGAACGGCGGAAAGCTTAACCCCGAATCAAACGTACAGTTCGGCGAAGGCGGTGCAGGCGCTTTTTCCGACGGCAAGCTGACCACGGGGATTAAAGATATCCGTTGCAGGGCTGTTCTTAAGCTTTTGAATGAATGCGGCGCACCCGATTCTATTCTAACCGATGCAAAGCCCCACATAGGTACAGATATTCTGGTTAAGGTTATAAAGCGTCTTCGTGATGAAATCGTGCAACTTGGCGGTGAGGTCCGTTTTTCTTCCCGTCTTGAGAAAATCAATTTAGAAAATCACAAAATTATTTCCATCGAGGTTAAAGGGCCCGAGGGAAATTACACCCTTAAATGCAGTAAAATTATTCTTGCCATTGGACATTCAGCAAGAGATACCTTTGCCATGTTAAAGGACACAGGGGTCGCTATGGTCCGTAAGCCCTTTGCGGTAGGTATGAGAATCGAGCATAAACAAAAGGATATAAATAAAGCCCTTTACGGTAGTTTTGCAGAGCATCCTGCACTTTCTGCGGCAGACTATAAGCTGGCTGTGCATCTGCAAAACGGAAGAGGAGTTTATACCTTTTGTATGTGTCCGGGCGGATACGTGGTTAATGCCTCCAGCGAGGAAGGCCGTATTGCCGTAAACGGAATGAGCTACTCTGAACGAAACGGCGAAAATGCCAACAGCGCCCTTCTTACAGAGGTTCTTCCCGAGGACCTACCGGGTGAAGACGTTCTGGAAGGGGTCAAATTTCAACGCAGGCTGGAGGCCGCTGCCTTCGACCTTGGAGAAGGTCGGGGCGTTCCGACCCAAACCGTAGGCGAGTACCTTTGCGGTAAAAAGCCTGATTTCTGCGTCACCCCAACCGTTAAACCACAAGCCGTATTTACCGACGTTTCAAAGATATTTCCCGAATATATTAACAATACTCTTCGTGCCGGAATTATCGAGCTTGGTCGCAGGCTGGAGGGCTTCGACTCCCCTACCGCCGTACTAACCGCTCCCGAGTCACGCAGCTCCTCACCTGTTCGTATAGTCAGAAATGATAAAATGTGCTCTGTCTCCCATGACGATATCATACCTTGCGGTGAAGGCGCAGGCTATGCAGGCGGCATAATGTCGGCCGCGGTAGACGGTATAAAGTGCGCAGAGGCTTTAATTCGCTCTTTAGAGTAGGTATTTATTGTAATTAGGCACATAAAACCTGTGATTTTAAGTCCAAATTAGGTTGTAATTACCTAAAATCAAAAATTATTGTTAAAATTTAAACGAACATCTTGAAATAATTTTGATTTTAGAGTAAAATATAAGGGTAAAAATTTTTAGGAGGTATATTCCAATGGTTAAAGTTGCAATTAACGGATTCGGCCGTATCGGTCGTCT
>JAGAPN010000030.1 GCA_017623235.1 Clostridia bacterium | reverse complement strand
TCTATTTCTTAATTCAAGCAGTCTTTTACCAACATCCATATTACGACTCCCCAATTAGTCTTATAAGAATATTTTATCATAAAAATACTAAATATATTAGTTGTATAAGGTTGACTAATTAGTCTTATCGTGCTATAATATGACTAAGTAGATTTTTTACTAAATACTAAACGCACTTAGTTGCGATTTTATTATTGAAAGGTTGGGTTTCTATGGGATTATTTGATAAGTTGAAAGAGGCCGTGGGCAATGCTATTGAATCAAGTATGAACGGTCCGATGAATGAGGACGAAAAGAAATATTACGATATTACTCTTAATTTATTGCTTTCTGTTCGCCACTTGCAGAAGGCACACATACAAAAATTCATCGAGGTAAAATATAACGAAAAGTGCGATGAAGCAATTTTAGATACGGTGTTACAGAAATTCGAATCTGTAACAACTCCCAAAACGCACGAGGAGTGGTATATGCTTACTTCAACACAAAGCTCTCGTGCAGACTATAAAAACAATGGCACTTCTTGGTTTAATAAAGAAGAAGTTCAAGATATTTGTTTCGCAGAGTTCAGAGAAAATATACGTTCTCAGTTTGAGGGCGTATTCAAGGTTGTTAAAGAAAAACCTTCAAAGGATTTATTAGAGCGCGGCATTAAAACAATTACAGAAAAATTATCGGGTTACAATGCTGCCGAATCAGACTATCCACACTTTAAAATGGCTGTAAAGGTTATAGCTGAAGAATTGGTTAAGGCACTGTTTGACGGCGAGCAGTTACTTAAAGATATTGCAGGCGATATGGCGCTTTCCCACTTAAGATTTACCTGGGAAGGCTCTTCAAGAGCTTATAAGTATATTCCACAATTGTATTCCTTAACCTTACGTGCATTCCACTTTAATAATTGTAAAGACAAAACAGAAAAATACATTTCAATAACCAAATCGGATTGCCTTGAAGCAGCACAAAACTCAGGATATTATAAAGAGGAGCTAGAGGAAGATCCTTTTGCTGATAAGGAAAAGGTTTTGCAACAGGCGGCAGAATGTATGTTGGAAAGTAACGTGCTGTTTGATGACTATGAAGGACACTGGGAGCATTGGGCAATACAGAATCCTAAATTTGTGGATGCAGCTTGTTCCTTTGCGTGGGAGAAAGTATCAAGCGAGTTAGAAGATACAGCCGATAATGTAGAAAAAGCGGCATGTATGATATACACATATATTGATAATAACGCAGAATAAATTGGAGGGTTAACCATGGCCTTTTACGGAAAATGGGAAACTTGGAAAATCATTTACATACCAAAAGAAATGAACGGTGGCGTAAGAGGTGTCGCACTCGTGGAAGCCGGTGACAGACATCACGCTATGCAGACCTTTAGAGAACAATACTCAGGGCAGTATACTACTGTCGAGTCGTGTGAAAAACTTTTTAAATAAAAGTAACCTCGTTGCTTAAAAACGAGGGGATATTAAATAGTCCACTGGACTTAAAACAGGAGGAAATTATGAAAACATTTGAATGCATTGCCCATAGTGGCAATACTGGTAAGAAAATTGTTATTAGGGTTTGTGCAATAGACTCTTCAAAAGCAAAAATGGACGCTTTAAATCAAGCCAGACAGCAGTTTGGAAGCGGAGCTGGCGCAGTTACCATTATTAGTGTTAAGGAAGTCTAATAGATATACATTCGGTAACTCAATCATAAAAAATAGCAGCGGCAGAAGCAAACTGCCGCTGTTTTCCTTATGCTTTAAAAGTATTAAAAAAGTATCATTATTGTACAGGACCTATGTGCTAAATTAAATGCGATAAGCAAAAATTTCTTATAAAAGGAGAAACTAAAAATGACAGTTGAAGAAAAGAACGAAGCTTTATATAATGCAGTAAATAGTGCGTGGAATGATAGCTTTGACGGTTGGGAGGAATTAGATAAATCGGAAGACAATCCCAACGTATTTATTTTAGGGGAAAAGTATCCCGAAAATGGATTCATATTCTACCTTGCGGGGTGTAGAGATTTGTACGGTGGATGGATTTGGGTTGAATATGAGCCTGAGAAAGACTTAGTTGGAGTATACATAAAAGATAGACCCATTCAACCAAAGTTCAAAGAAGATCTTAAGAGCCTTTTTGAAAAACATTCTCCTTTCAATATGAAAGTGTCCTATGAAGGTAAATCGACACCTGTAATATCGAGAATAGAAAAGGTTGAACCTAAAGATTTTGTGAACTTTTTCGGAGAGTTTAAAAAGGCTTATGATGAGTATTATCCATTGTTTTATATGTTTACAGTCAGCGCTATAAAATGGTATGACGGATTTGATATTGTCGGTTGTGATTGCTAAAACAATAAAGCTCAGAAAAAACATCTTTATTAAAAAATAACGGCAGTTCGTCTGCCGTTATTTTTTATACTATATCATACTGTCAAATATAGGTTTTGCCTCTTTTATTGATTCCGAACTGTAAGCACAGACCTTTACATCTATTTGATAATCAGGATATTCAGATATAAATTTCTTATAAGCCAACAGGCATTGTTTTGTCGATTCGGCAACTGGGTTTTCCAAATCACCACCATATATACCCGAGCTAATTAACGGAAAAGAAATACTATGTAAAAGATACTCTTTCAGCACACATAATGAATTATAATAGGCGTCAAAAAGCTCTTTAAATGCAGTAGGCTTTTCACCAAAATCAGGGCCAACGGCGTGAATAATAAAACGAGCATTTTTTATCTGACAAGCGTTTGTGAGTACGGCGGAACCGTCTGGTAACGGTCTTTTAATGTAAGAACAAGCTATCATCAAATCCACAATGTTTGCTCTTTTGAATATTTCACCACATACACCACCGCCGGGTGCTAAGTTTTTGTTAGCAGCATTGACAATGGCGTCAACGTTTTGATCGACACAGGATTCATTTAGTAAAACAATACTACTCATTATAGTCTCCCTGATACTAAAATATTATTTATCCAACAATTCTTTCAATAGTATCTTTTATGGTTTCAAAATCACAATCACAAGTTAAAAAACATTTATTCAAATCAAATATTAATGAAACTATTTCCTGATAAAGATCGTGTAAGGGCGTTTCTTCCAAATCACTAACCCACCAACCGAATTTGTTCATCTCAAGAAGCAAACCGCTAATTTCTTTAGGTACAAGTTTATCCTTCCCATACTTATCCAAGACCTCAAACGTTTCTTTAAAAAGCGCGCGAACCTTTTCATATCCGGGGTTTTCAAATTCAATTACTTTGTCTGTTGCCTTATCCCATTCATTAATTAATTTCTTGATTTTTTGAATTTCCATATTTGAACGCTCCTAACTATTTTAGATTAATTACATTATAACACATTATTCTTAAAATGTTTAACGTTTTTTCTTATAAGTTTAATTTTATTTAAAAACAACGCTTACAAATACATTCAAACACGTTATAATGTGGTTAAGAAAACTCAAAGCGATGTGTTTGGCAGGAGAAATTTTACAATTAAATAGTGTTAAAAAGCAAGTCATATCAAGGCTTTCGGGCTATGTTATGAAAAGGTCTTTTATTTACTGATTCAGGGTGCGTTGAGATGATGGGTCTTATCGGTGCAGGTAACAACCCCATGGTTGGTATGACCGTTGCTTGCGCAGTTGCAGTTGAAGAGGCTTCTAAGTAATCAGATACCATAAAATTTAAAGGACTTGGTTTATCCAAGTCCTTTTTTGTTCTTTTATAAATTTATCTCTAAACCATCCTCAGCACGGAACACAGGGATATGGGGAAGGGCTTTTTTTAACTCCAGCACAGAGGCCAGGAAGGTGTCGGAATAATGGGTGATGCAGAGCCGCTTTAAATCGGCGTCGCCGAGTATGGGTAAATATGCCGTTGCAGGGAAATGGGCCGCCTCACAAATGGCTAAATCAAGGGGCGCATCAAGCACCGACAGGGGAAAGTCCTCTTTGGGACCCTTGCCGCACATATCCCCGCCAAAAAGTACCCGCTTGCCCTCGGCCTCCACAAGAAATGCCCAGGAACAGGCTGTGTGCAGGGTCTTATAGGCGGTCACTCTGATAATACCGTCATCAAAAATGGGGCCCTCCTTCACAGGGGAAAATTTAAAATCTCTCATAGGTTTACCGTTGCATTTCATCCAACCGTTAATGGCATCAACAGCGCAGTCCACAGGCTCGGGCAGGTAGAATTCGGGATTGGCGGTTTTATAGTACCAGGTGCAAAGGTCCACAAAGGATATAAGACCGTTGGTGTGGTCTCCGTGCATGTGGGTGATAAAAACGGCCTTAACGCTGTCAACGGGAATTCTACGGGTTGCAAGCTCCTCAATAGACTGGGTGCCCATATCAATGAAATAACGGTTTTCGCCCACCTCAATAAGGATGGACGTGCAACGCCTGTTAGGCTCGGGCACACCGTGACTTGAACCGAAAAATACAATACGCATAAAACATCTTCCCAATAATAAATACTTTAAGTATATTGTAATATATTTCAGTATAAAAAGCAATAAAATAGTACCCAAGAAATCGGGCAATAACACAGTTGCAATTATTCGTCGTTTGGAGTAAAATATGGATATGTAAAATTATAAAGGAGGGCAGGGTATGGTAAAGCGTGTTGTAGTGGCAGGCTGCCGTGAATTTAATGATTACCCCGTGGCCAAGAGCTTTATCGATCGCTGTATTAAGGATATACGGCAGCAGTATACCCTGGTCTTCGTATCGGGCGGATGTCGGGGCGCCGATATGCTGGGGGAACGCTACGCCAAAGAGAACGGCTTTGCCGTTGAGCGTTATCCTGCCGACTGGGAAACCTACGGCAGGGCGGCAGGCCCTATAAGAAACAGGCAGATGGCCGAAATCGCAGATTACGTTATCTGCTTCTGGGACGGTAAAAGCCGTGGTACAAGCTCTATGCTGGACCTGGCCACCTCCCTGGGTAAGCCCACCAAGCTGCTTATAATATAGGTGCCTTTGTTGACAAGAATTTTAGGCTATGATATAATCTAGCCAAAGCATTTAAACCCGAACCCGCCCCAAAGAGCAGAATTTAGGCGCTTTTTGGCTTTTCGTCTTTGTAAGGCGACAGCCTTACTGCATCCTCAGCACCAAAAAATCTCACAAAATTCCGCGCCTTTGGGGTCGTAGAATTTTGTAGATAGCGAATTTTTTGGCGTTTGAGGCAAAAACACAGCAAATCCTGACGGATTTGCGAGTATTTTAACGATACAAAGCAGAAAAATTCGCACTCCAAAATCGGGTTTGGGTCTGAATACTTTGGCTAATCAAGGAGTTGTGAGTGATGAAAAAGATATATTCCGCCTTTATTTCATCGGCCTTTCAGTCCCTTCGGGACGAGCGTAACGAGGCTATAGACGTCCTGCTGGATTTCCGTATTCTGCCTATCGGTATGGAGCATTTTACCGTTTCCACCAACGGCGAATTTTCCGATATACAGGAGCTTATTGACGATTCCGATTTTTTTATTATGCTGATGGGCGCAGGCTACGGCTCCTGCGATAAAAACGGTATATCCTGGACCGAGCGTGAGTATGAATATGCCAGGTCCAAGGGCAAGGCCATTATAGTTGTGGTCTGTGACGAGCTGGTAGCGCTGTTATCCAAAGACAGAGCTACCCTTACCCCCGACCAGCAAAAGCAGGTCGATTTTTGTAATAGAATCGAGTATGCCCGAAACGTCAGCGGGGAGTTTACCATAAAAACCATAATCAGACAGTTCCTGCTGACCTACCCCCTTACCCGTTGTGTGGGCTGGACCCGTATCGAGGGCCTGGGTCAGGACGAAACCAAGCTGGCGGCCTGGCGCCAAAGCCATAAGGCCTTTGACCTTTCGGGTGTGTGGTACCACCTCCACCTCAGTGAGGAGGACGACAGCTATATAAGGGTGGGCAGCGTTAAAATCGAGCAGGATTTTACCCCCAATAATTACACCTCTCTCCATATAGAGGGCAGTAATTTTAACATAACCCACTATAACGCCGCCGAGGGCAGGCTTTATGAAAACAAAATGAAATCCTCCCGTTTTGTGGGGGACTACACCCTGCAGGAAAACGGCGAAATCTTCGGAATTTTTAATTCCAAACGCAGCTTTAACGGGGAATTTAATTCCTTGGAGGTAAACAAGGGTGCCCGCAGGGGAATTCACGATTTTACCATAGATATTTCCTCCCCCGAGGCCGATACCCTGTATTTTGACGGCGAGTTTCACGATGAGGCGCCCTCCCCCAAGCAGGGCAGGATATTCCTGTTCCGCAGTATTGATGATAGAAATAGCTTCCTTCTGGAAAACAGAGGAGATTTTGTTGAGGTGAAGGAATAATGATAAATTATTCTGAAATTATTGAGCTTGTAAAGAAAGCAGGACAGTTTGTTTTCGACCCCGACCTTAAAAATAGGGTAGATATGAAGGGCGAATCTGATTTTGTCACCGCAGTTGACCTTAAAATCAGCGGCTTTGTAAAGGATGAGCTGGCACGCCTTACCCCCGATATTGGGTTTATGAGCGAGGAGGAGGAGTGTGTACCGGCTCCCCGTCGTTGGATACTTGACCCCATAGACGGCACCACCAACCTGGTGTATGATTATAATATGAGCTCGGTCTCCCTGGCTCTTTACGACCTTGACAGGGTGACCTTCGGCGTTATTTATAACCCCTTTAACGGTGACCTTTTCACCGCCTGGGAGGGTAAGGGGGCCTTCCTTAACGGAATAAGGCTTCCCACCGCCCCCGACAGGGAGCTTAAGGACTGCCTTATCGAGTTTGGTGCAGGCTCCACCAATAAGCCCTTTGCCGAGCAAAGCTTTGCTATTGCCAAGGAGGTATTTAAAAACTGCCTTGATATCCGAAGAATCTGCTCCTCGGCCCTGGCGGTTGCCTACGTTGCGGCAGGTAAGCTTAACGGATATTTCGAAAGACGGATAAAGCCCTGGGATTACGCCGCCGCCACCCTTATGCTGAAGGAGTGCGGCTGTATATGCTCAAACTGGCAGGGCGAGCCCCTGGACTACCGGGACCCCACCGCCTTTGTCTGCGGTACCCCCAAGGCCTACGAGTTCCTGCTGAATACAATTAAAGCCTATAATGAATAAAGAAAAAGTGCCCCTTTGGGGCACTTTTTTTACCCTCGGTGATATTGACAAAAAATTATCAATCTACTATAATATTAGTATAAAATCTACCTTGAGGAGAGAGCTTATGAGTAGCTTTGAAAATTTAAGAATAGTGGATAATTTTTATCAGACCTCCCTGTTTTTCCCTATGCCTACGGTGATTATCAGCACCCTGTGTGAGGACGGCTCCACAACCCTGGGACCCTATTCCCTGGTGCAGCCCTACTACGTGGCAGGTAAGGATTACTACGCAATGCTTCTGTGTTGCCGTAATTCCTCCAACACCGCCCAGAATATTCTCCGTAACGGCAAATGCACCCTTAACTTTATTGACGACAAGCCCGCTACCTTTAAGGAGGCTGTAAAGCTTTCCTGGCCGGGAGATAAGCCCAGTGAAAAGATGCCAAAATGCAACTTTAAGCTGGAAAAAAGTATGATTGAGGAGAAAACGGGCGAGGCAAGACCTATGGTGCTTACCGATGCTATTCAGGCTATTGAATGTACCTGGATGCGTGAGCTGGACGGCGCAGATAAGGACCTGCCCGGCGAGCTTAACGGCTACGAGGGCCCCTACCACGATTTTAACGGTATCACCAGCAAATTCGGCGCCCACTTTATTCTGCGTGTAGATAAAATCCTTATGAAGAAAAGGTACAGCGACGCTATTATCAACGGCGTTAAGGCCAAGGATTTCCCCGCCCTCCCCGTTGATTACGGCTACCGTGACAGCAAGAATTTCTGGTTCCACAGAAAGACCCGTATGAGGGCCGAGCTGTTGCAGATGCGCCAGGCCTCTTTAGAGTCGGTGCGCTACGCCGCCGACCGTGCCGATGATAAGATAAAGTTCACCGACGAGGCTCTTATGACCATTTTAGGCGTGCCCCGTGTATTCCTGTCCCTGGTGCTTAAGGGCTGTGTTGATTGGGCAAAGGAAAACGGTGTTGAGCTTATCACCGCCGAGCATATGCAGATTATAAACGACAAGCGTGCCAAAGAAAAGAACAAGAAATAAGGAGCAAAAGAAATGAAGGTTGTACTTGCAGGCGCCTACGGTAATCTGGGCGCAGAAATTTTAAAGGCTCTGCTTGCGGCAGGCCACCGGGTTGTTGCCGCCGATATTGCAGAGCGTGATTTAGGTCTTGAGGGTGACTTTACCTTTAAGAAGATAGACGCCACCGACCCCGAAACCTTAAAGGGCCTTTGCGACGGCGCTCAGGTGGTTATTTCCACCGTTGGCCTTACGGGAGCCTCCACCAAATTTACATCCTATGACATTGACTATAAGGGTAATATAAATCTTTACGAGGAGGCCAGGCGCGCAGGGGTTAAGAAGTTTAACTATATTTCGGTTATCTCCTGCGATGAGCCGGGCGCAGATAAGGTGCCTATGCTCCACGCCAAATATTTGGTTGAGCAGGAAATAAAAAAGGGGGATATGGAGTACGTTATTCACCGCCCCACAGGCTATTTTTACGATATAGCCAAGGTATTTAAGCCCTACGTTGAAAAGGGTGAGATGCAGCTGCTTAAAAACTACGGCGGCGTTAAGGCCAACGTGGTTGACTGCCCCGATTTTGCGCAGTTTATAGTAGAGCATCTTGACGATACCAACGTTACCTATAACGTAGGCGGTAAGGAAACCTACACCTATGAGGAAATGGCCGCTATGTGCTTTGAGGCGGCAGGCAAGCCCCTTAAGATAAAGTGGGCGCCCATTTGGCTTTTCGGTCTGCTGGCCAACCTGCCCAAGATTAAGAAGGCAGGTAAGCACGATATTATTCTCTTTTCAAAATGGACCCTCTCCCACAATCTGGTGGGCGATACCTGTGTAGGCGAGCAGAGCTTTGCTCAGTACATAAAGGACTATTTCGGAAAGGAGAGTAACTGATTATGCCCTGGAGTTTACTTGGAATTCTTCTTGCCGTTTGCGCCGTGCTTTGCGCCGTGGGCTTCTATAAATTCGTATACTTTCTTTCCATCGGTTACGGCTTTGCCGTAGCAGGCGGCGGTATTGCCGTGCTTGTTATGGCCCTGATAAATCCCACCGCAACACCCTTCTGGGTGCTGGCCGTGGCCGCCCTGCTCTTCCTGGCCTACGGTATCCGCCTTTCGGGCTTTTTGCTGGTGCGTGAGCTTAAAAACGCCTCCTTTAAAAAGACCGACGTTGCCAAGGATACCCTGGCAAAAAACAATGAGAAGAAGATGCCCGTCTTCGTGCTGGCTACCATCTGGGTGTCGGTTGCGGTGCTTTACACCGCCCAGGTAAGCCCTATGCTCTTCCGTTATGATAACGGAAAAACCGACCTTGTCGTTCCCGTAATCGGCTTTGCAGTATCGGTTTTGGGCCTTGTGCTGGAAACCGTTGCCGATAATCAGAAATCGGCCCAAAAGAAGGTCCGCCCCGATATGGTGGCCACACAGGGCCTTTACAAAATCTGCCGTTGCCCCAACTATCTGGGTGAAATAATCTTCTGGACCGGCGTTTTCATCAGCGGTATCACCGCCTATAATACCCTTGGCCAGTGGATAACCGCAGTACTGGCCTATATCTGCATCGTATTTATTATGTTTAACGGCGCCCAGCGTCTGGAAAAGCGCCAGATGGCCCGTTACGGCAACAATGAGGAATATAACAGCTATGCAAATAAAACCCCCATTATCATTCCCTTGCTGCCCATTTATCACCTTAACAAGAAATAAAATCAAGGGGTTTTTGAGATGAAGGATTTTTCGGTTTCTATGGCCTTGGTGGATTTTATCCCCGTTATCTTTTTTGCGGCTGCGGCGGTCATTCTTATGGGTGACCTCTATAATAAAATGAGCAAGGGGGCCTTTGCCCTTTTTGCGGCAGGTACCATTGACGTGACCTGCGCAGGGGCCCTTAAGGCCACCTATAAGCTGCTTTATGCGGCAGGCGCCTGCGACTTTGAGGCGCTGAACGCTATCTTTTTCCCCGTGCAGTCCCTGGGCTTTTTGCTGGCAGGGCTGGGGGTGCTTCTTATGCTCTGTAAAAAGCAGGCGGCGCTGGCTGTGGCGCCTCCCGTTTTCAGCGGCACCTTCCTTTTCGTGGGACTTATGGTGGCAGGTCTGGGCCTTATGAACCTGGGCCTTTGCATACTGTCCTCCAGGCTTAAAAAGGGCTGGCTTATGGTGTTCTTTGTGCTTTCCTTTGTCTGCTCACTGTGTATGGGCTATCTTTCCTCCAAGGATTTCGCTCGGGCTTCTATGAACTGGATAGCCGAAGGGGTAAACCTGGTGGGTCAGGGCGCTTTTCTGGCGGGAGTTTTGCTGCTGCATAAAGGCGGTCTTAAGGAGCTAAAGCCTTAGAAGGCTTAATACAGATTTAAAGAGCGCCGCACGGGCGCTCTTTTTTCTTACAAAAAATTCACAAAATCCCGCTTTACAAATTTTTTCGGGGTGGTATAATTGGATTAATATCTGTTATTAAAGGAGATTATTATGGCAAAAAAGCAGTTTAAGGCCGAAAGTAAACGGCTGATGGATTTAATGATTAATTCTATTTATACTAACAAGGAAATCTTCCTGCGTGAGATAATTTCCAACGCTAACGATGCTATCGACAAGCTTTATTATCTCTCCCTTACCGACGAGGCGGCCAGGGCGGCAGGGTCGGATTTTTCTATCCGTGTGGATTTCAGCAAGGAGGACCGCACCGTAACCGTTACCGATAACGGTGTCGGTATGACCAAGGAGGAGCTGGACGAAAACCTGGGCACCATTGCCCGTTCGGGCTCCCTGGCCTTTAAAGAGAATATGACCGCCGAGGACGAGGAAAAGGCGGCCAACATCATCGGCCAGTTCGGCGTGGGCTTCTA
>JAGAPN010000029.1 GCA_017623235.1 Clostridia bacterium | reverse complement strand
GAATACAGGAACAGCGCCTGCCTGAACAACAGAGAATGAGGAAGCGATGAAGGTGTAGGAGGGAACGATAACCTCGTCACCGGGGCCTACGCCAAGAGCGGAGAGAGCGATTTGGTATTATCTTATTTGTATTAGGATTTGTTGTGCAGATAATAGGAGCGATATGTTTATCTAAATTTGATTCGGATTTTTCTATCGTTGTTTCAATGTCAAGTGCAGTTCCCCTTGGTACATCTATACTTATTTTTTCGAGTCTTGTGCCGAAAAAATATAATATTATCAAATATCTTATGATGTTTTACGCTATAGGAGCCTTGGCAATGTTTATTATAATTTGTATAATTGCTTGTACATCCGGTTTTGTTTATAATGATGGCGGTTATTATACCCCAAAATAAAATAACACAGGGGGTAACACAGGGGACGGTTCTCTGTGTTGGAATAACTTTAATGAACCCCAAATTGCTGTAAATATTGTTGGATTAGAGCTTTATTGTATTGTAGGAGCAACAGTAAATATTTCTTATAACTTTGAAAGAGTAGCTGAAGAATACATTGAAATCTGGGAGTTTTATAATTAGGAGGAATCTAAATGGCAATAAAAAATTGTGAAGAATGTGGCAAACCTATATCGGACCAGGCAAGGGCCTGCCCATATTGCGGAAAACCAAATAAAAAACACGGGTTAGTCTTAAGTATTATAAGTTTGGTGTTAGGCTTTTACTCGGTAGCGTATACATTTATGTACATATATGCATCCGACAAATTGGCTGAAGCTGCAGATTCCGTTATAGGCGTGGTTTGTTTTTTTGGAATTCTATCAATAATATTTGGAATCATAGCAAATAAGAAGGCTAAACCCAGAATTCAAACTGTAGTGGGCATATCTATAAGTGCGGTTTCTATGGCAGTTATGATTATAATGTCAATTCTGTAACACAGGGGACGGTTCTGTGTGTCGATAAAGAGAGAAGAAAAATCACCACTACGCAGAAGCCCACTAACCACCCGCAAAAACGAAAAGCCGCCTCGCTGAAATGCGAGGCGGCTTGTTTATACTCTTTTGGTTTTCATTTTTCTTGCCAGCAGGGTAAGCACCAGCATTATTATGTAAAGTGAACCGATGGTAACGAATATGGCAGACCAACCGAAGGTATCCTTCATAAAGCCGAACATCGCAGCCTGAATAGCGGCGCCCATATATGCCGCCCAGTCAAATACACCGATAACGGTAGAGGAGAAGGCACGTCCGCCGATATCTCCGCCGATGGCCCAGATAACGCCTGTTACCATTGTGAAAATTCCCAGCACAAAGAGCATTACAGAGGCGGTTAGCTGATTTTGGATAAAGGGGAAACATATCATTCCGCAGAAGGTAACCACCGAGGCTATAACCAGCATAGGCTCTCTTTTACCCTTAAGGAATTTGTCGGTGATAATGGGGAAGACGAACATAGCGCAGGCCTGTCCGAAGGGGAGCAGTATAGAGCTGAAAATACCGTCCTTAATGGAAAGCCCCATTTCCTCGGCAAAGTAGGTGGGTATCCAGGTGAGCAGACCGTAACGGCCGATACCTGCAATAGCCGAAATAAGGCAGAAAACTATAACCTTGGGCTCGCTGAAAAGCACCAGATAGGGGTAAAGGTAGCCCTTTTCCTTAATATCCTTTTCCAGAGCCTCGTCACGGCCGTCATCTTCCTCCTTTATGGGCTGAAGACCGGCATCCTCGGGGGAGTTTTTAAAGAAGAAAAAGAAGGCTATCAGCATTACCAGCATGGGTATCATAGGATAGCGGAAGGCGGCACGCCAGCCCCATTCGGGATTCCAGTCCAGGCAGAGCAATATGGTAAGGTAGGTTACTACCTGGGCCATACCCGAGAAAAAGGTGGCGAGTCCCGTTGCAAAGCCTCGGTTGGATTTCGGCCACCACTTGTTGACAACGCCAAGTCCGTTTGACCATACCATAGATTGGAAATATCCGTTCAGACCCCACAGCACCGCAATAACAGGTATTGAATGCTGGAAAGAAATTATAACGTTAATTACCGCCGACGCCACAATACCGAACATCATAAACCGTTTGTATCCAAAGTGGGCGCCCAGTCGGCCGTTAATCAGCTGACCAAAGGCGTAGCACCAGAAAAGGGCAGAGGATACAACGCCAAGGGCGGCGGTGGTGGAGCCCAGCTCTTCGGCCATTTGGGTCATAACCAGGTTTATGTTCTGGCGGCCGTTATAGAAGAAAAGGTAGGTAAAGCCAAAGCTTAGCAGTACCAGCCAGGCATAACGTTTGAACTTTTTTATTTCTGTCAAAATTTATCACATCCTGTCAAAGAGGGTTCGTTTTGATAATAGCACATATTTTTCCTGTTCGCAAGGATAATTAGTCTTTGTTTTTCAACTTTACCGAACATATTTTATAAAAAATACAAAATTTTGACTTTTTTATATTTATCTTAAAATTTTTTTTGTTAAAAAAATCACATTTTACCTATTTACTTTTTAGTCTAAAGGTAGTACAATATATAATGTATGGGACTGTGCATTTTATGCCGTCCCGATTCACAAAATCAAGGAGGCTTTTTCATGGCAAGAAAATTTAAAACCATGGACGGTAACAACGCTGCGGCACACGTGTCTTATGCGTTTACTGAGGTAGCAGGTATTTATCCTATTACTCCGTCCAGCCCTATGGCAGACTATGTTGATCAGTGGTCGGCTCAGGGACTCAAGAACATTTTTGGAACCACCGTTAAGGTAGCAGAAATGCAGTCTGAAGCAGGTGCAGCAGGTACCGTTCACGGTTCTCTGGCAGCAGGTGCGCTTACCACCACCTATACCGCTTCTCAGGGTCTGCTCCTTATGATACCCAATATGTATAAGATCGCTGGTGAGCTTCTGCCCTGCGTATTCCACGTATCCGCTCGTTGCGTAGCTTCTCACGCTCTTAACATCTTCGGCGACCATTCCGACGTTTACGCCTGCCGTCAGACAGGCTTCGCAATGCTGGCCGAAACCAACACTCAGGAGGTTATGGACCTGGGTGCCGTAGCTCACCTTGCAGCTATCAAGGGCCGCGTTCCCTTCATCAACTTCTTCG
>JAGAPN010000028.1 GCA_017623235.1 Clostridia bacterium | reverse complement strand
CCGCAAGATGGAGGCTGACGGAACCTTCGATATGCTTCCCAAGAAGGAAGTTATCGGACTACAGGGCGAGATCGAAAAGCTCGAGAAGTTCCTCGGCGGAATTAAGAATATGAAGAAGATCCCCGCCGCTATGTTCATCGTTGACCCCAGAAAAGAGCGCATCGCTGTTGCTGAGGCCAAGAAGCTCAACATTCCGATCATCGCTATCGTTGACACCAACTGTGATCCCGATGAGATCGATGCAGTTATCCCCGGTAACGACGACGCTATCCGTGCCGTTAAGCTCATTGCCGAGACCATCGCTAACGCTGTTATCGAGGCTCGCCAGGGTGAGCAGGGCTCTGCCGCTGTAGAAGAGGCTGACGAAGCCCCCGCAGAAGAGGCAGTAGCCGAAGAAACTGCAGAATAATTTTAAAAATTTACCAGGAGGTACATCACAATGGCATTCACCGCTAAAGACGTACAGGCTTTAAGAGAAAAGACCGGCTGCGGTATGATGGATTGCAAAAATGCACTCAAAGAAACCGACGGCAATATGGATGCAGCTGTAGACTATCTTCGTGAGAAGGGTCTTGCATCTCAGGCTAAAAAGGCTTCCCGTATAGCCGCTGAGGGTCAGGTTGTTGCTCTCGTTGAGGGTGACGTAGCTGCTGTTATCGAAGTAAACAGCGAGACCGACTTCGTTGCAGGCAACGATGAATTTAAGGATTTCGTAACCCTTTGCGCTAAGGCTGTTATCGCTAACAATCCCGCAGACGTTGACGCTCTCCTTGCTTCTACCTATGAAGGCAAAACCGTTTCCGAGTATAAGGAAGACATCTTCCTCAAGTTCCGTGAGAACATTCAGGTTCGCCGCTTTGTTCGCATCGCAGGCAAGGCTGTTTCCTACGTTCACGCAGGTGGTAAGATCGGCGTTCTCGTTGAGCTTGATACCGACCTTCCCATGAACGATGCTCTCGTTGCTATGGGTAAGAACGTTGCAATGCAGGTTGCAGCTATGAACCCCGGCTACCTTGATCAGGCTTCTGTTCCTGCAGAGGACCTTGAGAAGGAGAAGGCTATCCTCGTTGCTCAGATGAAGGAAGATCCTAAAATGGCTAACAAGCCCGATGCAGTTCTCGGCAAAATCGTTGAGGGTAAAATCGGCAAGTTCTACAAGGAAAACTGCCTTGTTGAACAGCAGTACGTTATTGACAACGACCTTACCGTTGGTAAGTACGTTGAAGCAACCGCTAAAGAGCTTGGCGGCGCTATCAAGCTTGCATCCTTCGTTCGTTTTGAGAAGGGTGAGGGCATCCAGAAGCGTGAGGACGACTTCGCAAGCGAAGTTGCCAGCATGATTAAATAATTAAAACCAGGTGTTTTAAAGCCTCGGCCGTCGGCCGAGGCTTTTTTATGTAAATATAATGTGAATTATATATTTAATTTCATTGACATTATTTGCCCGTTATTGTAAAATATAATTTAAAAGAATAGGCCAAAATTTCGGAGGTAGTTTATGAGTAATTCAAAGCCGGTTTTTAAACGTGTTCTTTTAAAGCTCAGCGGTGAGGCGCTGGCAGGCTCAAAGGGTAGCGGTCTTGATTTTGATACCGTAACCGACGTCTGCCGTCGTATTAAAGAGTGTGCAGAGCTTGGTGTGCAGATAGCTATTGTTGTGGGTGGAGGTAACTTCTGGCGCGGCCGCTCCAGCGGTGAGATGGACCGTACCCGTGCCGACCATATGGGTATGCTGGCAACCACCATTAATTCACTTGCACTGCAGGACGCCTTCGAGCAACTGGGTGTTGACGCCCGTGTGCTTACCGCCTTTGAAATGCGCCAGGTTGCGGAGCCTTATACCAAGGCCCGTGCCGTTACCCATCTTAATGAGGGTAAAATCGTTATCTTCGGTTGCGGAACGGGTAACCCCTTCTTTTCCACCGATACTGCCGCCGCCCTTCGTGCCGCCGAAATCGGCGCAGACGTTATCTTTAAAGCTACCAACGTTGACGGCGTTTATGATTCCGACCCGAAGAAGAATCCCGATGCTAAAAAGTTTGATAACCTTACCCATCACGACGTACTGACCCTTGGCCTTAACGTTATGGATATGACCGCCGCGTCCCTTTGCCAGGATAACGGCATTAAGATTCTGGTCTTCAGTATGAAGGATCCCGATAATATTAAAAAGGCAATGCTGGGCGAAGTCATCGGCACCCTTGTAGAATAATTTTTTGGAGGTATAACCTATGAAAGACTTACTTAAGAATACCGAAGAACGTATGGAAAAATGCATTAACTCCGTAAACCGTGAGTTTGCTACCGTTCGCGCAGGTCGTGCAAATCCCTCTGTCCTTGATAGAATTACCGTTGACTATTACGGTGTACCCACCCCCATCCAGCAGATTGCTACCATCGCCGTACCTGAGGCTCGCGTGCTTCAGATTCAGCCTTGGGATACCACTACATTAAAGCTTATCGAAAAGGCTATCCAGGTTTCCGACCTGGGCATTAACCCCAATAACGACGGCCGGGTTATCCGCCTCGTGTTCCCCCCGCTTACTGAGGAGCGCCGTAAGGAGATAGTTAAAGAGGTTAAGAAGATGGCCGAGGACGGCAAGGTTGCTATCCGTTCCGTTCGCCGTGACGCTATTGAAAAGCTGAAGGCTATGAAGAAGGAAAGCACCATCACCGAAGATGACCAGGCCAACGGCGAAAAGAAGGTTCAGAACCTTACCGATAAATTCTGCGCCGAGGTTGACTCTCTTCAGGCCGCCAAAGAAAAGGAAATACTTGAGCTGTAATAGCATCAGGAGAATAAAACCATCATAGCACCCGCTATGGTGGTTTTTTGAAAGGTGATAGGTTTGAAACTGTTTTCACGCAAAAAGAATGTGGCAGAGGAAAGAAATATTCCAAATCATATTGCCATTATTATGGACGGTAACGGCCGTTGGGCTAAAAAAAGGTCGTTACCCCGTACTGCAGGCCACGCCGCAGGCTCTAAAAAGTTTAAAGAGATAGCAAGATATTGTAATAAAATCGGCGTAAAGCATCTTACCGTGTATGCCTTTTCTACCGAGAACTGGCGTCGTCCACAGGAAGAGGTTGACGCTATTATGAATATCTTCAGGGATTATCTTCGCGACTCGGCAAACTTTAAAAGCGAGAATATTAAGCTGGAGTTTATCGGAGACCGCAGCGGTATGCCCGAGGATATTGCTAAGCTTATGGAACAGGCGGAATTTGATTCCAAGGATGCCACGGGCCTTAAATGCTATATGGCCATAAACTACGGCGGCCGTGACGAGCTGGTACACGCCGTTAAGGATATTATCGGCGAGGGTATTCCTGCCGAGGATATAACCGAAGAAACAATTTCATCTCATATAT
>JAGAPN010000027.1 GCA_017623235.1 Clostridia bacterium | reverse complement strand
TACCAAGGATGTGCTCTACCACCTGAGCCATAGCAGCATTGCTGACAACGAAAATTATTATAATGTAAACATTCAAAAAAGTCAAGTATTTTTTTCATATATGTATATTTTTTTATCTTCGGTCAAAAATATATTCAAAGGAGTTGATAAAATGCTTGATAAGATCTGTCTTATACTTACCATTCTCGGATCAATTAACTGGGGTCTGGTAGGAATTTTTCAGTTTGACCTGGTAGCCTGGCTGTTCGGCGGCAGTGATGCCATTATCAGCCGAATAGTTTACTCGGTTATCGCTCTTGCGGGAATTTGGTGTATTTCACTTCTCTTCAGGGATAACGGCAGAGTACACGAATAATGGAAAAACGGACAGCATCAGCTGTCCGTTTTATCTTTCTGTATCAACCTTCAAGGTCTTATTCTCAACAACAAATATTATATCACCCGAAATATCTGTCCGTAGAACCTTCACCCCTGCCGAATATAATCTTGATATGACCTCATCGTGGGGATGACCGTATGCATTACTTGCGCCCACAGATATAACCGCATAGGCAGGAGATGTGGATTGTATAAGCTCGGTAGTAGTTCCATCCCTACTGCCGTGATGGGCCGCCTTCAGAACGTCACAGTCCAGCATTACACCGTCAAGAAAAAGCCTTTCCTCAGTCGCTTCACCCACGTCGCCGGTAAGAAGAAATTTTATTCCGTCAATTTCGGCCATTATAACAAGTGATCGGTCGTTATCCTCTTCCATATCACGGTAATAACCTATTACGGTAAGCTGAATTTCTCCCACGTTTATAACAGTGCCGGGAATGGCAATCTGTACCGCTGCCTGACTTTTAGAAAGGGCGTTGCGGAACTCTAATGCGGCATCACTATCATCATTTCCAAGCTCAGGAATAACGGCATTCAGCACCTTAAAGGAATTAAAAACTGCAGTTCCTCCGCCGATATGGTCACTATCATAATGGGTTGCGATAATGCAGTCCAGCTCATCTACCCCGTAACCGTCAAGAGTTTCTATAAGCCCGCTTCCATAGTCAAGACCGTTACCAAAATCCACAAGAGCGTGGTAACCGTTACTGCTGATAAGAATACTGTCGCCCTGGCCTACGTCCAAAAATGCTACATAATCCTTATCACTATGGTAATTAATACCAAAAAGGGTCGAGGTGACCCTTTTCCAACTGTAGGGCGAGCTTTCCTTTGAGCAAAACAGGGTGATAACAAGCGACACCACAGCCAGCACACAAACACCAAGCAGGCTCAGATACCGAGCTCTCTCATAGGTGAAAAATTTATTCTTCACCGGCTTTTTGCTCCATTAACTGTTCACGGGTGATGAGTACCTGACGGGGTTTTGCACCCTCGTATGGGCCAACTACGCCCATTTCCTCCATAATATCAATAATACGGGCGGCGCGGGCATATCCCAGCTTTAATCTGCGCTGAAGCATTGAGGTGGAGGCCTGGCCCATTTCTACAACAACCTCTATTGCGGCAGAAACCATAGGATCGTTTTCACCGCTGTCGTCAGAGGACGCAGAGGCACCTTTATCCTTTTTATCAAAGGCGGCCTGGCGCTCAATCTCATCCATAACGTTCTGGTCGTACTCGGTAGAGTGGTCGGCCTTAACAAAGCTGACTACCGCTTCAACCTCTTCATCGCTTACAAAGCAACCCTGTATTCGGGCAGGCTTAGGCGAGCTGGAGGTGCTGAAGAGCATATCTCCCCTACCAAGGAGTTTTTCGGCGCCTGCGGCATCAAGAATGGTACGGCTGTCTATCTGAGAAGAAACAGCAAAGGCAATACGGGAAGGAATATTGGCCTTAATTACACCTGTAACGACGTCAACAGAGGGGCGCTGTGTGGCAATAATAAGGTGCATACCTGCGGCACGGGCTTTTGCGGCAATACGGTTAATGGAATCTTCAACCTCTTTTGGGGCTGTCATCATAAGGTCTGCCAGCTCGTCGATGATAATGACCACTCTGGGCAGCTTAATCATTTCGGGGTCGGCATCGGCCACCTTGTTATAGCCCTCAAGGTCTCGCACACCGCTGGCGGCAAACATCTGATAACGTTTTTCCATTTCGCTTACGGCCCAACCCAGAGTACCTGCGGCCTTCCTGGGGTCGGTAACAACGGGCACCAGCAGATGAGGTATGCCGTTATAAATACCAAGCTCAACCACCTTGGGGTCAATCATAATAAGCTTAACCTCATCGGGACGGGCCTTATAGAGAATACTCATAATAATCGAGTTAATACAAACCGATTTACCTGAGCCTGTAGCACCTGCGATAAGTCCGTGAGGCATTTTAGCAATATCACCCACGATTGCATTACCGCCGATATCCTTACCGAGAGCAATAGTAAGTTTACTCTTGGAGCCTGTAAAGGCTGAGGATTCCAGCATTTCACGAATATGTACCACGTTGCTGGCCTTGTTGGGCACCTCGATACCTACAGCCGCCTTGTTGGGAATAGGCGCCTCTATACGGACACCTGCTGTGGCAAGGTTAAGGGCAATATCATCAGCCAGGTTGGTTATCTTACTTATCTTAACGCCTGTGCTGGGCTGAAGCTCGTATCTGGTAACGGTGGGACCGCGGGAAATATCCACAATTCGGGTTTCAACGCCGAAGCTTTTAAGGGTATTAACCAGACGCTGTGCAGTGCTTTCAAGCTCTGCCTGCTCGGCCACAAGACTTTTGGCGGGACCGCCCTTGAGCAGATCAATTGGCGGGAATTTATAATCCTCACGCTCCATAGGAATGGCCTTGGCGTCTATCTCGGGGATTTTTATATCCTCGGCCTTTTCGTTTTCCACGTTCTTTTCGGGCTTTTCTGTTTCCTCGGTCTCAGCGTTGGCAGCGGCAAGAGCCTCTTCTATAGTCATTCCTACCTTATCGCTGTCTTCCTCCTCGGAAATTTCCTCACCACGGTAGGCCTTAATAACGTTACGCTGTTTTTCAGAAACGATTTCCTGCTCGTCCACCATCATTTCAGGCTCATCCAGAGGAATATCCACGTCACTGCGGCGACGGCGACCCTCTTCGAAACGCTCTTTATATGTATCCTGAACGGTCTGCTCAATTTTCTTTACAGGCTTTGATATATTCTTAAACAAGGTAATAAGTGTGGTGCCTGTAATAAGCATAACGAAAATAAACAGTAATAACAAGATAGTAATTATAGCGCCTACGTGGCCAAAAGCCAGGTGTATGGGCTCACCGAGAAGGGCGCCCAGAAAGCCACCGCTTTTAAGGCTGAGGCCCTTATCAAAGGCGGCGGTCAAATGCTCAGAAAAGGTTTCCCCTGCCGGATGGGCACCGAAAATATCAATTGTGGCACACACCAGGGCGGCCAAGACACCTATTTCGGTTAATCTTACCGAGTACTTGCCGCTGAGTTTATCGGCGGCATACAGCACCGATACAGCAAGAAGGAAAAGGGGAAAAAGATAAGCAAGCACACCAAAAAGACCGAAAAAGAAATTGTGCATGGCAAGCCATACGTTTTCTCCCGGAATAAGCACTACTGCAAGTATAAACAGGGAGACCCCGAACATGATGATAGAGGTCACCTGCTTCTGGCCTGCAGAGGGCTGGCCGTGCTTTGGGGCAGGACTTGCACCTTTATTTGTGCTTTTCCCTTTTTTTGCGCTGGATTTTTTGTTGGGCATACGTAAACTCCTCAAAATATGTATTAGGTGCCAACTATAAGGCACCCTGTTCGTCAATCATACGGTAAAGGGTCTGTATAGCGTCCTTAAGGCCGCCGATACTGTCGATAAGTCCAACCTCTACCGCCTTCTCACCGTCAAGAATAGACCCTACGTCGTTTACCATTTCCCCCACGTTCATCATAAGGGTAGAAAAGGACTCCTTGGTGATGTCGGAATTTTTGGAAACAAAGGTAACAATACGGTCCTGAATCCGTTCAAAGTGGCGCAGCATCTGCGGAACCCCAAGCACCATACCCGTCATACGCACGGGATGGACCGTCATTGTTGCGCTGGGCACTATAAAGCTTCTTTTAGCCGCAACGCTTAAGGGTATGCCTATGGAATGAGCGCCCCCAAGCACGAGGGAAACGGTTGGTTTTTTCATACCCGAAATAAGCTCGGCAATAGCAAGGCCTGCCTCTACGTCACCGCCGACGGTATTGAGAATGACCAAAAGGCCCTGCACCTCGGTGCTTTCTTCAATAGCCACCAGCTGAGGTATGATATGCTCGTACTTGGTAGTCTTATTTTGGGAGGCCGAAATAACGTGTCCTTCAATTTCACCGATAATGGTAAGGCATTGTATAACGTGTTTACCGTCGGTAGCGGTAACCGTGCCGCTTTCCTTAATACCCTCAAAAATGCCGCCGTTTTCTTCGTCCTCAGACCTATTGTTTGAAAATAATTGTTTTGTATTCATAAAGCAACCTCCAACACATTTAGTATTGGAAATTTAATTTACATAATACATAATTTATTATACTATTTTGTCGGGATTTATGCAACAAAAAAGTGCAGGAAAAAATCCTGCACTCAATTATTTAATACATTCCGCCGCCTGCGGCTGCAGCGGCTGCGGCAGCTGCCTTGTTTGCTGCGGCATCCTCCTTGTTTTCGGCAACAAGGGTTTCGGTGGTAAGCACCATAGATGCAACAGAAGCGGCATTCTGGAGGGCTGAACGGGTAACCTTTGTGGGGTCAACGATTCCTGCCTCTATCATATCAACGTAGGTTTCGTTGTAAGCATCAAAACCAAAGTTTGCTTTGCCGTCGGACACTATCTTGTCAATGATAACGGAGCCTTCCAGACCTGCGTTAAAGGCAATTTGACGGATAGGAGCCTCCAGAGCCTTAAGCACAATTTTAACACCCGTCTTTTCATCACCGTCGGTTTCGTCAAGCAGAGCGGTAACAGCAGGTATAGCGTTTACAAGGGCGGTACCACCGCCTGCAACAATACCCTCTTCAACAGCGGCCTTGGTTGCGGCAAGAGCATCTTCTATTCTGAGCTTTTGCTCCTTCATTTCAACCTCGGTAGCGGCACCAACCTTAATAACAGCCACACCGCCTGCAAGCTTTGCAAGACGCTCTTCCAGCTTTTCACGGTCAAAATCACTGGTGGTGCCTGCAATCTGATTCTTGATCTGAGCAACACGCTCCTTAATAGCATCGGGTGAGCCTGCACCGTCAACAATGATAGTATTTTCCTTGCCAACCTTTACCTGGCGGGCACGGCCAAGCTGCATAATCTGGGTTTCCTTGATGTCCAGGCCCAACTCCTCGGTAATAACCTCGCCGCCGGTAAGGATAGCGATATCTCGGAGCATTTCCTTTCTTCTGTCGCCAAATCCGGGAGCCTTAACGCCCACGCAAACGAAGGTGCCGCGAAGCTTATTTACAATAAGGGTGGAAAGAGCCTCACCTTCAATATCCTCAGCTACAATAACAAGCTTTTTGCCTGCCTGTACTATCTGCTCAAGCACAGGGAGAATATCCTGTATAGAGGAGATTTTTTTATCGGTAATAAGGATAAAGGCATCGTCAATAACAGCCTCCATCTTATCGGTATCGGTAACCATATAGGGAGTAATGTAACCACGGTCGAACTGCATACCCTCAACAACCTCGCTGTAGGTTTCGGCAGTCTTGGACTCCTCAACGGTAATAACGCCGTCGGCCGACACCTTTTCCATAGCCTCGGCAATAAGCTTACCTATAAAATTATCGCCTGCGGAAACGGTGGCAACACGCTCAATATCAGCAGGACCGTTAACCTTCTTGGAGTTGGAAACAACGGTAGCAACTGCGGTATCAACAGCCTTCTTTATACCCTTTTTAACAACCATAGGGTTGGCGCCTGCGGCAACGTTCTTCATACCCTCACAGATAAGAGCCTGGGCCAGAACGGTAGCAGTAGTGGTACCGTCACCTGCACAATCGTTGGTTTTGGTAGCAACCTCTTTAACAAGCTGGGCACCCATATTCTCAAAAGGATTGGGAAGCTCAACCTCCTTAGCGATGGTAACGCCGTCGTTGGTGATAAGGGGGGCGCCATAGCTACGCTCAAGCACGGCATTTCTTCCCTTGGGGCCTAAAGTAACCTTAACAGCATTTGCAATCTGGTCAACACCGGCCTGTAAAGCCTTGCGGGCTTCTTCTCCGAAAATAATTTCTTTTGCCATAATAAAACTGCCTCCAATAATTAGTCTACAATTGCGAGTATATCAGACTGACGGACGATAGAATACTGCTCGCCGTCTACCTTAACCTCGGTGCCTGCATATTTGGCGGTGATAACCTTATCGCCCACCTTAACAAACATTTCAACGTCATATCCGTCAACCTTGCCGCCGGGGCCTACAGCCACGACCTCTGCAATTTCGGGTTTTTCCTTAGCGGAAGCGGTAAGAATAATGCCGCTTTTAGTAGTTTCCTCAGCTTCGACAGCCTTGAGAACAACACGATCACATAAGGGTTTAATAGTCATTTTTTAAATGCCTCCAAATAAAAATACAAATATAATTAGCACTCGCAAGCTTTGAGTGCTAATTATATTTTACCAAGTTTTTCATAAAAATCAAGGGGTTTTACCAAAATTTTTATTTTATTAATATTTTAGTCGGGCAAAACAAAATTTATGCCCTTTTCAATAATCTCACACCTGAAATTATCGGTATGTATTATCTCGCCGTCAAGGCTTACGGGAATGGGGTGGTCGGCCACAAATTCAAAGCTTTTACATCTGCCCATAGTGCATACGTCAAGAGTTTCGTGCCTGCCGCTTTTATACACAGGAAGGAGGGATGGTATGCGAAGCTTTTTTACGGTATCTATGGTAACGCAGTCAAGCAGGCCGTCAGACACGTTGGCCTTGGGTGCGCTGATATAACCTCCGCCGTAAACCTGTGCATTGGCGCAGACCGCAAAGAGGACGCTTCCCTCTTTGAATATCTCACCGTCGGTGGTAACCTTCATATTTACGCCGAGCTTGCCCAAAATCGTTTTAACCACCGCAAGATTATAGGCCATACTGCCCGATACCAAGGGCCAGCGTTTGAACACCTTCATAGAGTCAGCTACCTGGGCATCAAGACCTGCGCAGCACTGATTCATACAGTAAAAGTCACCTGCTTTTATTAGGTCAATGGGGTACAGACTGCCCTTTTTCTGTCTCTCAATATCGAGAAAGCGAGGCTTTGAATCAAAACCGAAATATTTTATAAAATCGTTGGCCGAGCCTATGGGTATAACGCCAATAGAGGCGTTTTTATAGCCTACGATACCATTAAGCACCTCAAAGGATGTGCCGTCCCCACCACAGGCAAAAATACGAACCTCGTCACCTGTTTCAGCTTCGGCACGAGCCTTAACCAGCGCATCACCCTCACCGGTGGTAATCAGTATCTTACAATCATCACCGTAAACCTCCCGAATTTGGGCGATAAGTTCTTTAGAACTGTCGGTTTTACCCGCTGCAGGGTTAATAATGTATACGTCCCTCATTTTATTTCTCCTCAGGTGTTATTTAAAATACATATAAAGCTGACACTTAATCATACCGTTATAAAGCTTACGGCGTTTATCTGCGGAGCGACCGAAAATCTTTTCAAAATCCTCATCGGGGCTGATAACAAAATATTTTTTGCCCTGACCACGGGTGAATACCTCACCCATCGTTTTATAGAGCTGCTGGGCCTGCTTTATATCCAGCAGACGCTCACCGTAGGGCGGGTTGGTAACGGTAAGGAACCGACCCTCAGGAGGAGTAAAATCCTTAATGTCCCCTACCCTGACCTTAACGTATTTTGATACCCCTGCCTTGGCGGCGTTTTCTTCTGCCAGTTTTACAGCCGCAGGGTCTATATCGGTGCCGACAGCATTGAATTCTATATTATGGAGAATTTTATCCCGGGCGGCAGTTCTCTCTTCGCGCCACACCTGTTCCGGTACAAAGCCGAATCGCTCTGCCGCAAAGAAACGGCGGAGCCCCGGCGCCATCTTAAGGGCCATCATAGCAGATTCTATAAGAATTGTACCCGAGCCGCAGAATGGGTCGTAAAGCTGAGTATCGGGAAAAATTCTTGCTGTGTCGCATATAGCGGCAGCCAGGGTTTCCTTTAAGGGAGCATCGTTGGATTTGCGGCGGTATCCTCTTTTATGAAGCCCCTCACCCGAGGTATCTATCATAACGGTGACCTTATTTTTAAGGATTGAAAAACGAATTTTAACCTCGCAGCCCGTTTCATTAAACCAGCTTATACCATATTTAGCCTTCAGCCTTTCTACAATAGCCTTCTTAATTATAGACTGACAATCGGGTATGCTGTGCAGGGCCGAATTTATGCTGTATCCGTTTACGGGAAAGGCATCGTCACGGTCTATAAAATCTTCCCAATTAAGCTTTTTAACGTTTTGAAAAAGTTCTTCAAAGGATTCGGCTTCAAATTCACCTACAACTATGCAGATACGCTCCGCAAAGCGGGAATTGATATTGGCACGGGCAAGGATATTAAAATCGCCTTCAAAGTTTACACGGCCGTTTTCTGCAACGACGTTTTTTGCGCCCATTCGCTCAAATTCCCCTGCGGCAATTCCCTCAACGCCGAAGAGGCAGGGTGCAGTATATTTAAGATCTGACATTTTTTACTCCATCTAAATTTCTATTGATAAATGACGGTTAACGTGACAGCCCACGTTAACTGCCACGGGTAGACCTGCAATATGGGTAGGCGCCACCTCAACGTTTACGGCCAAAGCGGTGGTTTTACCGCCAAAGCCCTGGGGGCCAATACCAAGCTCGTTTACCCTTTTTAACAGCTCGTCCTCAAGCTCGGCATAATAGGGATTTGAATTTCTTTTGTCGGTACTGCGGCAAAGAGCCTTTTTGGCCAAAAGGGCACAGCCCTCAAAATCGCCGCCTATGCCCACTCCCAGCACCATTGGCGGGCAGGGATTACTGCCGGCGGATTTTACAATATCAAGCACAGCATCTACCACACCGTCACGGCCCTGGGCAGGGGCAAGCATTCTGATGCCACTCATATTTTCACTGCCAAAGCCCTTAGGGGCAACGGTAATTTTAATTTTGTCCCCTTCTACCATATTCAAATGAAGCACAGCAGGGGTATTGTCGTTGGTATTGACCCGCTCGAGCGGGTCGCCAACCACAGATTTCCTCAGCAGACCTTTTTCATATCCCATGCGGACACCCTTATTAACGGCAACCTCCAGCAAATCTCCCGTTATGTGAACGTCCTGTCCGAGTTCTATGAAAACCACCGCCATACCCGTATCCTGGCAAACAGGTAAATCGAGCTGCGCCGCAGCATCTACGTTACGACGGATATCCTGCATTATAGAGCAAGGCAGAACTTCATTTTCGGCAGATACCGCTGAATCAAGGCATTCTATTATATCAGACGGCAGTTTCTTGTTGGCCTCAATACACAGGCGGGCCACCGTTTCGGTAATTAACTGTGAGCTGATTTCTCGAATCATAATTTCCTTCCTAAAAAAAGACGGCGGAATTCACAAAGGGAAATCCGCCGTATGGATTATTTCATTCCGCCTGAGCGACCGCGACGCTTTGCATCGGGATTTTTGCGCTTGAGGTCAGAAAACTTTTCATCACTTGTTGCTTTGAACTTGCTCATCATATCTTCGAAAGAAGCAGACTCGCTTTTTTTAGCGTTCCAGACATAAGAGCCATCCGGTACAGGGGCGGGTGCTTTAGGTGTATACGCCTTTCTCTCCTTACGCTCGGGGCGGGGAGCATCGGGCTTAGGGTCCTGAGCACGCTTGATACTGAGGCTTATTTTTCCGTCATCGCTGATGCTGAGCACCTTTAGCTTAACAACATCATTTTCCTTAACGAAATCGCGTATCTCACTTACATAGGACTGGGCTATTTCGGAAATATGTACCATACCCGATTTGCCTTCACCTAAATCGACGAAAACGCCGTAATCCTTAACTGCTGTAATTTTTCCTTGAACAATATCCCCTACGGTGAGCTGCATTAAAATGATTTTCCTCCTCGAAATGATTGATGCCGCAAAAATCAGTTGCCTGATTTGTCAACATACACCCGCTCGTTGGGATAAACAAAACCCAAACGCTCACGGGCAGCCTTTTCGATGAGTTCTTCCTCAGTGCTGTTCTGAAGCAGATCATTTCGCTCGTCGATACGGGCCTGGGTATCGCTGATTTCGTCCTGGACATCAGCCAACGCATCACGTCCGCTGCACAGTTCGCCGTAAAGGCCCACCAGAGAAACGAACATATACACACAGAACGCAACTATAAGGATGCGAAGCAATATGCTCTTATTCTGTTTGCGTGAAGTTTTAGTAGCCATATTGAACATCCTCCCGGTTCTGCGTTTTTGGCGCATTTTTCTTTAGTATACACTAATTGTTAATAACTTTTCAAGAGTTTTTTAATAAAAACCTCTGTTTTTTTGAAAATTTTCTTCTTTTTAACCCTATTTTACTATTCATTTATGTGAAATACCCTTTTCAGGTTTGAAAAAAGCCTTCCTACACCGTCAAATATAAATGATAAAAACCAACGAATCGGCGATGATATCAGCCTTTTTGTCAAAAAAAAGCCCAACAGCTCTCCTGCAAAAACAAATCCTCTGACCTCACCGCTACAGGTGACCTGCAAGAAAAGAAACGTGAAAAGCCCTGCCAAAAAGAAAAAGGATATATCCAGAAGAAACACCGCTACCCTGCTTTTAATAAAGCGAAGCTCAATCGTTCTCATAAGGTCGTAGGGCAAGCAAAAAAGAGCCCCCAATAGGAGGCTATAACCAAAAGTTGTTATTTGCCCGATAAAATTTATCTCCCTCATACTATTTCATAATACGCCTAAAAAGGTTTTTGTCGGTAATATTATCCTTATATGCAAAGGCTATTATTCTGCCTCGCATAGAAAGCTCTCCGCTGGTATTACTAAAAGCCTCTATATAAAGCTCCTCCCCTTTTATTGTAAGCTGACCTGCGGAGGTATCCAGCACAACGGTTTCCTCATCAAAAAGCTTTACCTCGTTCACACCGGTCATATTCATTTTTCGGCATTGTTCCATTATAATATTATGGATTCTGCCTTTGTTTTCTTCTGACATAAAAACACCACCGCTAAATTATATTCTCAGCGGTGGTATATTTATGTCAATCAATGAGTCTGTACAGTAGCGCCGCATCATCCTTTTTAATAGCCTCGGCAACATTTAACACCTCTGCCTTTACGGTTTTAGTACCGAATGTTATCTCAAGAATGTCCCCTACCTTTACGTCGTAGGAGGCCTTTACCTGTCGACCGTTTACGCTTACACGTCCTGCATCGCAGGCCTCGTTGGCAACGGTTCTGCGCTTTATAATGCGGGAAACCTTTAAATATTTATCAAGTCGCATAACTTCTCCTTAAGGGATAAAAAAGAATAAAGCCGACGGAACACCGACGGCTTTAAATTCTTACTGATTATTTTACAGCGTTCTTAAGAGCCTGTCCAGCCTTGAAAGCAGGAACCTTGGTAGCTGCAATCTGGATGGTCTCGCCGGTCTTGGGGTTAACGCCGGTTCTGGCAGCACGATTCTTAGCCTCGAAAGTACCAAAGCCTACGAGAGTAACCTTGTCGCCAGCCTTCATTGCGTCGGTAACGGTAGCTACGAATGCAGCAACAGCAGCATCAGCAACACTCTTAGAAACACCGGCTTTTTCTGCAACAGCAGCAACTAATTCAGTCTTGTTCATTGATGAATACCTCCAATAAATATTTCAAACGGT
>JAGAPN010000026.1 GCA_017623235.1 Clostridia bacterium | reverse complement strand
GGTGTTCTCGGGCGGAATTATGCTGGGCGCCATTTTTATGGCTACCGACTACGTTACCACGCCTATGACCAAAATCGGCAAGATAATCTTCGGTCTTGGTTGCGGTATTATTACAATGGTTATACGACTTTTTGCCTCCCTGCCCGAGGGTGTTTCCTACAGTATTCTTATAATGAATCTGCTGACCCCCTTAATTGACAAATTTATATTCACCTGCCCCCTGGGCAGCTTTATACCCAAGTTTATGAAGGCCAAGGAGGTGTCTGCCGATGCTTAAGGTGCTATTTGACCGCAAGATTTATCATCCGTTATTTATTGCGGCGGTGCCCCTACTGGCTACCGTTTGCAGCGTCCTTACCGCAGTAGCCGCCGCCCTTATCTCGATAATCACCATTACCCTATCTGCGCTGATAATCTCGGCTCTTAAAGGCTTTTTAAACAAGACTACCGCTCCTTTTGCACAGCTGATTATATCGGTCGGTATCGTGGGAATGCTAACAATACCCCTGTCCCTTATCCTGCCGGACGAGGTAGAGGCGCTGGGCATATATCTGCCCCTTTTAGCCGTTATAGCCCCCATTGTTACCGATTACAGCCGCTACCTTGAGGGCTCTGTCGGCAAGGCCGCACTTGACGCTCTTATTCCTGCGGCAGGTCACGGTGTTCTTATAATTATATGCGGAATTATCCGTGAGGTTATAGGCCTTGGCAGTATCCTGGGCATTGACCTTTATACAAAATGGCTGACCCCCGTGGCATTTTTCGCCACCCCTGCAGGCGGCTTACTTCTGCTGGGACTACTGCTTATAGCCTATAACGTTATAGTAAAGCATTTTACAGTAAAGGAGGATAAATAATGAGCGCTGTTATAACCCTCCTGGCCGCCGCCATACTCACCGACAATATCGTGCTGTCGAAGCTGCTGGGCGTAACCGAAGCTGCCGATGAGCAGGCAGGTCTTTTGCCCCTGCTTAAAAAATGCGGTCTGCTGACCACCCTTATGCTGATAACTACTGCCGCCTTTTATCCTCTTGACCGATTCGTTCTCTCTCCTTTAGAAATAGAATATCTATCGGCCCTGGCTGCGATTATAATAATCTGCGGTATACTCGCCCTTGTTTTCACTCTCAGTAAAAAGCTTTTACCTGCCGTTTACGGCTTTATAAGCCAAAATTCCGCCCTGCTTTACTGCTCGGCGGCGGTACTGGGAGTTTGCCTCAGTTCTGTGACATACGATAATGTCACAAGTTATCCATTGGCCCTGCTTTACGCTGTAGGTGCAGGTCTTGGTTTTACCCTGGTATCTGTAATCTTCTACGCAATTAATTACAGAATGGCAGCGGTAGATCTGCCCGATACGGTGAAGGGGCTGCCCATCACCCTGATAATTGCCGCTTTGCTTTCAGTAGCCTTTGGCGGCTTTGCCGGTATTTAATAAATGAATAAAGCATCTATTTCAAAAGGCGACGCCTTTATACTTCTCTCTACCGCATTTTGGGGCACAATCAGCATATTCACCCGTTGGATGCTTGCCGAGGACTTTACCTCGGTACAGATTGTGACTATAAGGGCCTTTATTACCACCCTTACTATGCTGGTGGTACTGCTTATAAAACAACCCTCCCTTTTAAAAATAAGGCTAAGGGATATATGGATGTTTATAGGCTCGGGTATATGCAGCTTTATGTTTTTCAACATCTGCTATATGTCCTCTATTGGGGAAAATTCGGTATCCGTGGCCTGTATTCTTATGTATACCTCCCCTATATGGGTCACCCTGATGTCGGCCCTCGTATTTAAGGAAAGACTGACCCCGGGAAAGCTGGCGGCCCTGGCTATATGCTTTGGCGGCAGCGCTATGGTATGCCTTTCAGGCAGCCTTAACTTTACCCCTATAGGCCTGCTGTTTGGCCTGGGCTCCGGTATAGGTTATGCTCTTTATAGCATATTCGGCAAGCTGGCCTCCTCAAGATACAGCACCTTAACGGTAATATTTTACACCTTTTTATTCAGCACCATAGGCTGCTCCTTTATCTGCGATATACCGAAAACGGTTACCCTGCTGAGTGTACCTGAAAACCTGCTTATGGCGGTTGGTATCTCTATACTTTGCACCGTTATCCCCTATCTGCTCTACACCTACGGTCTATCGAAATCCTCGGCCAGCAAGGCCTCGATTTTATCTATAACCGAGCCTGTTGTTGCGGCTATAGTCGGCATAATCGCCTTTGCGGAAATGCCCGGAATTTTAGGCTTTTTAGGTATGGCGGTGGTACTGGCAGGCCTAATACTGCTGGAAAAACTACCCTCAGAGGTGAGGAAATGAGTCTTTGTGAAAATCCCAGCCATATTTTTGAGCCCGACCCTCTGCAGTGCGGCCAGGCCGTGCTGGCAATGCTGACAGGAAAAACCGTTGATGAGATAATAGACCTTTGCGGTACCGAGCGGGAAACCACCCTTAAGGATATGATACGAGTGCTGGAGCTTTGCGGTATTGAGTACGGCAATCAACGTCGGCAGGCAGAAAAAAAGACCGACCTGCCCAAAATTGCCCTACTAAGCCTTGAAACCCCAAAATGCTGGCATTGGTCCCTTTATTTTGAAGGAAGATTTTTTGACCCCGAATACGGTTTGCTTGAGGATTTCCCCCCATCAAACAGACGCTATTACTGGGAAATTAAAAGACCCGAAGATTAACTCTTCGGGTCTTTTGTTTTACAGTTTTGAATAGCCGTGGCAATTTATTAGAGCATCCAGCTTCTGGCCCTGCTTACAAAGAGGACAGTTGTGGGAGGGATAGCTACCATAACCCGGGATATCCTTGGGGTCGAATACCGAATGAACGGGAATTCCCGCACACTCCTCCTTGGTGGCGAATATTGAAGCCACACCCTCTACCGTTCCGCCATAATAACGGACGGCGTCGGCGGCGGCCTCTACCGTCTTACCGCTGGCTACGGATACCGCCAAAATAAGTACGTGCTTGCCCTGTATCATAGGAACGATGTTATCGCGGAAAAGCAACTGGCTGGAGTTTGTAGACTCGGGGGTAACGATGTATATAGTCTTGTGGGCGTTCATATTCATAATATCCGCCTTGGTAAGGGAGTTGGCAAGGCAGGTACCTATAACCTCGGTACCGTCAAGGCAAAGGATAGTATCTACAACGTTACTGTGGTAGTAATAACTGCTAAGCTCCTCGGCAACGGCATTGGCCTCGGAAAGACGGGATTTTTGCGCAGCCACATCAATGTAGTAGTTGCTGTGGCAGTTGCTGGTAGCAAAATGGCCACGTACTACACGAAGATAGAGGTTTTTGCGCTTGGTTTCAAACTTAAGGGTATTGGGTGTGGGCATTAAGATTCCTCCTGAAAGGCGAAAGCCTTTTTATTTATTGTACAATAAAGCAGGCCGATTTACAAGAAAAATTACTTTTTTGCAAAAAAGTCGGCAAGCTTGGTGGCCTCATCGGCCAGGAAGACCGCTACGGCAGAAATTATAACCATAAGCCAACCTGCAGCTCCCATACCCTTAAGGGAAAGAAGGGCGCCTGCGGGTGTTACGAGGAAAAGGATAAGAACTATAAGTGAAATACCGCAAGCTACAGGCATTGAAAGATTGCGAAGGGTAGCCGTAGAAAAGACGGTGTTTTTAAGACTTACGCCAAAAGCGTGGACCAGCTCACCCACTATTACCACCCCGAGGGTAGCCGCAGAGGCTGACGCTTCACCCAATGGCAGAGCCAGGCCGTAGGCCACAAGGGCCAGCACCGTAATAATAAGTGAAGGTGCGGCCAAGCAACCGAAGAAGCTCTTGCCAAACGTGGTGGCGTGGCGGGTAACTGCTTCCTCATCCCCTACCCTTTCAGCCGAGAATGCCAGAGCCGGCAGGATATCGGTAAGCAGATTTACAAAAAGCAGAGCTGCCGCCGAAAGGGGCGACCTGCCGAATATAATAAGACCAAACAGCACCACAAGAACCTCTGCAATATTGCCCGAAAGCATATAGCTAAGGCTCTTTTTAACCCCTGTAAGTATTCTGCCGCTTTCCTTAACGGCGGAAATAAGGGCAGAGAAACGATTGTTACTCAACACAAGGTCGGCCGAATCCTTAACCATATCGGAAGCGGTAAGGCCTAATGCACAGCCAATATCGGCCTCCAGCATAGCGGGAGTATCGTTTATGCTGTCACCTGTGACGGCCACCTTTTCAAGGCCTGTCCTAAAGGCGGTAACAATGCGAAGCTTATCCTGCGGGGATACTCTGGCAAAGACGCTGTAATTATGTACGCAGGCAGCCAGTTCTTCATCGGTAAGACTTGCCAGCTCTGCACCGCTGATAGCCTCGCTGTCATCGGACAGAATATCAATTTTCTCAGCTACTGCCTTGGCGGTTGTAATATGGTCACCCGTTATCATAACCACCTTTATGCCTGCGCTTTTGCACTGGCTGCAAAGTGTGGCGGCATCGGGCAGTACAGGGTCCTCAAAACAGATAAGACCTACCAGGGTAAGGTCGTTTTCAAGCTCGTCACAGTTAGGATTAGCAGGAATTTCACCCAGGGGCTTCAGAGCCAGGGCCAGGACCATAAGACCCTCGGCCGCAAACTCCTGAACCTTTGCGCCCAGCCTCTCGGCATCAATGCCGTGACAACGGTCCAGCACCACCTCGGGAGCCCCCTTTACTATAGCGTAGGGCTGGCCGTTTATGGCGCTGACGGTGGTCATAAGCCGTCGCTCAGAATCAAAGGGAAGCTCGGCAATTTTGGGGTAAAGTCCGTCAATATCGTTTTTACTTAAAGCAATGTATTTTATGCTTGCCGCCTCGATAGCCGATTCAAGGTCGTTGGCGTGGCGTTCGGTATGCTGGGAGGGATTAAAATTACTGCAAATGAGAGCCAAACGCAGCATATTTGCGGCGGCATCATCTATGGTATCGCCGTCAAGCAGATAGGTGGTGTCGGCGGTATAAAGCTTGACAACGCTCATATCACCCGTGGTAAAGGTGCCTGTCTTATCGGCGCAGATAACCGTCACGTCCTTAATTTCCTCTGCGATACGGAAATTCTTAACCGTAACCTCTTTTTTCTGCAGGCGGCTTACCGAAAAAGCGGTAGTAACCGCAAGAATTGCCCTGATAGTATCGGGCAGAGCGGCGGTGCAGACCGCCAGGGCCAGCAGCAGATGGCCAAGCACTGTGGAAGCAAAGGAAACCTCGTAGGAAGAGAAGTTGGCAATAATACCAATCACAAAAATTATGATGGCCGAAACTATAGCACCCACCGAAAACAGATGACTAAAGCGGGCAAGCTTTGTGCCCAGGGGGGTAAGGGTAGTATCGGTATGGCGGGAGATTTTTTCTCTCTTACCAAGCTCGGTAAGATAGCCTGTTTCGGTTACAACAGCTACTCCCCTTCCGTTAACGACACAGCTACCGCTGTAGACCATATTACTACGGGCCTCAAGAGGGGTAATATCATCAAAAAGAATATCGTGAACCTTTTCTTCGGGTACACTTTCCCCCGTAAGCTTAAACTCGTCACAGGTGAGCACGTAAGAGTCGATGAGGCGGCCGTCAGCAGGGACGTAATCACCGTTTTTAAGGAGCATAATATCACCGGGCACCAGCTCGGAAGAAGGTATAACCCTTTCCTCACCGTCACGGATAACGGTGGCGGTGGTACCCACGCTGTTTCTCAGTCGGCCAAGCTCGCCGTCGGCCTTATATTTTGCAACGGCGGTAACCACCATCTGTATAATAAGGGCGGCCAGTATCATAACGCTGTCCAGCCAGCCTGCATCCTCGGTTACCAAGGAAACAACAAAGAAAATAGCGGCGGTAACGGCCAGGGCTATGCTTATAAAAGACCTCAGCTCTGACAGCAAATATTTAAAGAACTTTTTCTGTTTAATATCGTTAAGCTCGTTTTTACCGTAACGGGAAAGGCGGGTTGCGGCCGCCTCGGTGCGAAGGCCCTTTTCACGGTCGGTATTAAGCTCGCTAATAACCTCTTCGGCGGCTGAGTTGTGCCAAATCATATTCAAACATCCTCCGTTTGCTTACATTCCTATTAGATAATTTTACTATAATATGTCAAAATTATCAATACTAATTTAATGCTTTATTTTTTTTACAATATGTGTTATTATTATTTAGATATAAAATTTATAATGGAGAACTATATGAACTGGACAGAAATCTGCATAAAGGTAAGGTCCGAGGACACCGAGCAGGCATCGGCCATAGCTAACGTTGCGGTACCTTATGGAATATATATTGAGGATTATTCCGACCTTATTGAGCAATCCTGGGAGATAGCCCACGTAGACCTTATTGAGCAGGAGCTGCTCGAGAGGGACAGAAGCTACTCCATAATACACATCTACATTTCCGAGGAGGACAATGCCACCGAGGCCGCTGAGTATCTGAAGGGTCTGCTGGAGGCCTCTCATATTGCTTACGAAATGGTAAGCGAAGAGGTTAACGATTCCAGCTGGGCCGACGGCTGGAAAAAATATTTCAAATGCACCGAAATCGGTGAAAAGCTGGTTATTCGCCCCAGCTGGGAGGAATATAACAACACCACCGGCCGCAAGGTGTTAAGCATTGACCCCGGCGCCGCCTTCGGTACAGGCACCCACGCCACCACCTCCCTTTGCCTTGGCATATTGGAGAAATACGTAACCGAAACCTCTACCCTACTGGATATTGGCTGCGGCAGCGGCATTTTAGGTATTGCCGGCCTGCTGTTGGGCGCCCAAAGGGCAGTTGGCGTTGACATTGACGCTCAATCGGTAAAGGTGGCAAAGGAAAATGCCGAAATAAACGGTGTATCTGATAAAATTGAGCTTATGGTTGGTGACCTGGCTGAAAAGGTCACAGGCAAATACAACATTGTTTGCGCAAATATCGTGGCCGACGTTATTATAAAACTGCTGGAAAACGTTGCCGACTTTATGACCGAGGACGGTCTTCTGATGACCTCGGGAATTATTGACATCCGTGAGCAGGACGTAACCGCCGCCTTTAAAAAATTCGGCTTTGAAATTGTAGAGCGTTACACCAAGGATAACTGGTGCGCCTTTGTTTGCAGGAAGGGAGAATAACTTTTAATGCTTGAGTTTGAAGAATTAGGCTTAAAGCTTACCTCTTATAAGGATGAGCTGGCCGACCTTAAGGATGCTATCGGCTATAACAGCCTTACCGACCAGGTTGAGCGTCTTGAGGCCCAGTCTGCCGCCCCCGGCTTTTGGGACGACCTTGAAAATTCCCAGGCCATCGTGCAGAAAACCAGCAAGCTGAAGGGTCGTATTCAGGAATATGACCGTCTGCGTTCCCTTTACGACGACACAGAGGTGCTTATAGAGCTGGCCGACGAGGCGGGTGACCTTTCGGTTTTAGATGAGGTGACCGAATCTATCAATGAGTTTGCCTCATCCCTGGAAGCTATGCGTCTTTCCACCCTGCTGACGGGTGAATACGATGCCGCCAACACTATACTTACCTTCCACGCAGGAGCCGGCGGCATCGAGGCCCAGGATTGGAATCAGATGCTTGTGAGAATGTACACCCGCTGGGCCGAGTCCCACGGCTTTAAGGTAGCCCTTATTGATTTCCTTGACGGAGATGAGGCAGGTCTTAAAAGCGCCGTGCTTCGCATAGAGGGTGAAAACGCCTACGGATATATGAAAAGCGAGGCCGGTGTACACCGCCTGGTACGTGTATCCCCCTTTGATGCGTCGGGCAGAAGACACACCTCCTTTGCCTCCCTGGACGTTATGCCTGAGGTGGATGATACAGTAGAGGTTGAAATACGTCCCGAGGACCTGCGGGTTGATACCTACCGTTCATCGGGCGCAGGCGGACAGCACATTAACAAGACCGAGTCTGCCATACGCATAACCCACCTGCCCACGGGAATCGTGGTGGCCTGCCAGAACGAGCGCAGTCAGCACCAAAACCGTGAAATGGCAATGAAAATGCTGAAATCCAAGCTTATTGAGATAAAAGAGCGTGAGCATCTTGATAAGATAGAGGATATTAAGGGTGTACAGAAGGAAATTGCCTGGGGCTCACAGATACGGTCCTACGTATTTATGCCCTACACCCTGGTAAAGGACCACCGCACCTCCTTTGAAAGCGGTAACGTAAACGCAGTTATGGACGGCGACCTTGACGGCTTTATAAATGCCTATTTAAAGGCGGCCTCCCTTAATCAGCTAAAAGACGGAGAAGAATAATTACAGAACGGAGAAAAAGCAAATGGATGAACGTTTTTATCACGACCCCCAGCGTAAAATTATGATTTGGGTAGCGGCCAACGAGGATGACCGCACCGAGGCCGACATTGCCCTTGAAAAGCAACAGCGTGAGGATGACGGATACACCTACAGAATAGTAGGCAGTCAGGACGACCTGCAGGAAAAGCTTACCCTTTTTGACGAGGAGCTTGACGACCGCATTATGGAGGCTCTCAAGGCCGTATATACCACCCAGGCCCAGGAGCAGATGTCCGACCTGGAGATTAAGGATGCCCGTATATTTAAAAAGGATGATAAGTTCTGTCTGCAGATAACAGGCTCTCGCCCTCTGGTGGCCGAAATTCCTATGGAGCAGTACGAAAGCCTTAAGGAAAGGGCCGCCGACCTGCTGGACAGCGATAATTCGGTAATAATCGACCGCACCTGGGCAGTTTCCTTCCTTAAAAAGCTGGATAAAAAAGAGACCTCCCCTGCCAAGAAGGCCGCCCGTGCCGAGGAGAGCGAGGTTGTGGCAGAAAAGCCTGCCAAAAAGAAGCTCGGTGCAGGCAAAATAATACTGATTGTGGCACTTGCCGTCTGCGTACTGGCCGCCGCCATCAGCGCTCCCTTTATTATAAAGAGTTTCTCCTCCGACGGAATGTACTACAAATATAATATGGAAAAATATATGACCGTCGGCGACTATTCTACCGAGGTAGATACCGACTCTGCCTACTATAAAGAGATGTATGCCGAATACTATGACCAGACCTTTGGTACAACCCTTTCATATAAGAAGACCGAGGGTGTTGTGGCAGATGGTGACGTGGTAAACATCGACTACACCGGCAAAAAGGACGGTGTTGCCTTTGAGGGCGGCACCGACACAGGTTATGACCTGACAATTGGCTCAAACAGCTTTATTGACGGCTTTGAGGAAGGTCTTGTCGGCGTTGCTATCGGCTCTACCGTTGACCTTAACCTCACCTTCCCCACCAACTATCATTCTGCCGACCTGGCAGGAAAGGCTGTTGTATTTACCGTAAAGGTAAACTACGTTACCGCCTACAAGCCTGCCGATGAGGAAAACGTCAAGGAGTACGGCTTTGACTCTTTAGCCGATTACGAGAAGGCTGCCGCAGATTTTGCCGCACAGTACTGCATATATAACAATATCTACAAGGCAACCACCGTGAATAAATATCCCGATAAAGAGCTTAAGCTGTCATTTGACTCCGAGGTTGCATATTATAAGCAGGTAGCTCAGCAGAACAATATGAGCTATGAAGATTTCATAGTTGCTAACGGAATGACGGTAGACTCCTTTGAAACCTATCTTAAGGACAATTATATCAAACCCTCTATTATGGCGGATATGCTTAACTACTACATCCTGCAGGTCAACGACCAGAAGCTGACCGCCCAGGAGATTGAGGACACCCGTGCCGACCTTGAGGAGCAGTATGGCGCTTCTGCCCTGGCCGCCCTGGATAACCCCGATTTTACCGTTCAGAAAATGGCCGCCCAGGAAAAGGCGTTTAAAATTCTGCTTGAGCAGGCAAAGGTAAAATAATGAATTTTACGGTTTCGGCAATATCCGATTTCGGTGAAGATGAGCTTCGTCGAATCTACAGTCTTTTATCCCCTGCCCAGCAGGAATATATAAATGCAAAGCCCGGGGACAAGGCTCTACAGTCCCTGGCGGCAAGGGCGCTGCTTGCCCGAATTATCGGGGAACAGGCTATATCGTCCCTTCATAGGGACCGTGATGGCAGGCCACAGCTAAAAGACCGCCACGTTAGTCTTTCACATTCCGATAACTTTGTGGCGGTGGCCGTAGGCGACAGGCCTGTAGGTATTGATATTCAGCTGAAAAGGTTTGTTTGCGAAAAGACGGCGGCAAGGGTCTGTTGTCGGGAGGAAACCGATTTTCTTCAGTCCTCCCCTGACGGATTTTTCACCCTGTGGACCCTTAAGGAGGCCTATATTAAGGCTACGTCAACAGGCTTTAGCAAGGCCGTAAACACCTGCTTTATTAAGGACGGTGTTCCTTGCTCGCCGGAGGGTAAAAACTTTCACACAAGGCAGGGTGACCTGTTCATATCGGTGATAGAGCTGTAGCACATTAAAACATAAAAATCAAGTGAATTTTGTCGACATAAAAAATATTTTATAAGGTTAATAGACGGCACCTTCGGCAATACTTTAATTGTATTATCGGAGGTGTTGTTTTTGTACGTAAATAAGGTGGTAATCTGCGGGGTAGACACATCCAAGCTGCCCATGCTCAAGGAGAAGGAAAAGGAGGAGCTGCTAAAGCGGACCAGGACGGGCGATAAGCTGGCTCGTGAGGAGCTGATAAGCGGTAATTTGAGGCTGGTATTAAGCGTTATACAGAGGTTTACGGGCAGGGGTGAAAACCTTGACGACCTATTCCAGATAGGATGTATCGGACTTATTAAATCCATTGACAATTTTGATATTACACAGAACGTAAAGTTCTCCACCTATGCGGTGCCGATGATAATCGGCGAGGTGCGACGGTATCTGCGAGATAACAGCTCTATCAGGGTCAGTCGTTCCATAAAGGACACTGCATACCACGCTATGCAGGCCAAGGAGCAGCTTACCGCCGAGTTGGACCGCGAGCCCGACGTAAGTGAGATTGCCGACAGGCTGGGGCTTTCAAAAGCCGACGTGGTGATTGCCCTGGAGAGTATTGTGGACCCTATTTCTCTTTATGAGCCGGTTTATTCCGACGGCGGGGACACCATATTCGTGCTGGACCAGGTAGGCGATAAGAACGATGACCGCAACTGGCTGGATGAGATTTCCTTTAAGGAGGAAATAAAAAAGCTTAGTGACCGAGAACGGCTGATACTGTCCCTGCGTTATATGAAGGGTCAGACCCAAATGGAGGTATCCGACCGCATAGGTATATCACAGGCCCAGGTTTCCCGCCTGGAAAAAGGGGCTATAAGTAAAATTAAGGGATGTTAAAGAAAATCACCTCATTGAATTATATGAGGTGATTTTTATGATTCAAAGAATTGCAGAGTTAAAGGACCGTCAGGTGGTTTGTGTGCAAGACGGTACCATTTTGGGTTACGTGGGCGACGTGGAGCTGGACACGACAGACGGCAGGCTCTCCGCTCTTATAATATTCGGCAGACCCAAGGCATTGGGGATTTTAGGGCGTGAGGATGATATTATAATCCCTTGGGAGAATATAGATATTATCGGGGATGAAACCATATTGGTAAAATGCGGATAGATACCTTTTTGTATCAGTGGTCAGCAGGTGTTATTAACTTATTAAGGTAATATGGTGTTACCACCCAATCCCTCCACCGTCGCAGACAGGTTAATTCCGGATTTTGCAGTTTGCATTTAAAAAGCACCTTGCGTGAGCAAGGTGCTTTTTATTATGCAGATAGTATATCCGACACGGCGGCGGCAAGCTTTTGGAAGATAGAAACGTTAAAGTGGTTGGCAACGTCTATCATTCTTGCGCTCATACACAGGTCTTCAACATCATCGGAGTATTTGTATATATTATTGTATACCTTATAGGTATTTTCTCCGTCGGAGTACTCTACGTAAGACCTGGTTAAAATATCATCAAGATATTTTGTTTTGTCAGCAAAGCTGTAAACCGCACTTATTTGTCCCTTGGCATCGGTAGCGGCTACCGAGGTAACCGTTGCGCCCTGTGTATCTACCGTCAAGAGGTCTGCAGTGTTAAAGTTAGCGGCCGAAATAGCAACGGTGCCATAGCCTGTAACGGTATAGCCCTCAGGTGCGGTAACGTTGCAGTCGGTGCCTATTTTAAGGGCCTGGGCGGTGGCGCCGTTATCCCTACAGCTGAAGCCCAGCATTGTGGGGCGGACATCCGTAAGGGCGGCGTTCAGGGTGTTGAGCCTTGCGACCTTATCGGTGGAAACGAAGGTCTGCTGCTCGTCGGACAAGGCCATATATGCTGCGGTGGCGGAATCTAATTGAGCGGCGGTTGCGACATTGGCCTCAGAAATTGCCGAAACCGCATCCTCAAAATTTATTACGTCTGCCAGGTCTGCGTTTTTAAGGTCTGCGATGTTCATAGCACCGATAAGACACTTTCTAAGAACAGCTATATCGTTGTCCTTAATTTCTCCGTCTAATACCATATCAGCGTCTACGTAGTAATAATCTGCATCGGCATTGTTAAGGGCAACCAGGTCGCAGATATCAACGTCAAAGCTCTTATTAACGTCACCGTGGTAGTAGATTTCCTTTGCACGGTTGTCGGTCATATAGCCTTCCCAGGTATCGGTTATTGAAGGTGTAGATGTCCATGCAACACGATTTGTCTTGAAATAGATATTATCGGTAGAGAAGTTGGTAAGTGTCCAGTAACCGCCGTAGGTATAGCTACCGTAGCTGGGGCCGAACTTTCCAAATCTGATTTCTACGCTCTGAATTCTGAAATCAGCAAACTCGTTAAGCAGATTAGCTGCGTCTACAACGACATATCCTTTAAAGCCTGCAGGAAGGGATATATCTCCATACTGGTCACCTGTTGTGCCCCATTCGCTCCATTCAGAGGCAGAGGTATCTAAATAGGTATATGGCGCACTGTTAATACCACCGCTATATCCACCACTTTGGTCGCCTGATACAAGTAAACGAATGGCACTTGTATCACCATTTTCAGGTGTTTCCAGGTAGAACATAACATACCTTGCCTGACCGCCTATTTCATCGCGGGTCCAGGTGTTTTGCGTCGTATATTTCATATAAGTTGTTGTGGAATCAAGAATAAATGTATGTATGCTATTTGCCAGGCCATATCCTTCATCTATAGTAGAGGATATTGTAATAGAACGATTATATCCTATAGCAGCGAAATCATTAAACGTCATTGTAGCGTATGATGTTCTGCTTCCCCAACCTTTGTTCCTTAATGCTATTCCTGTTGTCGAAGCCAATATCTTTCCATAACCGGGGTCATTTACAGTTATAGCTGTTGCTGTTTCCTCGGTAAGGGCGGTGGTGCCGTAGGTTCTGTAAGCAATGTTTGTATTGTCACGAACAAAGTTAAGGGCCATTTTCTCACCGTCTGCGCCGAGGCGGGCAAAGCGGGAATCATAATCGGCAGAGAGCATATAAACGCCGCCGAAGTAGTAATCGCCGTAGGTGGGACCGTAGGAAGCGAGTGTGAAGCCAATGTCATCAAGCACAAGGCTGTTTACATCGGTAGGAGCTGTGCCGCTCCAGGTAATTTTAGTAACATCGAATTTAAGATAACCTTTAAAGCCGTTTTTAATAACAGAGGTTTTGAACTGGCTATCAGCACTCAAGGTGTCGGTAACCCACTCAGTACCGTCAAGAGCCAGATAGGAATATTCTCCGCTATCGTAATCACCTTTATAAACAGTACCTGCAGCATCTCTGAATCTGAATCCACCCTCTCCGCCGTGAATAAGCAGACGAATATTATAAGCATCGTTCTTGGCATTTTCCGGAATTTCCACATAGGTCATAATATGGGTAACGCCATTCATACTGCGTTCTGCGGGGATGTAGGCGACTATGGGATTGTTAACACGGGCGCCTGTATCGGAAGCGGCAGAAATCTTAATAGCATTTTCTCCTGCAAAACCGTGATGGTTATCAACAAAGGTCTGTACTGTGGTATCGGTAACACTAGGTGCCCATTGATAACCATATTCAACGGTACCTGTATAGTTGCAGAGGGGCTCGGTTTCACCATTGAAGGTTGCGGTGGTGTTATTTTCACCTACTACAGGCAGCTCGGCCAGTGTGCTGATACCGCCATAGTAGAAATCACCATAGTCGGGTCCAAGGGTACCAAGGATAAATTCCATAGTACCTATCTGCATACCTTCAACAGAGGTTGCACCCTCGGGCAGAGCAAGAGCAATATGGCCGTCGAAACCGCTGGGAAGGGTGAGCTGAACTGCACCATAAGTCTGATTGGGAGCGGTACCGCCCTTGACCCAAGAGGAAGAATTATTAGCAATATACCAATACTCAGCAGTATTGCTTCCCGGATACATTGTACTGTTTCCGTTTCCCCAAGCGTTCGATGTTCCCATAGCGATTCTTATAGAAGTAGTGCTATCTGTTCCCTTGGGGACCTTTACACGAAGCATAACAGCCTTGGCGCCTTCAATGGGACACCATACAGATACTGAAGAAAAAATAGGATAGTTTTTTACGGTCGCCTTAAAGCCCTCGTTATGCTCACAGGTCATTTTTACCGAGAACTTGGAGGCCGCCGCATTTTCCAGACGGTCGGCATAAGAAAGGGTGGCATGACTTGTGGGGTGATTAGTATTCCAGCCTTTATCGTAAACCCTGTATTCCGAATCCGTCTTCTCGTCAATGGCCTTGTCGGGTTTTTCCTGGTAGTAGAAGCTACCGTCTACACCGAGAATGTTAAGGCTTGTTCCGCCAATGCCGTAGCTATTAGGGCCGTAGGCGTTGGTGGAGGTGATGACCATTGCGTCGGGGTCGGTAGCGGCGGAGGTGGTAAGGCTGAAAACCAGAGTGGTTGCCAGAATTGCCACTGCAAGTACTACCGATAAGAGCTTCTTTGCTGTTTTCAAATGAAACACTTCCTTACTGTAATTTTATTATTTTGCATACACCGAGATACCTGCGGCGTTGGTTACGTCAATAAGTGCCACAGAGGCGGTATCGGAAAGGGTTTCGCCCGACACTATACCGCTGTTATAGGTGGTGACGGTGGAGCCGTCAGCAGTATTCTTATACACCACGTAGGCACGGAATACATACTGATCGTCATACTGATCCACTGCGGTCATATCTATAACGGCGTTTGCCTCTACATCCCCGCTTTGAACGGTGACGGGGGTGGCCACCTTGGTGATGCGAACATCATCCAATACCAGGGGGCTGTCCTTAAGCATTGTAGACTTTATATAAATAATTCCGTAATCGGCTACGGTATAGCCCTCGGGAATGTTTATATTAAGTGTGGCGCCTGCCTTAAGTGCGGCGGCGGTGGAGTCGCCCTTTGCCTTAAAGCCTAAGAAGGTGGGCTTGTATTTAGCAAGCTTTGCCTCGGCATCGGCCAGTTTATTCATATATGAGTCTTCGATTTTCTCCTGATCCACGGGGACAAGGGTGTTATAGAGTTCCCTTGCCTTTTCGGCATAGGCAAGGTCGGTAAACTCTACGGTATCACCGATAGCGGTAATGTTATAACGGACAGCATCCATTTTCTGGACGTCGTTTTCACGGTAGGAGGTCATATACTCGGCATCGGCGCCAAGCACCTTACCTAAAAGACTTTCCTTAAACTCATATACGCCGTAAACGCCGCCGAGAACAAAATCTCCATAACCTGCACCGAAGGCGCCGGGTCTGATTTCGAAATTGCGTACGGTAAAGTTATTTACCTGGCCGTTGCCTACTATTGTCGAGAGGTCGATAAGCACGTAGCCCTCGAAGCCTGTGGGCAGGGTTACGGTGCCGTAGCCGCCCATAGTGCCGTCTACCCACTCATTACCCTTTTTGGTGAGATAATAATAGGTAGCACCCGACCAGTCACCGCCTGTGCCACCATCCACGCCGTTTAAGGTATAATTCAGCTCAACAAAGCGGAACTGGGATGCGGCGGTGCTATCTGTAAGCTCAGGGGTTTTAAGCTGGAGAAGGAGGTATTTACACTCGGTCATATCAATGGGAGTGTTAAATTTAATATAGGGGAAGGTGGTTTGTGCGGCATAGCCTTCCTCAATATCCGAGGACAACTTAATTGCCGTTTTAGCCGCTACCGTATTATCTAAAATATCGGTATAGCTCATAGTAGCCTTGGAGGGTGCGCCCCAACCCTTATCAAGGAGGGCCAGGGTGGAGGCTACAGGCTCATTAGCGTCCTTGGCACGTTTGAAGGGCTTTGTAATCTGCAGGGAGTTCCACTCACCTGATTCCCAAGCGGGTCCGTCTATAGGAGCCTCAAGGGTCATAGGAACTGCCTCGGCCATAGCGGCGGTCTTACCCTTTACGGCTTTATTGAACTGCTTGGCGCAGTAGATACCGCCATAATAGAAGTCACCGTAGTCGGGACCTATTGCACCGGGTGCCAGGCTTGCCGCATAGATAGATGCGGTAGAGGCGCCCTGCATAGTGGCAGGCAGCTCAAAGGCTATATATCCCTCAAAGCCCGAAGGCAGGGTGAGGAAGCCTGCATAATCGTAGCTGGAGATGGTGTGAGCGGTCCAGGCGGAGTCATCAACACCAAGGGTCCAGTATTTAGTATTGGCCTGGATACAGAACCACTCGTAGGATGCGTTATTATAGAAGCCATTTATCTGTACCCTTAACACAGAGCCTGCGCCTGCGGCGTGTTCACGAGGCATTTTGACCTGTATAATAACAGCCTCGGCACCTGTGGCATCTGCCCATACGTTATTGTGAGCAAGGCTGGGGGTTGAAGGAGTACCCGTTACCCTTATACCCTCGTTACGGGGGGCAGAGAGCTTAACGGAATATTTTGAGGATACCGAGCACTCAAGCTTATCGGCATTGGTGGCGGTAGCCTGGGGCGCCTGGGAAGCCCAGCCAAGGTCGGATATAGCAAAGTCGGTAGCATTTACTGCAGAGCCTGCTGCGGGGCTGTTACCCGAAAAACTACCGTCATCGGTAAGGGTAAGCCAGCCTGTGGGCAGGGTATCTACCAAAGAAACAGGTCTGGTAGTAGTGCCCGTAGTGGTTTGGGCCTTTAAGGCCTTACAGAAATCGGTGGTGCAGTAAATACCGCCGTAATAGAAATCACCATAGGAAGGACCGACGTTACCAAGGCGAATCTCTACGCTTTCGATTGAGCCATCGGTGGAATTCTTATAAGCATCGGTGGTTTCAAAGGCTATGTAGCCCTCAAAGCCAGAGGGTAATGTGAGGAAGGCCAGACCCCACTCGACGTAGGACATAGTATGCTCTGTCCAGGCGTTGGCGTCTTTAGCCAGAAGCCAGTATTTTTTACCCTGCTCCAGCACAAGACCGTTTGTCGAGCCGTACATACTGATACGAAGGCCTGTGCCTGCACCCGATGCGGCCTCAACAGGTAACTTGACCTGGAGCATAACCGCTTCGGCTCCTGCGGCAGGTACCCACTGATTAGCCAGGGAGAGATATGGGTTACCCTGTACTACGCCGCCAACGTTCAGGTTGTAGCCTGTATCGGTGGGGGTGGACACCTTTACCGAGAATTTTGAAGAGATGGCGTTATTAAGAGCATCGGCTACCGATACTGTAGGCTGGGAAACCACCGAGGACCAGCCCTTATCACCTACGGCAAAGTTGCCCTTATCGGCATCGGCTATAGTATCCTGATGAGAGATATACCAGTTTTCGGTAACTGTCATATACTCTGGAGTTGTGAGCCTTACAGCAGTGGTCATTTCGGCGTTTTTAGCCTTTATAGCCTTATTGAAATCGGTGGTGCAGTAAATACCACCGAAGAGAAAATCACCGTAGGAGGGGCCAAGGGTACCAAGACGGAGATAAATCTGAACTACGCTGCCCGTAAAGCCTGAAGGCAGAGAGAAGGCCAGATAGCCCTCAAAGCCGGAGGGCAGAGCCATTTCAAGGGTATTATCTATAGTACCCGAATGGGCAAACTCTGACCAGACAGAGGCCGTCTTTTCCAGGGTGTAGCATTTAGTATTGGCATTAAGCAGTAATGCGCCGTTTCCGTCGTTAAAGTTAATACGGATACGGGAGCCCTTACCTGCCTCACTTTCTGTAGGCAGCTTTACCTGAATCATAACCACCTGCGCGCCATCGGCAGGCACCCACATTTCCTTTATATGGAGATAAGGGTTACCCTGCACCACGTTATTTACACGGAGCATATAGCCCTCGTCTGCAGGTGAACTTATTTTAACGGCAAAGCGTGAGGAAATGGCGTTATCCATAGCAGGGTCCGATGAAACTACACCCTGTGTTTTTACAGAAGAATAGTTCATATCGGAGCAAAGGAAGTTACCCTTTACGTTTTCCTGTATGGCATCGGTATTGGCCATTTGCCACATTTGTGTAACGGTCATATAGTCTGCGGCCCCTGCCAGGAGTCCGCCTGTGAAGAGGGACACTAAAAGCAGTATGGCCGACAGGGCTACCGCCGTCAGCTTTTTGCAGGAGTATTTTTTCATTAACTGCTCCTCCTTATATTTATACATTATAATTGTACATCAGCCCGATAAAAAATTATATCAATTATCGTTCTATTTTATATATGTGTAGTCCTTAGGTTGGACTAAAACGCCCTCATAAACAGCAGGGGCACCGCCAAAGTTTACAAGCACCCTGACACCGTTATCGTATTCGGTAATCGAAAGGCTGCCCCGGGTGTTTTTTGCCTTAACCGTCGCACCTGCGGTGGCCATGTTTATAGCCTCAAGGCGGGGTGCGTGGGTTAAAATGGTATCTGACAGGGTGCCGATATAGGTGTTATAAAGGGTGTTATAATCGGTTTTTATAAGTCTGCTGTTTTCACGGCCCGTAACCGCAAAGGTGGGAACGGTGCCACTATCCACACAAAGCAGCAGCTGCTCGTTGGTATCGGCGAAAAGATTAACGGGGTCGGAAAGCATATTAACATAGCCCTTAAGCACAGTCTGATAGAAGGGCACCGATTTGCTCTCGATATCAAAGTGGCTGGAGGTTACGGGAATATCGTAAACCAGTCCGCTTAAAAGAGCGGTATAGATATTGCCGCCTTGAGATGCGGTTTTATCCTTTTGACCAAAGTTTTTAAGCAGGTCTTCTATTGCGGTACGCTGGGCATCCCTTCGCAGGGTCTGCTTATCGTTAAAATCACTGTACAGGCTGTTTCCGAAGCCTGCCAGGGCCACGCCAAGGCTCCTCTGCCCTGCTACCTTTTTTAAGAATTTTGCAGCCTTTTGTTCCAGAGTATCGACTTTTATGCCGTAGACGTTACTGTTTTTTATCTCGGCATAGGTAACCGGGTGGTAGCTTGACCTGACTACAAAATCCTTGGAAAGCTTGGTTGCGAGATGCTTTTCCTTAAGGAAGAGCAGGCCGTTTACCCTCTCAAACATAAGGTCGTATTCGGCAAAGATGCCGCCGCCATTAGTCTCAGCCAGGGCATCAAGACCCTTTTTACCACCAAGGAAGGAGGCTATTTTAACCGAGGAGGGATAGGCCTTAACACTGCCACGGGTGGCAAAATCCTTAAGAATGTATGCGGTAGAGGCTGCCCCTGCCGAGTTAAGCTTTTCTGCCAGGGCGTTAAGGTCATCAAAGGTGGTTACCTTTACGTTTTTACGATAAGGAATACCCAGAAAAGAGGCCTTTTGTGTGGTGGAGCCATAGGCCTTGATACCAAGGCTATAGCTATCAGCCTCGTTAACCGGGGTAAGAGAATTATTTTTTACGAGATAATCTCTGTAGGTAGCGGCCAGTTCAACGTAGTCACTGCCACCGGGGAGAAGGTGGAAATTTACCTTGAAATTACCTGTTACCGTAGTATCGGCGGTAACGGGATATTCATTATAATTCCAGTTGGTACCTGAAATAAGGGCGGTATCATACTCCCTATATATGAACGAGGCCCCCACGCGCACGAAGCGCTCGGACTGCCTTTCGGCCACTATCTCGGCCGACTCGGCATTACCCTCAATTACGGCAAGACAGGCAGAATTCTGTCCGCTTCTGCCGAACACAGGTAGATATGCGGTATTCTTATTGCCTTCATCAAAGTTGTAGGCCAGGGCCAAATCTCGGCCAAAGACACGGGCCGAATACTCGGTAGAATTGCCCGAGGCGGCAAAATCTATAAGTGCGCCGCTACCGTCGGGGATAAAAAGCCAGCCCTCCTCGTCGGGAGTGCCCATAAGGGCGTAGGGCAGCAGGGCTATTTTACTTATATAAGATGTGCTGCGCTCACTTATCTCGGAGGTAATTACCTCTACCGAAAGAACATCGTTATTAAGGGTATATTCAACGGGGATGGTAAACTGCTCCTGCTTGCGGGAAAAGTTATAGGTGATGCGATAACCCCCGGATATCTCCTTTACCTCTGCGGTATCACGGTTTATAGAGGCGAGATAGCTGCCTATGACAGCCTGTTTTTGCTCCTCATTAAAATAGGTGACCACAAGCTGGGACATCATATTGTTATATAAAGGCCCCTCCACCGAGTCGGGGTCGGGGTTGGGGTTGGAAATCCAGAGAGTATTGCCCTGCTCATCCTTAACCGAAACGGTGCAATTATCCCCTACCTCCAGCTTATAAGCGGATGAGGGGTCGGGGTTGGGTGCTACCTCTGCGGGGGCCGCCGAAACGGTGATGCCCAGGGTCAGCAGTCCTGCCACAAGAAGAGAAAGTAATTTTTTCATATCTTCCCTCCCCTATCTTATAGAAAGCTCGGTAAATATGGTGTTTAGAAACGCCATAAGCTGCTGAGCGATAGACACAAAAAGTAATACAAAAAATGCGGCAATGGCTATCATAGCCAGGGTCAGTACCGCCGAGCCGAAGGTTTTTGCGGCGGTAAATTGGTGGGTAACCATCATACCCAAAAACAGTAGGATTATAAACCAGCCCTGCATTATCAGGGTAAAGGTGTTATAAAAGCTAGCCTCACTTACCGAGAAGAAATTTGACACCAGAGATATGGGCAGACTCATAATAACCAAGGGTATAAGAGAATAGCAGGTGGCTATCCAAATCTGCTTAAAGGTGCCCTCACCCTCCAACAGGGTACAGGTAGCCCAATTACATACCGTCCAGAGCAGGACAAGCAGAACGGTTTTTGCAAAAACTGCAATTATGCTGAGGTCTTCGCTGCTGTTATTGGTGAAAAGATAACCCGTAAGGGTGAAATTAAGCATTTCCTCCAGAAAATATACGAAAAGTATAAGGTTGGCAACTCCAAGGGAGCTTCTTCCCTCATATTTCATATCATTAAAGGTTTCTATAGGGTGGCGGATAAGCCCAAAGGGCACCAGGAGCTTTGAACGGTCCAGCCCTTTAAGGGAAAAACTTCTGATATCGAAGGTCTTCAGCTGACCTGCTATTCCACGAAAAATCTTTGATATATTGGTCACAAGAAAACCTCCTATCCTTTGATTTTAGCCTTTGGACTGCCCTTTAGCAGCCACTTTTTTAGGTATTTTATTGCAAAAACCAGGCCCGTTACAACCAGGGCGGCAACCAGCACCATAACCAGGAAATTATCACGCACGAAATCTCTGCGGTACTGCTGAACGGCCATTGAGTAGTAATAGCGGTCGTTTCCGTCCTTAAGATACTGCATAGCCTCTTTATAATCGCCGTTATTAAGCAACATTCTGCCTACACCCTTAAAGGCGGCAGACAGATTGCCGTTTTTATCAAGCACCATTTGCCAATATCTGCCCGATTCGTCATAGTTGCCGTCGTTATAGGCACGGATGGCAGAACGGATATTGCTCATATATTTGGTTTCGGTAAATACGGTTATATTATTTTTTTCGGTGTCGGCCACCAGGTAGTCATTACCAAATTTTTCCAGGGATACGGCATTTTTAAAGTAACCCTTCTGAATACCCTCGCCGCCGAAGATGCATAGCTGATTTTGCTCGTTGTCATAGAGGAAAATCCTGCCGCGTTGGCCGTCTAACACGGCCATAATGCCGTCGGCATCCTTGTGAATGTCTACGATTTTGCTTTTTACGGCTTCACCCTTAACGTAATTAACCGCCTGGTCACCGAAGTTCTTGCGGTTGAAGCCTGTGCCGAGAAGGCTCAGATTAGAGCCGGGGTAGACCATAATATTACTGCCCGAAGCATTAAGCTTACGCACCTGCTCGGAGGTGGCGGTATGGGTGGTGGCATAGATAATGTCCTCATCGTCCACGTAAACGTTAGAATACTCGGTGGGGATAGTGCGGACTAATGCTTCTCTCTGTTCCTTAGTAAAGATATTCTTCAGCATATGCTGGAATATAACGGTAGGGGTAATCTCTACCCTGTTGGCGCCGAAAAAGCCAATAAAGCTATCGGCGGCATCATACTGGCAGAAGCCCTGATAAATACCATCGGCAATAACGTACACGGTGCCCGAGGCATTTACACCCACCCTGGAGGGGGTGAAATCGGCCATATCGCTGACCAGGGAGCTATCGGGCTTTAAAATGGTGCGCTGTACCTTGTTTTCGCCGTCTATGGCGATTACCCTTTGATTACCGGAATCACAAATATAAAGCAGTCCATCGGCATAAAAGATGCCACGGGGAGCATTTAGTGCTTCTTCGCCTTGACCTGTCACCACGTGGGTGATAACCGACGACGGGGTGTAATCGCTGTTAAGCACAACAATACGGTTGTTGCCCGTATCGGATATATATAGCTTATCATCCGCCACGTACATATCTGCCGCAGAGGAAAATTCACCCAGTCCCAGGCCCTTGCCCGTGATAACGGCGGAATATTCATAAGCGGGAGGCGCACCTACCGCAGAGGCCTTGGCATCGTAGCCGTAGCTTTTAGGTACGGCGGCCGACACGCTGAGGCCAACCGACAGCATTAAGGCAGCTATGATAAGTAAACTGATAACTTTCTTCATTGATTAATTATCCTTTCAGACCCGAATAAGCCATAGTTTCAACCACAGAACGCTGGCTGAAAAGGAATACGATAACGGGGGGAAGCAGCATAACCACGCCCACCGCCGCAGATACGCCTGCCATTGCGATACCCGAACTTGTAAAGTTGGAAAGCATGGTGATAAGCATCTTTTTATCCTCGCTGTAGATAAACTGGGAACCCGTTGCGCCCCAAATACCCACAAAGGTGAAGATAACAACCGTCATCCAGGCAGGCTTTACCATAGGCAGGATAATACGCCAAAAGGTTTGAATCTCACCTGCACCGTCAAGCCTGCAGGATTCTATAATCTCGTTGGGGATTGAGCCCATAAACTGCATAAGCAGGAAGACGCCGAAGGAGCCGCTCATAGCGGGGAGAATTATAGATGCAAAGGTATCAATAAGGCCCAGACCCGACATAATCATATACTGGGGTATAGAGGTTACCTCGGGACGGAACATAATTGCAATTACAACAAGGTTGATAATAAGCTTTTTGCAGGGGAAATTGTGCTTGGCCAGGGGGTAGGCTGCCATAGATGCCAGGAACACGTAGCCCACGGTAGAAATCACCGAGGTGAAAACGCTGTTAAATAGGTAACGCTCAAAGGGAACCTCCGACTGGGCCTGCATTTTTATGAGATTAACGAAGTTTTCTAAGGTGGGATTGGTTACGTAGAACCTGGGGGGAAAATAGAAAAGCTCGTTAATAGGCTTAAGTGAATTGATGATTGTATAGTAGATAGGCAGCATCATAAATGCGGCAAACATCAAAACAAACAGGGTTATAAAGAAGTTACCTGCTGCCGAACGGGATACTCTTTTTGTACTCATATTAACCTCCCCCTTAATCGTTGGACATAGAGCGGAGGGCACGGTTAATAACCGCCCAGGTGGTTACCATTATGGCAAAAAGCACCACCGCAATGGTAGAGGCATAGCCCATTTCAAACCTGGCGTAACCGTAGTCCGACATATGAAGCAAAAGTGTGTGGGTGGAGTAATCGGTACTGGGATTTCCCGTAAGCTGAGCGTTCTGCGCGCCGATAGCAAAGGATGAGGATATTGTAAGCACCGCTCCGATAAGCAGCTGGGGTACCATCTGAGGCAGGGTGATATGCCAAAGTTCCTGCCAACGATTGCGGATACCGTCGATAGCGCCTGCCTCAAACAGCTCCTTATTAAGCTGCTGGAATCCTGCCACAAAGGAGAGGAAGCCTGCGCCCATACTCATCCACAGTACAACTATGATTACTACGTAGGAGTTATAGGCCGGGTCGGTAAGCCACTGTAAGGGGGCTGTAATAAGACCCAGACGCATAAGCACGCTGTTTAAAATACCATAGGAGTCACCGCTGAAGATGTACATCCATATCATATACACGTTTCCCGCAAGGGAGGGGGCATAAAAGATAAGGGTAAGCACCGAGCGAACGGTGCGGCCTGTTTCGGAAATCATCCAGGCCACCACAAAGCTCATAATATAGCCCAGAGGACCCGTTACAACGGCATAAAACAGGGTGTTTGAAAGGGATTTTATAAAAATTTCATCATCCAACAGCAGGGTTACGTAATTGCTGATGCCCACAAACTTTGGCATATTTACCATATCAAAGTTTGTAAAGCTTAAAATAACCGCTGCAATAATGGGGATGACAGTGAAAACAAGAAACAGAATAAGCCACCAGCCAAGCAGAAAATAGCTTGCGCCGTAGCGACCCCAAAAGCCTGACGTAGACTTCCTTTTATTCATCTGTATCACTCCTTCTGAGGTTTTTTACCACTGAATCTGCTCCAGCTTTCGTTTTATCTCACGGTCGATATCGTCGCTGTAGCGATAAATAACGTCTCTAACGTTTTCGTAATCGTAAACTGCCCTTCTGTAGGCGTTGGTTATACAGCGGGCAACGTAATAGCTGGCGCCGGTCTGGGGAATATCGGTAACCGAGGCCCACTGGGTAAGGAGCTGATGGCTTTCCTCAGTGGTCCAGTTCATTTTGGAGAAGGCAACGGTGTTGGCCGTATTATATCTTGCGGCCTTGCCTAAAATAGCCTCGCTCTGAATACCGAAGGGGGTCTGAACCTCGGAGGAGGCCCACCACTTGATAAACTCGTAGGAGCCCTCAAGGTTATCGGTATCGGAAACGATAATAGCGCCTGTTACGTTGGAGCTTTGGGTACGGTTAAGATTACCCTGCTCATCGTAGGTGCCGGGGATGGGCACCATTTCCCACTGGCCTGTGATTTCGGGTGCCAGAGCCACCAGCTGGTTATAGGTGGTATAGCCCGAAATTGCCAGAGGCATCTCGCCTGTGCGGAAACGGTTTAAGAAATCATAGGCAAGAGGAATACCCTGCTTGATAAAGAGATTAGTCCAGCGGGTAAAGGCCTCTACAGCCTGGGGCTCCTTAAGTCCGCTGCCCTTAAGGTCATCGGTATAAATATTGCCGCCTGCCTGTAGCAGGAACATTTCAAAGGTATCCTGTCCTGCGCCCACACCTACCTGGAGGTTGTGCTGAGCCAGCTTTTGGATGGTACGATTAAACTCATCCCAGGTGTTAGGTGCAGAAAGTCCCAGCTCACCGAAAATATCGGTGCGGTAGAACATCATAGAATAGTTCTGGGTAATGGGCCAGGCATATACGCCCTTGCCAAAGGTATATGCGATAAAGGCCGAGTCGGGGTATTCGCTGCGGGCATCCTTATAGCCCTCCATACCCGTCATATCGGCTATGGCGCCGCGGATTGCCAGGTTGGCAATAGTGGTTTCATCAACAAAAAGGGCCACGTCGGGACCACGGTCGGCCAGGATTGCCTTAATAAGGCTCTCACCTGCCGAAACCAGCGAAAGCTTTATGCCTACCCCTGTATTGGTGGTAAAGCCCGAATCGCTGAGGCGGCGGATTATTTGCATCTGGTCACGGCCGGAGGCTGTACCGGAGGAAAGCAGGTCGCCGGAATTTACCCACACGTCTATCTGGCCCTTACTGCCCTTTGTGTAGGTACCGTAATCGGAAACAAAGGAATGCAGGAAGAGCTTAAGACGGAAGATTAGATTTGTAAAGAAATTAGAGGCAGTACCCTCACGCTGAAGGTTTTCGGGAGTGAGGGTAATATAATCCAGCACCAGAGGCTGGCTTTTAAGGGTAAGCATTGTAGAGGCCAGAGAGTCTATCTGGGTTTTGTAATCATTCAAGGCCTCGGCAATTTTATCGGGTCGCTTTATGAATTTCTCCAGCACACGGACCATTTCATAAAGCACCGAGGTTTCGCTACCGTCGTCAATAGCGTTTTCGTCTATGGCCTTGGCTATATCGGTAAGGCGGGTTACGGCATCCTCAAAGAAAGGAATGAGGCCGGGAATTTCGGTATCAAGATAATAATCGCGGTAGACGTCCGGGGCGGTGCCTGTAACCTCCACAATCTCACGGTACATCTTGTTACATTCCTGAACAAGGCCCTCAAGCTTCAGGGTTTCGGCCTCTATATGAGTAACGCTGACCTGAAGACGAAGGGTGTGGACGCCCTTCTCAAGATAGATAAGATAGGGATTACCCTCATCGTCCGAGGGGGTAAGGTCTTTAAAGTTCTGACAGTACGGGAAAAGCACGCTACCCAGCTCGGCATAGGGAAGCTGACCGTCAACAAGGATGCTTCTGCCCACACCAAGGCCTCGGATACCGTTCTGATAATATCTGAAGGAGAGGCTGTAAAGGGCCGACTCGGGGGCCTCAATTTCCCACTCTATCCACTGACCATCCTCGGAAAAGCAGGTGCCTCCGATGATATTGAGGGAAATCCTGTCGTAAAAGTTGGGTGACACGCTGTAGTTACTGCGGTCATAGGTGGGGATTATAGAGGAGTGGGATTTACCGGAGGTAAGCTCTGCTTCGGTAAAAATTTCGGTAGCGGCCGAGGAGCTATCCCCTACCCCTTTAAGATATTCCTTATAGCTTAATACCGAAGTAGCGGCAAGGCTTACGCCGTCTATTCTTACCGATTCGGCGGCCACGGTGATATCTACCCTGTATTCACCCTTTTTAAGGGCAACGGCGGCGCCGCCCGTTGTCTTGTTAAAGCCTACGGACATAGTCTGCCACAGGGTTTGCTCTACCTGGTCGGGTACTATTTCGTTGTTTTTTACATCGGTATCAAAGCGGTCGGCGGTGGTGCCGTCCTTCCAGAAACGGGTAAGCTCTATTCTTCTTGAAAACGACTCGCCATTACCGCTGACGGTAACGTCTACCTGGGGGCTTATCTGCCTGCCGGGCATAGCCATATACTCTATAGACAGTTTATATTCCCCGTCGGTTTCGGCCGTCACGATATAGGTGTGGCTTTGACCCTCGCCGAGAAGGATTCCCCTTTCCTCGGCGGCAAAGGCAGGTATGTAGGCCGTGCTTAATAAAAGCAGAGCTGTTAGTAGAAAAATAATAAATCTTTTCATTTTCGCCTCATAATTATCCGACAAGGCCGGAATTGATAATACTGTTTACAAACTTTTTCTGCAGACTAAGGAAAAGTATAAGTATAGGAAGTATGCAAAGCACGCAGGCTGCCTGCTCTACGGTTACTATCTTATAGGGGCTGTAGGCCTCGGTCTGGAAGACGGTTTGCAGGGCGGTTTTTATGCCCGAGAGGTTAACCGACAGGGTGCGGATGTTGGTAAAATATGTCACCATAGTGTAATAATCGCACCAATACCAAACCATTGAAAGAATGAAAACTATAAGAGAGGGAGCCCCTGCGTTGGGCACCATAATGCGGGTGTAGGTCTTAAAATATCCGCATCCGTCTATCATAGCGGCCTGCTCCAGCTCATCGGGAATACCCTTAAAGTACTGTGTAAAGATAAGTATTGCCATACCCGAGCGAATACCCTGTCCCAGGGCGGCTACAAGGTAAATTGTGGGGTACTGGTCAAGAAGATTAATACCCGTGCCGGAGCCCGTTATTGCGGTAATAATACCAAAAAAGTCAAAATCACTTAAAAGGATGTAGTTAGGCAGATTGGTAAGCTGGGGAGGAATGAGAATAGTAAGTATTACCAGCCCGAAAAGCAAACCCGAGCCCTTCGACTTAAAGCGACCGATAGAGTACCCTGCCATAGCGCAAACTACCATCTGCAACAGAGAACAACCCACAGAAATAATAGCGGTATTAAAGAGGGCCGACTCGTAATTAAGATGCTCAAATAGGGTTTTAAAATTGTCAAAGGTAAAGTGCTTGGGCACCCACACTATGGACATATCGTACATATCCTCGGGAGCCCTGATGGCCATAGAAAGCATATAAATAAAGGGATACAGCACTATAAAGGCCATTTCCACAAGGAAGATAAAGCGGAGAACCGACCATACCATCTTGCCGCCGTAATAAAGCAGGGACATTTCACCCCGTTTTTTAATGTTTTGCATTTATCAGTTCCCTTCTTTCTTCCGTCCAAGCTTGATTCCGTAAGGAATAAACAGCGAGGTAAGCAGGATAACGGCTACAAGAATAACGATAATAATAACGAAATAGCTTAAGGCCATTGCCGAAGACAGTGAATATTTAACGTTATCGTAGGCAACGTCCATAATATATTGCATTACCGAGTTATCAAAGCTTACAAAGCCGTCAATACAGGTATAAATAAGGTTTACCAGGATATAGGGGGAAATCACGGGGAAGGTAACCTTCCAGAAAGCCTCCCAGCCCGTGGCACCCTCTACCTTTGCCACCTCGTAATAGGTGGTGGGAATGGTGAGCAGACCCATAAGGAAAATAAGGATGGGCACACCGCTGGACCAGATAAGATCGGAAACGTCGGAAATCATACCGCTGATGGTATAAACCAGCTTATCGGGCATACCGTACTCCAGCAGGGCGTTGGTTAAAACGGTGGGAGAAAAGATGTTGGTAGAAGAATCCGTACCTAGGGACATTGAGGTGAGGGCGGTTTTAATAATCGACGAAACTACACCTGAGGAAAGGATAATAGGCAGAAAGAAAACACCTCTGGCAAGTCCCCTACCCTTAAAATCCTGATTTAAAACGATTGCTATAAATAGGCTGAACACCAGGATAACGGGAATACGGTAAAGCATTTCACCCAAGGAGGTAATAAGGCGCTGGGGGAAAATGGTATCTACCATAAAGGCCTCTTTATAATTATCAAAAAGATTGCCCAGAGGGGCAAAGGTATAACCGCTTACCGAATCGAAGGTGAGCTTTGTAAAGGAATAGCGTATAAGGCTGTAAAGCGACTGGGAAAACAGCAGCACCATACCCACAAGCCAGGGTGCAGCAAAAAGCCAGCCGGCTATCTTCCTTTTCCTAACGTTAGACATTTTCATTATATTTGCCTCCTGTCCCTGATAAAGAAAAGCCTGTAAATGCGGTTTGCAGGTTTTTCTTTATCCACAGGCGGCACAACGGCCGCCTGTGAACGGGAAAATTTATTTACCTATAGTTCTTTCAAGAGCAGACTTTAAGGTGTTGTCCATGGTAGCAACAACCTCTTCTGCAGATTTACCGTCGTTAACCAGACCACCCCAGAAGGAAGCAGAGTAGTTGCTCCAGCCCATAAGGGAGTCGAGTTTGGAGGAAATCTTGGTGGCTTCATCAAGATATCCGTTAATGATACCGTAATGCTCTTCATTCATCATTTTGCCAATACGTGCAACTGCAGCGGCATCCTTCTGAATATAGCCCTCGGTTTCACGGCGCAGCCAGTAGTAGTTCCAGGCCATACCGCCCACAGGGTTTTTAGCGTTTACGGGAACGTAGTTAACAATCATATTGGATGCGGCATAAGCCTTATCTGCATCGGGTCCCTTGGGAAGGGGTACTACGCCGATTTCATCATCCATAGTGTTATAAAGGTCATAATTTCCTACAACGTTTGCAGGACGCTCGCACAGCATAGCAACCTCACGCTTGGGGAACTCGGCATAACCTGCGATAGCGGGATCAAAGGAGCCGTCCATAGCCAGATTTTTAATCATATTAAGGCCTGTAACGGTCTTCTTGTCGCTTACAACAGACTCATACATTCCTGTATCGGTATTAAGGCCGATGATGTTACCGCCATTGGCAAGCACGAACACCTCACGGTACCAGGTAGCAAAGCCGTGGCATTTAACGGTCTTGTTATCATCCTCATAAAGGGTGGCCTTTTTTGCTATTTCACGAAGCTTATCAAAGGTCCACTCTCCGTTCTTATACAGGGTGTAGGGGTCTTCGATATTGTTTTCCTCAAAGAGGGTCTTGTTGTAGTAAATGAAGAAGGTATCAACGTCGCCTGTGTTTACGCCGTAGATTTTGCCGTCAACGGTGAACTGGGCCAGAATGTCCTTATCCCAGTATTTATCCTCAAGGTCCATATAGTCGTTAAGAGGCTGGGCGATGTTGGCATAAATGTAGTTCAGAGCCAGGGCGTCGGTCATAACGGCGGTATCCGGAGGGCTGCCTGTGGCTACCATCTGGGCAATTTTGGAGGTGTACTCACTATAGCCCATTTTCATAAACTTAACCTTTATACCGTAACGCTGCTCAAGCTCGGCCAGAATGGTCTTGGTGTAATCGTTAGGCTCACCCTCAACGATGTGGGTGATGGTGGTGCCGCGGGCGCTCTCAAAAAGCTTTTCCTGGGCGGTATCCTCAAGGACCAGGTCACCAACCTTACCTGCAGAGTTTCCGCCGCCGCCACAGCCTGCAAAGGACATCAGCATACAGAGGCACAAAGCCAGACTTAAAACCGAGATAATTCTCTTTTTCATAATTTATCCTCCTTTAATCCACATAGAACTCTGTCAAGATATGGTAGCCGTTAACGATGTCAAGCTGGCTGCCAAGTCTTGCAAAGGTGTTTGCGGAATTTTTTACGTAAAATGCCAAACGGTAGGTACCCGACTTTTCGGGGAGCTTCATCTGGGTGGTAATTTCATAAGAAAGCTGGTCGGGCTCATAGTAATTTTCGGGATTACGGGAATACCACTTTTCGGGGTCGCCTGCCTTAATGGTTGTAACCACGTTTCCATCCTTATCAAGGATAGCGAAGCCGCTTTCCATATTAAAGGCGGCCGACATACCGTAGTTGATAATGTCAATACCTACAGTGACCTTATTACCCGCCTTAAGGTCGCCCTTAAGCAGGAAATAATCGGCCTCAAGCTTGTAGCCAAAATGATCTCTTACAAATTCGAAAACGTTGCGCTCGATAGTATTGCCGTTAGTATCAAGGAACCAGCCCGGAGCAAAGTTCACTCCGTTTTCCAGGCACCATTCCTTGGTGATGGGCTGATCAAGCCACTTTTCCATAGAATAGCCCTTGCCTGCGCCATCTTCAATAAAGCTGTGATGAATACTGAAGGAGGTCTGACGGAATTTGCTGAACTGCTTTATAGCCTCATAACCGTCAATTTCATAGGGACACTGGTCACCCCAGAAAAGCTCTCCTCCGGCGGGAGCATAGGCGGCCTCGGCAATACCCTGGTTCCACTCATCATAACCGGGAGCCAGCTGACCTGCCGCTTCTACCCTTTTGGTGCCGGTATCACCGAAAAAGGCGTCGTTATGGATGCCGATTCGGGCATAGTCGGGGCTATCCTTAGCTATAAGATTTTTATACGAGGGATGACGGACCTGAACGTAGATATCCTCGGGGGTCATATCTAAAACGCCCTTCAGAATAGCGGTACGGTCGTGGTCCAGCTTATCGCTGTGCCACTCACCCCAGGCGCCTATAAAGCCTGCCTCAACAACGTGGATAACGTCCTTGTTCTTCTCTACCAGAGGCTTTAACTGCTTCATATGGGCCAACATAATTTCGTCTGTAGCCTCGTTTTTACCCGAGGTCATATCCTCAAGATAAGCAAAACGGAGATTAATTTTAAGGCCTGCATCTCTTATAGCGTCGAAGAAAAGCTGAATACAGTCAAGACCGTACCGGTCTATAGTTGCGCTGGTGCAATAATTGCTGAGATACACGTAAAGCTGGGAAAGCTGGGGAGTGTACTCGGCATATTTATCCATATAGGTCTTTATTCTCTGAGCGGGCACACCTGCATCCTTATCCGATTTGGTAGCCTCGGTGGGAACCTTATAGTAAAGCTCCATACGCCAGCCACGGTCGGGGTTATAAAGCAGGGTCTTATCCATAGAGGAGTTGCCCTCGATAATAGCAACCTTTTCATCCACCGTTCCGCTGAGGACGCCCTCGGGAATATCGGCGGTGTCGCCGCAGCCTGCAAAGGAAAGCAGCATTATGAGGGATAGCAGAACTGCTGTTAATCTTTTCATTTATGCTTCCTCCTTCTTGGATTTTTTACCTGTAAGGCCGATTATGAGAATTGCCACGGCTGCCACCAGGATTATTCCGCCAACCAAAACCCAGGTCATAATACCTGTAGGCTCCTTCTCCGAGGCATCGGTGCCTGTCTGTATATCGGAGGGGGCAGAAATTGAGGTGTCGGCGGTGGTGTAAAAGCGGGCGTATTTATAAACGCCGATTTCCTCACCCTTGGAATCCAGGGCGGTAACTATTGCGTAGTATCTTGTAGAGGCCTCAAGGCCGTCAAAGTAAATAGAGGTATCATCTATAAATCTGCTCTTCTTGCAGACGTAGGCTATAGAGCCTCCTACTGCCGAGTTTTCAGTTTTATAAAGGTCAACACGATAAGAAGCGGCATCGGGTTTTGCATCCCAACGGAGGATTACCTGGCTGGAGGAAAGCTCATCCTTAGCGATATCCTTTATGCCTTCGTTTAAGGTGGCATCGGGAATAGAGGTGTACTCACCGCCGACCACCATACCCGTCACGGGCTTTGCACGCATTACGGCACGCTTACCTGTGGTAAGGTCCCACACGTTATGACCATCAAAGGTAACGAAGGTGTCTTCTTTATCCTTCATATCGGTAATGAACATTACCGAGTCGATATAAGCAGGACCGCAGTCGCCGCCGAGACCCTGGAACTGGAAGGTGGAGGAGAAGGCTGTTCTGCCTTCAAGGTCATCGGCAATGGGATTTTGCAGAAATTCCTCAATGTTCACCATTATCCAACCGCTGAAGCCTACGGGCAGACGGATAAGACCGATAGAGTCCTCTGCTGCGGTCTTCCATTTGGTAGCGCCGTTTTCAAGATATCTTGCCTGGCCGTTACCCAGCAGCGACCATTTATTGTCGCCGTTTTTCTGGCTGCGGATATTAAATCTTACGCCCGAATAATTAGGCTGCTGGGGAATGGACTTTTCGGGGCACTCTATGTAGAAAAGAATGGCCTTCATATCGTCCATAGCGGTCTTGTTGGGGTATTTGAAGGTGTACATGGGGTCTACGTCGTAGAAGGAGCCTGTGGTGGGAGAAGAAATCTCCAGGCTGGGGGTCTTGTCAAAACCGCCTCTCCAGTCTACGGTACGCATTGTAATATCCTTCTTGTTGGAAAGGCTTGCGACGCCGTGCTTTAAAAGGTCATAGCCTGAGGTGTAGGCATCAAAGCTTTGTACAAGCTTGGCCTTCATAGCCAGGTCCTGCACCGCCTTGGGAGAGGCGGTGGCTGTATCCTTGTTGGAAGACATATTGTAAAGAACGTCGTCGCCGTTAAATTTGGCGTAGATGCTGTTGGTTTCGTTGGTAACTGTATAAACGCCATTGATGTAGGCAGGGCCGCAATAATCACCCATATTTGCAAACTGCATAATGGTCTGGTGAATGGAATATTCACGGATATTTTTTGGTAAATCCTTCTGATAGTTATCAACGTCTATCTTGATATAGCCCTCAAAGCCGCTGGGCAGATTGAGGTAAATACCCGAAAGCACTTCAAACTCCTTCCATTCGGTGGTATTCTTCTGAAGAATCTGCACCTTTTGGTCGGTAGTAAGCGTAGTGTAAACACCGTCACCCAGGTACATCATAAGGGCGATACCGCTACTCATCCAGTTTTCACCGTCGTTGCCTACCCTGGAGGGGGGAAGCTTAACGTAATACATTATGCTTTCGGCATCCTTAAGGCTTACAGGCTTCTGATAGCAGAGCTTAAAGCCCTGGTCACCTGCAATATTGTGGTAACCACGGAACTCGGTGTAGTTGAGCATTACCGAATTCTTGGCGCCCAGGGCGCCCAAGGTTTCCGAGCAGACATTATAGCCCTGAGATTCCACGCAGAAGAGCTTGGCATCACTAAAGCTTTCGCCTACCTTTGCCTCAGAGAAATCCTCAATCATATTGAGCTGATGAGGAGTCTCTGCCGCTTTGGCGGCGGTGACGGGCAAGGAGAAGACTGCGGTAACTGCCACGGCCAGAACCGCAACAATTGCAATAAAACGTTTCATATTCCTGCTCCCTTCTAATCGGTTATTTTAAGTACGGCGCCATCTTCAAGGTCGCCGTAGGGGATGCTGACTGTCGGGCCGTCAAGGACGGGGTCATAGGTGGCGTCAAGCTTCTTTCCCCCGTATTCAAAGGACCTTTCCCCTGCCCCTTTGTTTTCATACCTGAGGACAAGGGTCTTGCCTCTGACGGGTACTCTGGCCTCGGCCGAGGTGGTGGGGATAAAGGCGGGGAAGCGGATATTTACTCCCTTAAGGTCGGGCTGGATACCGAAGGCATAGCCCACCAAAATCTTAAGAAGCACAGCGCCGCTGCCCGTATGCCAGTCACTCATAGATTCACCGTCAAGACCAAGCTCGGAATTGTGGCACCAGGAGTTGGGCATTACGTAGGAGGTGGAGCTGATGCGGTCGTGGGTGATAACCACCGACTTTGCCAGCTGCTCCCAGGCCTGCTGCGATTTACCCATTTTAAAGAGGGCCATTATTCCAAAGAGGCTGGCGTGAATGTAGGCGCAGGAGTTTTCGGCCGTTCCCGGAGGCAGATGAATTATTCTGCCTACTCCCTGCACGTCCTCGGCAAAGAAGGGCTCAAAGGTTTTGAGGCCGTACCTTGAATCCAGCCTGCTCATAGCGGCCAGGATATGCTCCTTCATATCGGGATTTTTAGCGTCCATTCCGGAAAGAACAAAGTAGGCGTTTACCGCCAGGCTGTCACGGGGCAGACCGTCGCAATCATTAAATCCACCCACGAAATACTGACGTTTATCGCCCCAACCGTGAAGGACCCGGCGGTGACCCGCTTCGTCGGCAGTAACGGCATACTGCATAATATCCTTTGCGAGTTTTTCGGCCATAGCGGCATATTTATCCGCCATATCGGGACGCTTGCCGGTAACACGAAGAATCTGTTCCATATCCAGAAGGTTTCCGTAATACTGCAAAGTACCCATTACCGAAACGCCGCTGCCGAACTTTTTATCCTTATCGGTGGTGCGGCCCAGGCCGTCCAATGCATCGTTCCAGTCGCCGTAAAGGGCCCGCAGGCAACCTGTATTTTCTTTGTCAAGGTTATTCTCAAGATAACCCATTATGGTAAAGAGGTGGTCCAACACCGTATCTACCCTGTCGCTTCTGCGGATAACCCCTGCATCGTCAAACTCATAATAGCCGCAGGTCTTATCAAGAATGTCATAATCACCCGTATAGCTCAGGTAGGTGTGGAAGCTGGTGATTATCCAAAGTCCCTGGTCAACAAACTCTCTTGTATCATAGGGTGGAATTTCATCCTTTTTCTGGGTAACGGTTATCTGTCTTGGGGTGCGACCATCGGGAGAGATATAGTCGAGATATTTAACCAATCTTTCTCCGCTTTCCTCGGGACACCAGTATGTAGTAGGCTCCAGCTGCTGATAAACGTCCCTCATACCAATCTTGGGACCGCAGTAGTTTTTTCCCATAGCGCAGAAGTAGGCCTGGCGCTTAACGCTCTCGATAAACCTGTTTACCAATCTATCGGTTTTGCCCAGCAGCTCGCCCTCAAAGCTAAGGGTCATATTACTGTGGGTAGCCGTCACCTTTTCGGCCAGGGCGGCCACGCAATTATCCAGCTGCTCTGCCGAAAGGGGCGCTTTTATATAATCAACCGCTTCGGAATATGTAGAATACATCTTCATACGGTAGTCGGCACGGACCGAGCCGCCTGCGGGAATACTGAAATGAAGTATCTCCCCTGCTACCGAGTTATCCTTAAAGGAGGATTTGTACATACAATCCGCAAAGTCACCACGGATGAGATTATGACTGCGGGCCAGGCACTCGTCACTTTTGCCCGTTACCATAGTACGGGCGGTGGTGCGGTATCTGCGACCTACCTCACCCTGAAAATCTGCCCCGATACCAAGATAGGTCTTGGAGTCAAGTGAGGAGTGAAGTATAAATCCATCCTCCACAATATATTCGCTGGATTTAAACCAACGGCTTTCAAAATCCTCGTTTTCCATATAACGAAGGAGAGGGTCGATATAAGCAGCCAGATATATCTGCCTGTCCTTACCCGATTTATCGGTAACCACCGCAGACAGCACCATCTGCTTATCCTCGGTGACAAAGGCCCGAAGACAAACTACCGCACCCTCATACTCGGTAAAGTAGTAGGCAGCCGCAGGGGTAAATACAGAAAATCTTTCTACGTCCTCGGGCTCCTTATAGCTTTTGGCCACTCCCGTTACCGAAATAGGTATAAATCTGCCTTCGCCGTCGGGGAAGCCTGCGTAAAAGGCAATACAGGGCTCCTCTCCGTCACGGATGAAACGGAAGACGGTATTCTGTCCCTCCTGAACCGATACGTAACCCGAAGACCTGCACCACATCGTAAGACCGTCGGCATAGTAGGGCTGACGGGATACGCCAAAGTCACGTTCAAGACAAGCAACGTCGGTATCGTTAATAAAACAGGCGTTGCCCGGCAGCATATCACCGCTATCGGGCGCCTGGGCTTTAAGCTCCTTTACTGCAGCATAGTAATAATTGGCCGCCTCGGTTAGTTCAAATGAGTGAATCAAAAAAACACCCCCAAAATGTCTTACTTTTAAAATTATAAGACAAAGTGGCGGTGTTTTATATAAAAAATCGTTTCATTATTCAACCAAATAACAAATTTTTATTCGCTTTTCCATTGTTTTCGGTAATCGGTGGGGGTGACGCCGTAAAAACGCTTAAAGGCCTTTGAAAAAGAGTATATGTCGGCATAGCCCAAGGCGTCGGCTGCAGAGGATACCGAATAGCCGTGAAGGGTGATGAACTCCCCTGCCTTTTCCAGACGGTTTCGTGCAATATATTCCGCAGGCGACATACCCGTCTGTTCCTTAAATATACTGGAAAAATAGGAGCGGTTAAGACCCAGTCGAGCGGCAAGAGAGGAAACGTTATTATCCCTGTAAGGCTCGGTTTCTATAATGTTTTTGGCGCTGTCCACGTAATACTTGGCGCCTGTTTTATAGGTAGCCTCCTTTTCCTGAATACAGGCCAGCAGCTCGTATATCTTCTGGGCAAACCAAATACCCCTGTCGCACCTCAATTGCTGTACCCTGCGCATCGAGAGAAAAACGTGCTCCATAAAGCGGGCATCAATAACATATTTATTAAGCATTTCGGGCATTTTAAGGGTGGTGTAAAACTCAATCCAGATATAGTGCCAGGGGTCCTCGCCGTCGGCCATGTGAAAGCTTCTGGTGTAAGGTGGCAGAACGAAGCATTGACCTGCGTTTACCCTGTATTCTTCATTCTCAACCTTAAGAATTCCGGTGCCTGAAAGTATATAACAAAGCATCCAGCAGGGACGAGCCACAGGGCCATAGCTATGTTTTTTACCACAGGCGTGCTCACCGTAGCAGTAGGGTGTTACGTCCTTAAATTCATAGTCGGATTTGATAATTATTTCTATCAATCTGGGATATTTCTCCAAAACGGTCTTATCCTCCTTTGAAAATCTAACAAAATGACAAATTATTGATAACGGTTACGCATTTCCACTTTCGTCGAAATGTTATAAAATTTAGTTGTAACCCCAGCGAAATCTGTACACAATTCCAATGCAAGGGAGTGATTTTATGGCCATACTCAGCTTATCCGACCCTTCTTTCGGGGGATACGGCAGGGTTTTCTCGGAAAAAAGTGACCCTGACAGCTATAACAAGGAGTTTCTGATTTACCCCGATAAAAACGAGTTTTTCCGCACGGATAAAGAGCTGGTGTTGTTCCCCTGCGAGTCACCTTCAACCCTTTATTTAAAGCAACGCACCGAGTCAAAGCTGGTTTGCTTCGACCTGTCGGAGCCAATTGTTTTAAAACCTTCTATGTGGTTTCACATAGAGACCTCTAACCCTATATTAAAGCTTCTCTCCCCTATAGAACTTAACGAGCAAAGCTTCAAAAAGAAGTATTTTTCATTGTACAACGGCACCGCGATGCTTTGCCACTCCTCGGCAACTCTGCAGAATATGGAAAACACCATTGAGGCGGCAGAAGCCATTATTTCCGAAAAGCTTTACGATATGGACCTGGGTGTAGGTCATATTGCAAGAAGGCTGAACGTAAGCTCCTCCTACCTTTACCGTTGCTCGGTAAGGAGGTACGGAATGGGCCTCTCTCAGTACATTTGCGAGAAGAAGCTGGTTATTGCCGAGCAGTTGCTGTCGGAGGGATCGCTTTCCTCTACCGAAATTGCAGGCAAGCTTAACTTCTGCTCACAATCATATTTTTCACTCCAGTTTAAAAAGAAATACGGTTTGCCTCCACTGGCCTACCGCAAGGAATGTATTAAAAACAGGAAATAACTTAAAACCCCAACCCGAAAGGGCTGGGGTTTTGTTTTTTATTTTAGCCCGATATATTCAACTATTCTGTTGCCTATTAGCTTATAGCCGTGGGCAGAGGGATGGGCATAGTCACTAAGGAACTTGCCGCCCGCATTACTGTTAACTGTATTAAGGTCAAGATAATAGATATCGTTCTGCAGGGCAAACTGGGCCAGCATAGTGCGGTATTCGCCACGGGTGCCATTATCGTACCAGATAAAGTTAAGCAAAACGAAGGGGGTCTTATCGTTTTTGCAAACCTTGTAGCCGCGCTCCAGCTTGGCCATAAACTTATCCTTGGGAATATCGTTACCCGAATCGTTAAAGCCAAGTCCGAAAAGCACAAGGTTGGCCTTGCACAGCTTATCAATAAGGGCGGGGTCAACGTCATCCAGCTTCAGACCGCTTAATGCATAGTTATTAACGGTAATAGCGGCGGGGTCGTGGATATAGCTCATACCCGTAATTACAACGCTTTCATAGCCCGCATATTTAACAATGGAAACGGTCACGTCATCGGGACAGCCCTGGGGCAGAGCAATATACTCGGTACGAGCACAGTTATCATCGGAACCCGAGCAATCAACTGTTTTAACCTTGTTACCGTTTATAAGCAGGTCAAACTTGCCGTAAGCATTTCCCTGCGCGTAATATACATAGAAGCCGTTGATAGAGCCGTTAATTTTATCGGCGCTACGCTTGAAGCTTATCTGCATCTCTTTATTTTCGGTGGTAGAACCCATTTTATAAGCCATACAGCCGGGGAATTTGCCTGCCATATTGGCATAAAGACGGGACCATTCACCTCCTATAAACTTCAGGGTGTGAAGCTCATAGTTGCTGGAGGCAGCCTGAATATCGGAGGCGTTAAGCGACGTATAGCCCAGATTGCAGGCGCCGTATTTTTCTTTTATAGCCAGTTTTATCCAGTTGTCGTATGCCAGGTTGGTCATATCACCTGCGCCGATACCCTGGGAAATACTGTCACCTATTATATTAATGGATTTCTGGCCGTACATATCCTTACCTACCGAGAAATCGAGCAGGTCAAGCTTGGGCACACCGGGCACCTTATTATCGGTAACGGTGACGGGTTTTTTGGTTGTTTGGGTGTTGTCTTCGGTAGCCTCACCCTTATCGGTAGCATCACTTAAGGGGCTGAAAATGTAGCCACCCAGTTTTTTTACCGTCTGGATGAAATCGCCCTCCTGCAGGTCTGCGGTGCCTGAACCGCCGCCACAGCTGCAAAGTGACAGGGTAAGAGCTGCGACCAAAAGTAATGATAAAACTCTTCTGAACTTCATAACAATACCTCCGTTCAAGGCTATTATACAACACAATTGCCCCCGATTATATCAAAAATCAATTTGTTTTTATGTTGTTTTAGATTGATTTTTAGTAGTTTTACCGAGTAGGATGCATTTATAATAAGGTAAAGAGGTGTTTTTCATGTCTAAAGCCATACTCAAAAAAATTAACGGCAGAATGCTGCTTGATATAGACGGAGAGATTTATCCCCCTATGTTTTTCACCGGCCGCACCTGCAAGCCTGATTATATGAAAAGGCTCAGGGATGCAGGAATGAGGGTGTTTTTCGTGTACGCCAACACCGATTGGATGCGCCCCGGCAGACAGCGCACCAACCCCGACGGTTACACCTGGTGGGAGAAAAGCGGCTTTGAGGCATTTTGCGAGGAGGCCGAAAGGCTGGTATCCCAGGTACCCGATGCTTACATTATTGTAAGAATAGGTATGCACCCCTCTGAGGAGTGGGCCCGCTCTCATCCTGATGATATGGTGCGATATGAAGACGGAGAAACCATTGCTCACCAGATTTTCTCCGAGATACACTGCGACGATATGCCTGCCAGCTATTCCCTTTGCTCCGAGAATTGGAGAAGGGACGGCTCTGCAGCCCTGGAGGATTTCTGCAACAAGGTAGACGCCTCACCCTATGGCAAACACGTTATAGGCTATTTTCTTGCGGCAGGCGGTACCAGCGAATGGTATTATATGAACAGGCTTATTGACCGCTATGAGCATGCTCCCGACAAGCCCGACCGTGTAGCCGACTTCTCCCCTGCCTTCAGGACGGAATTTTCAAAATATCTGCGTAAGAAATACGACAATAATGAGGATGAACTGAAACGCTGCTGGAAGCTGGCAAACGCCAGCTTTGACTCTCCTCTTATTCCGCCTTTGGCCGAGCGTGATTATATAAGAGGCGACGACGCCATAGTGCGCTCTATCAGCAATCTCGAAAACAAGACGCTGGACAATCTTGAGGACTCCACCCATCTGGGGGTTTTCTATAATTTCAACCGTGGTATGAATCTTTACGATTTCCATCGTGCCTGGCACGAGGGTACCGCTAACAGTATCGTTCATTTTGCCAAATTTCTTAAGGAAAAATATAACGGTGACAAGGTGGTAGGTGCTTTTTACGGCTCCTTTGGCCACTCCGATTATTACGACGGCTCCACAAACACAGGCACCGAGGTCATTTTAGACTCGGGCTACGTAGATTTCCTGGCCTCGCCCGGTGTATACAACAACCGTGAGCCGGGCTGTCTTACCGCACAGCGTGAGCTGCACGATTCCTTTACACTGAGAAATGCGGTATTTATTTCAGAGGATGACATCCGCACCCATTTAGACAAGGATGCCTTCAGAAATTCTATGGAGGTATTCACCCCCGAGGACACCGTTAAGGTGCTGAAACGAGAGTTTGGCCGCAATATCTGCCAAGGCACCTATTCCTGGTGGTTTGACCAGTTTTTGGAGGGTGGTCGCTACGACGGACCCGAGATTTTAGAGCTATTCAGCCGTCAGCAGGAAATCGCCAAAGAGGCTGCCCTGGCGGCTCCCAAGCGTAACGAAATTGCAATTATGGGTGATACGGGCAGTGTTCACACCGTATCATATTACACCAACTCCTATATGCTTGATTTCTACCGCACGGTAGACCTTAACCGCATCGGCGCAGGGGTTGATTACTACAATCTTAACGATATGGCCCTGGAGGAAATGCCCGATTACAAGCTGTATATTATGCTTAACTCCTTCTGTCTTAGTGATAAACAGCGTGATATGATAGCAAAGAAGGCAGCAAAAAACAGAGCCACCGTGCTGTGGCTTTATGCCCCAGGCTTCATTAATCCCGACACCCCCGATATGAAGGTAGAAAATATTTCACAGCTTGTAGGTATGAAGGTGGGCAAGACCGACAAGGTTACTACCCCCAAATTCGATATAGTATCCGACCACCCTGCCGTGAAATATGCCGAAAAGGGCAAGCGTTACGGATTTCTGGATACCGACGTTCACAGCAACGTATGGCTGGGCTCTGAAATAAAGCCCCTCTTCGTTGCCCCTGCCTTCCATATTGAAGAGGCCGACGATATAACCGTACTGGGTCGATACTGCGTTGACGGTAAGATAGCCCTTGCTATGAAGGAGCATAGCGGCTTTAACTCGGTATACTGCGGCGCCCAGGTATTAAGCCGTGAGTTACTGAGAGGTCTTGCGGAATATGCGGGCTGCCACATCTACGGCTACGACAGCGACACCCTTTACGTCAGCGAGGAATATATTCTTCTCCACGCCGCATTTACAGGTAAGCACACCCTGCACCTGAAGGCTCCCTCTACCCTTTACGAGGTATATGAGGAGAAGATTTACGGCGAAGGCGTTGATACCCTGGTGCTGGATATGGTGAAGGGTGACACCCTTATGTTTAAAATTCATACTGAAAATTTATAGTTTTCAAAAAAATTTAATGTTATTATAAATAATAATATACTTTCATATTCATTAGGAGGTTTTGCGTATGAAGGCCAACAAGAAGGCTCTTATGATAGTAATTGCCGCCATCGCTTTAGTGCTGTGCGTCGTTATTATCCTGCTTAATTCCTGCTCTGCCACCCCTTCACAGGGCGGCGCCTCGTCAGGAGATACTTCTTCAACCACATCTGAAGGGGTTGACGCTAACGGGGTTGGTACAGGTAATGATTCCCTTGATACGGATAACGACAACACCGCAGAGGACCCTGAAAGAGAAGGCCAGAAATACTCAAAGCCTGCTACTCAGTACGATAAATACGAATCTGCCGAGGCCAGCGTTTACGACATAAAGGCCACCAGCTTCAACGTTGGTAACTGGTGGTGGGGCGTTGGCCAGGGTATTCCCGAGGACCAACCTGGTGGTATGGATGCCTGGGCCTATGCCTACGAGCATATGAATGCAGATATTTACGGCTTACAGGAAATGTATCCGGTAATGTACACCTTCCAGAACACCACCGTACTTCCCGAGGATTACTGGAGCAGTAAGTTCTACTACAAATCAACTGCCGGTGACATCCGTTGGCGTAACCTTAAGATGTACAACGGTTTCCTTTCCCGTCACGAGCTGAGTAATTACAGCTACGGCTACATAGGTGATGCTCACCCCACCTTTAACCGTCTTTATACCAAGGCTTACATAACCATTGGCGAGGTCAAGGTTGCTGTATTCAGCTTCCACACCTCCCCCAGCGAAGACTCGGCAAAGGCAAGGGTTGACCAGATTAACGAGATAGCCGAAATTCTTTCAAAGGAAGATTATTTCATCGCTATGGGTGACTTCAACACACCCGTTTCTGCCGATTACGACGCCTTCCGCAAGGCTGGCTACAACATAGCTAACCACGGCCAGTTCGGCGCTATCAGCACCTACTATTACAGCGAGAATCCTATCGATAACATCGTAACCTCCTCTAATATCAAGATAAACAAGGTTTACCGTGAGCAGTTCCTGGGCGCCTCCGACCATTGGCCCCTCTCGGCAGAGCTGACTATAGTACCCGGTGAAAAGAAGGTTTATAATAAGCCCGCCACCGATTCTGACGGATACACCTCCGACTGGTATCTTAAGTAGAAAGGAAGTCTTTTATGAGAAACTTTATAAAAATCATTTCACTTACGCTTTCTCTTGCGCTGGTTGCCCTTTGCTGTGGCTGTCAGGGCTCTGTAGGCAAGAACGCTGACGATACAAAAATCTATACCAACATAAAGGGGGCTACCACCTTGTCCAACACCGAAATTACCGCAGACACCTATAATATTAAGGTTTGCTCCTTCAACGTAGGCAACTGGTATGCAGGCACCCACTACGGTGTACCCGACCCCGACCACGAGTGGTTCGGCGGTGACCCCACAAAGCAGGGCGTTAAGGTTCAGCGCTGGCTGGATGCCAGGGCCGCCTGGGATGCAGACATTTTCGGTCTGCAGGAGTGCCAGCCCGAACTCGTATACAACTACTATACCGACGAACAGCTTGCCAACTACACCAGCAATATGGAAGGTGTTAAGGTCACCCCCGACGAGTTCCTTTCGGCTAAGGAAGGCTATAAATACGCTATAGGCACAGGCAAAATACGCTGGAACAACCTCTCTATGTACAACGGCTTTTTAGCAAAAGAAGGCCTTAATATGACCGACTTTGAGATTGGACATATCTGTGATGACGAGGCAGTATTCAACCGTGTATATGCCAAGGCTTACGTTACCGTAGGCAAGGTAAAGATTGCCGTTTTCAGCTTCCACACCTCCCCCACTCCCCACGAAAATCAGATGCCCAGCGGCTACAATGCAGAAGAGGTAAAGCAGCTTCGTATTCAGCAGCTTATTGAAATTAAAGAGCTGTGCGCTAAAGAGGATTACTTCATAGCCTTTGGCGACTTTAACACAGGTGACTCAAACGATTTCCAGACCTTCAGAGATGCAGGCTTCAATATGGCCAACCACAGCACCTTTGGTAGCATAAATACCGTTGACCGTGTAGACGAGCATAACCCCATCGATAATATTATTACTTCTTCAAACATTGCTATAACCAATGCATATTCTATGTATGAATGGATTGGAAACTCCGACCATCTTCCCATTGTGGCAGAGCTTACAATTGACCCCGATGCCGCTTCGGTAGTTAACAAAAACAACACCGACGCAGACGGCTTTGTAGACGATTACTACAAGCCAACCCCTAAACAGGACATTGCCGAGCGCGAATAAAACAGAACCTATCTCTAATTATCATTAAATAAAAACTTCCCCCATCGAAGGATGGGGGAAGTTTTTATATTATTATAACACGATTTGTTTCAGAGGAACGAAAGGCGGCCAGCATAACCTTAAGGGCTGCCGTTATTTGTTCGTGGGTAACAAGGGGCTCTGCCCTTCCCTCCAGCACGTCAATAACGTTTTCGTAAAACTCCTCCCAGCAGGGCTCGGCTTCAAGCTTTGGAGCAGATAGCTGCTGAATGTTCTGTTTGGGGCGGGGCCACATTGTGGTAGAAATTCCATTAGGGGTATAAACGCAGCCCTTTTCCAATTCTATGTTTTTATTCGCCTTTATTATCTCACCCTCGGCGCTGAACCATTCGGGAACACAGGCGGTGCCGTCATCACCCAGCACACGCCAGCGAGGCTCGCTTATATAGCACCAGAAATCGAAGGCAATTTCAAATCTTACCTTGTTTTCAAAGGTTATTATAAGCTTGCCGCCGTCATCCACCTCTGAATAGACCTGTTTTTTAAGATACGCATAAACCGAAACGGGACGGCTGTCTATAAGATTAAGGGCCTGGTCTATCATATGAATACCCCAATCGTAAAGGGCACCACCGCCTGCAGAATAGGTGCTGCGCCAGGCAGTAGAACAGCCTCGGCTGTTATAAAGACGGGATTCCACCGAAAGGGTATTGCCAACCAACTTTTGGTCGATTATTTCCTTAACCACCCTGAAATCGGGGTCAAATCTGCGGTTTTGGTGAACGGTATAGAATTTCCCTGTACGGCGACTCGTTTCAAGAACCTCGTCCAGCTCCTTTTCATTCAGGCAGGCGGGCTTTTCACAGACGACGTTCACCCCAGCTTCCATAGCCATAACGGAATAGCTTTTATGCAGGTCATTGGGTGTGGCTATAAGAACGATATCTATTCCCGATTCAAGCAGCGCCTCGGCCGTGGGGTAGTTCTTAAAGCCATTTTGCTCTGCAGCTGCACATCTTGCGGGGTCGATATCATAGATACCCGATACCGTAAGGTCTTTAATTCGTGCGGTTATATTTTCAGCGTGCCAGGAGCCCATATTTCCGTAGCCTATTATGCCTATTTTTTTCATTATACCACCTTATCCCCTGCCACAAAAACAGATTTTATATTGAAATCATCATCAAATACGGTTATATCGGCATCCAGGCCAGCAGCAAGGGCGCCTTTATTTATTCCCAAAATCTTAGCAGGCGTTTGGGTAAACATATAAACGGCATCAGAAACACTAAATCCCGCCTCTCTCACCATAAAGGCAAGAAGCTTATCTGCGGTTGCAATACTTCCTGCAAAGGCCGAGCGGTCCTGCAGCTTGCAAACCCCGTCCTCTACAATAAAGGCTGTACCGCCCGTAATACCCTCGGTAACGTCGGTGCCTGCAATGGCCAGACTGTCGGTTATGAGGGCGACCCTTTCCCTGCCTTTTATTTTTACAATCATCTGCACAAGTTCCTTCGGCAGGTGTCGGCCGTCGGCTATTATCTCAACGAACATATCGTCTAAAAGGTAGGCCGATTCAATAACACCAAGGCTACGGAAGCCTTTATTTCTGGTGATGGTAGAGGTGCAGGAATAAAGGTGGGTTACAAGGCCACAGCCTTCCTCGGCCGCCCGTAGCATATCACTGTAGGTAGCGTCGGTATGGCCTGCCGAGGGCAAAACGCCGTATTCCCTTAAGGTGCGGCAGAAGCTACCGTCGTCGTTTTCGGGAGCATAGCTCCAGCGGGCAATATATTTACCGTATTTCTGGAGCAAGGGCAGGTAATCCTCCTTTTTAGGAGGGGTGATGAAATCGGGTCGCTGGGCGCCGCATTGGGTGGTAGAAAGATAGGGCCCCTCTAAATGGGCGCCTATAATATTACAGCCCGTATTTCCGGTTTCCTTTGCGGAGACAATATGAGCTACCGCCTCTTCCATAACCGAAATGGGAGCAGCGGATACGGTAGGAAGAAGGGAGGTCGTTCCATGGGTAGCGTGAAATAAACAACCTGCGGACACCGCCTTGGGAGAGGAATTTATAAAATCGTATCCCCCTGCGCCGTGAGTGTGCAGATCAATAAATCCCGGAGAAATATACAACCCTGTAAGGTCGTAGAAATTATCACAGGGTAAATCCTTATCCGTCACGGCGGTGATTTTGCCGTTCTCGGCATAAAGATAGCCTTTTTCCAGCCCCTTAGGGGTGATTATTTTATCACTTTTAAGCTTAAGCATTAAAGCAACACCGAGCTTTCATTATCAAGATAGAGAGTAGAGGTTACTCTGCGAAGGATGGTGGCGGGACAATGCTCACCAACAGGTCCGTTTACGGTAGCCTCTACCGCCTTTGCCTTGGTTGGGGCAGGTACCACACAAAATAGATTAGGTGTGTCGGCAAAAACAGGTACCGTCAGGGTTATGGCGTGGGTAGGCACCTGCGATATAGCCTCAAAACAGCCGTCATTCACCTGCTGATTGCGGCAGACCTCGTCAAGGGCAACGACCTTAACCTTTTTGGTGTCGTTAAAATCTGCCACCCATGGGTCGTTAAAGGCAATATGGCCGTTCTCACCTATGCCCATAAGAATTATATCGGTAGGGTTATCCTCCAGCAGCTTTGCATAACGCTGACACTCGGCCTCTGGGTCGCCTGTGGAAGCGATTAGGTTAACCGAAGCAAAGGGCACCTTATCAAAAATATGAGTCTTTAGGAAATTGCCGAAATTCTGCGGGGCGGTGGGCTCTAACCCCACATATTCATCCATATGGAATGCATTTATACGGTCCCACTCGATGGTGTCGTCGGCCACAAGGGCAGCCAGCACGTCCCGCTGGGAGGGTGCGGCGGCAAAAATCATATTTATCTGTTTTTTCGTTTTAAGCAAAGCCTTTATCTTGTCACTTATATCCTTTGCGGCAGCCTGCCCCATAATGGTGCGGTCGGGATATATATTAACGGTCAGCTTATCCTTTATAAAGGTTTTCATAGGTTTTCCTCCACATCGTTCAGTATTTCACAAAGGGCCTCCACCGCAGCGGTAAAGGCCGCCCTTTTGTCGGGGAATTTATAGGGGTTATCAAAAGCCCTGCCCACCAGCGCATTCAGACCCGAGAAGGTCTGTAGATGAGGCTCTACGGTGATGAAGGTATCGGTCTTCATTTGCCTTTTATAGGCCTTCAGTATTTCGGCTATCCTGGCCTCTCCCTTGCCCGGGGGCACGATAGCCCCTGCGGACAGGGCATCCTTAATATGGAAATATTCGATATGCTCTGACAGCAGGTCAAAGGCCTCCAGGGGATTATATCCCTCCACGGTAAAGTTCCCCATATCAAACACCGCCTTTACCCTGCCGCCCAAGCGGCCCAGCATTTTGGCGCAGGCGTCGGGGCTTTCCCCGAATATGACCGCCTCGTTTTCGTGACAGAGGATAATATCCTTTTCTTCGGCCAAGTCGGCCAAGACCTCTATACGGCGGATAACCTCATCCTCGTCAAAGGGGGTATTCTTTGCAGGATAGAAGCTGAAAAAGCGCACCCTGCGGGTACCAAGGGTGGAGGCTATAGAGAAAATTCGCTCGGCCCTTTCAAGGGTGAGGCCAAAGGGCTCGTCAAGGGGTGTTTTGCCCAAGGGGGAGCCTATAGCAGACACCTTTGTGCCATATTGCAAAAGCAGAGTCTTTACCCTGCTTACCTGCTCGTCACTGAGGTCGGCAACGTTGACCCCGTCTACAAAGCGCAGCTCAATATAGTCTATACCAAAGCCCTTAAGGGCGGTAAGCTGCTCCTCAAAGCTATCGGAATACTCGTCGGCAAAGGCCGATAAAATATAGTTTGCCATTACACATCAAACTCCGTTATTTTTTCCTCCATACCGCTGTTTATAGAACGGTTTATGGCATTCATAATAAATACGGGGGCAATAATATCTTTATACTCCCTTTTCTGCTCTGCGCCCATCAGAAGGTCGTAAAATTCGGCAAATTCGGGATGGAAACAGTTTGAGATGTCCAGCTCGGCGTAATCTATACCTTTCTCGGAATGACGGGCAACGGCGTAATAATAATTCTCCTCGACAAAAAGGGCGGTGACGTCATATTCAAGATAGCGGATAACTGCCGTCACCTTATCTCCATTAACAAACGCCTGCACCGAGGTGGGATAATGACCGAAAAGCTCGCACACAGGCTCTACCAGGTGCTGGGAATAGAAGAAAAAGTCACCGTAATTGTTTTTAAGGGAAATGGGGGCACGCATAAAGCCGCCCAGGGTCTTTCCGTCCTTTTCTTTCAGGCGGTAATCCTTTATGCGGATTACATCCTCATTAAACTTAATGCAGGAGCCGCCCGTAACCTTAATATCAGCCTCTTTAAGCCGCTTCATAAATTCAACAGCCTCGTCCTCGTCGATGGTGATAGGCTTATCTATAAAGAAGACACAGCCAGAATCTATATAAGGTGCGGCAAATTTATAATGACTGTCCCCGTGACGGGCGGTAACCACCACACCGTCGACCTCCCCCACCGCCTCGACAAAGGTTTTCATAACCTTAACATCGAAACTATCGTGAAGCTTTTGTGCAGCAGCGTTATCATCGCTGTAAACCCCTACAACCTCTACCTCGGGGAAAAGTCCGTCCCTTATAAAATTTAAAAAGGTGTTAGCGTGGGAGTTTTCACAGCCTAAAATTACTATCTTTTTCATAATTTACCTCAAAATTTTACGTCCAGGGGATTTTCGGTATGCACCCTGTCAATAACCTCTATCACCCTTGCGCCCATTTCGGCGGTAACCGAAGGCGTGCGGCCCTCAGTAAGGGCATAGTAAACCTCTTCATAAAGCTTGGCGGTGGCAATTGTGAACACAGCGCCCGGGTCAAAGCTTCCGCTTTCGGTATGCTTAATGAGCTGCTCGGAACAGAACACAGGGTCGCCCTGCTCGTTTTGCAAGAAGGTTTCCACAACGGGGCGGTCGGGGTTTTCGCCGTCCGTTATATAGGTCAGCTCATATTCCCCAAGGGTGGAGCGAAGGGTACCACGGCTACCCAGAATTTTAAGGGTGGCAGCGGGGTATGCGTCGTTGGAGTTGACCTCCACGTCAACAAAGGGCTTACCGGGGGCGGTAAGTATCACCTTGGCGCAGTCATCGCCGTCGCCGAAGGTGAGGGCACGGTTTAGTGATGAAAAGGCCACACGGATATTCTCATCAAAATCCAAAAATCCCAGGGCAAGACCTACGGGGTGAGGACCCGTATTATAGAGGCCGCCTGCCACACGCTTTTGCAGGGTTTGCCAATCCCAACGGCGAGAAAAGCCGCTATAGGTAATATCTATCTGTTTTATATCTCCCAAAACGCCACGTTTTATAATATTACGGGCATTTAGATAAAAATCGGAATAGAAGGCCTGCTGGAAGACAAAAAAGCCGACGCCGTTATCCTTGGCGGTTTTAATAAGGGTATCACATTCATACCTGCTTCTGGCCATAGGCTTTTCCACCATAACGTTAAAGCCCTGCTGTAACAGATTTCGGGTGGTTTCAAAGTGCATATCAGAATAGCTTGCATTTACCACCAGGTCAATGTCATTTTTATCGAAGAGCTGACGGTAATCCTCTAAAACGGTGGCGCCGACATACTCCCCTGCGGCACGGGTACGGCGGGCCTCGTCCTCCTCCACCACGTAGGCTACGTTAAAATATTTATTATTCTCCGACAGGTAGTGCAAACCGTGGATGTTACGGCCGCTTCTGCCCTGCCCGATAATGGCTAAATTCAATTTTTTCATAATAATAACCTCCTTTTTTATTAGTGTAATTAATTGTAATTGCAAAGTAAATGGCATCATTTGCACATTTATATTGCAAAATATGAACATATATGTTATAAAAAATAAAAGGAGGCGAGATGATGGAAAAGCAAAGCTACAGAAGACAGTTTGAAGGGCTTTACGCAGACCACTATACCCATGTAATCCCAAGCCCCGATTTTCTTTACACCCACTCCCACAGTGATTACGAGCTGCTTTATATTTTAAGCGGCGACCTTACCTACGTAATTGAGGACAGGCGGTATAAGCTGAAGCGTCACGACCTGGTGGTGATACGACCTAACGATTATCATTTTTTGCAGATAGATTCCCCTGCCGATTATGAGAGGCACGATATTCTTTTTTCACCCGAAGCGCTGGATATTCGGTATACAGAGCTGATTCCCTCGGGGCTGGACGTTATAAACTGCCGCCATAACCCCGTTATTTACGACCTATTTAAAAAAATAGATTATTATAATTTAAAGCTTGATGATGAGATTTTCAAGCGGGCGGTACGGAATATGTTGGAGGAGCTGGTAATCAATCTTACCCTGCAGGCCGTACCCGAGGGCTCGGCCTGTAACCCTGCCTTAAGCCGTGCCTTAAGCTATATAAACAATAGTCTTTTCACCTTAGGCTCGGTAGCGGAGGTTGCGGGCAGACTTTATATGACCGAAAGCTACCTTTACCGCCTTTTCAGGCAGGAGCTTCACACCACACCCCATAAATATATAACCGAGAAGCGGCTGGTAGCCGCCGGGGAGCTGCTGAGGCAGGGCAAAAAGGCCACCCAGGTGTGCGATGAATGCGGCTTCAGCGATTATACGGTATTTTACCGTAGCTACAAGAAATTCTACGGACATTCCCCAAGCGGAGAGAAATAACAAAGACCAGGCTTAAAGCTTGGTCTTTATAAATTCGGTGATGGTATCGGGTGAGGTGGCGGTGAGCTTGCCCTGGGCGCAGTCGGGTTTGCCGCCTCCCTTGCCGGAAAACTCGGCATTAAGAGCCTTTACAAGCTCCCTTACGTCGCCGCTTTTGGTGGCGATAAGGTAGTTATAGTTATCCTCTCCGTTTTGGGAGAAGAGGGCTACGTACTCCTTTTCTCCTGTAAGGCCGTTAGCAATATTTCGAAGAGCGTTAAAATCGGCATCGGGGGTAAAGCCTATAACGGCCCTTTCGGTATGCTCGGTTTTAAGGGATGCGGCGGCCAGCTTTTCGGAAAGCTTTTTTATCTCTCCTCTTGCGACGGCCAGGTCATCACCCAGCTTTGCCACGCTTTGAGCCAGCTCCTCACGCTTGGCCGACAGCTGCTTCATTATGGCCTTTGCGGCAAGGTGGAGGTAGCTGTAATCGGCCAGGGCCAGAGCGCCTGCCAGCATTTCTATTCTGGTGCCGCCCTTATTGGGGAAGAAATTTACGACTTTTATAAGACCTATCTCCCCTGCCCCCTTTGGATGAGGGGCGCAACAGGCGCAGGTATCAAAGCCCTCTACCTTTATAAGGCGCACGCCCTCGTTGAGCTCTATTTTACTACGGCATTCTATATTTTCAAACTCCTCGGCGGTGGGATAAAGCACCGAAATGGGGGCGTTTTCAAAAACGGCACGATTGGCCTCTTTTTCCACCTTTTCAACGTCCTCGGCGGTAAGGGGGCCGTCTACGTCGAAGGTGATAAGGGAATCGTTCATATGAAAGCCCACGTTATTGTATCCGAAAAATTTATGGATTACCCCCGACAGGATATGCTCGGCGCAGTGGTTCTGCATACGGGAAAAACGAAGGGGCCAATCTATTACGCCCTTTACCTCTTCACCAAGGGATATGGAGGTCGCCAGAGTATGGACCACCTCATCACCCCTTTCCTGCACGTCAAGAACGGGGATACCCTTTATTTCTCCCTTATCGGGAGCCTGTCCACCGCCCTCGGGAAAAAAGGCGGTTTTATCAAGGGTTATAAGGAATTTGCCGTCATCTTCCTCTACTGACGTTACGGTGGCGGTAAATTCTTTTATATAAGAATCGTTTTCGTAAAGCTTTTGTGTCATAGTCAATCCTTTTTTTATAAAAATACGGGCGCTTCGTGAAGCGCCCCTACTTTTTAGTTAAGCTTCTGCTCTAAAAGTGCCTTGATAACGGCGGGGTCACCAATGCCCTTAAGCTCACGCATACAGGAGCCGAAGAGGGCGCCTGCGGCCTTGACCTTACCGCCCTTATAGTCGGCAACGGCCTGGGGATTTTCGGCAATAACACGGTCAACGGTGGCCTCGATTACAGAAGTGTCAACCTTGGCGTTAAGTCCCTGCTCGTCACAGTATTTATCAACGTCTACGTCGCTTTCAAATACGGCGGCCAGCACCTTTTTACCTGCGGCACGTGTGATTTCGCCTGCATCTACAAGCTCAATGATGCGGGAAAGCTTGGCAGGAGCGATATTAAGGGTCTCAATGCCCAGGTAGCGCATACGGCTCATACACTCGGTAAGAATCCAGGAGGCGACACTCTTTGGCTCACGACCCATAGCCACAACCTCATCGAATACGGCGCAAAGCTTGGCATCACTTGCCAGCACGGCGGCCTCCTTGGAGGCAATACCCATATCCACGTATTTCTGACCCTTTTCCTCGGCAGAAACAGGCATACTTGCCTTAATTTCAGCCAGCCACTTATCATCAATGATAATGGGCATAAGGTTGGGGTCGGGGAAATAGCGGTAATCTGCCGCAGTTTCCTTATTACGCATGGGGAAGGTGCGGCGCTTTACCTCGTCCCAACGACGGGTTTCCTGCACCAGCATTTCGGTGCGGCGTTCAATAGCGTCAACGTGGCGCACCTTTTCAAACTCAATTGCATCCTTAATTTCGGCAAAGGAGCTCATATTCTTAATCTCACTGCGGACACCGAGCTGGTCGGAGCCCTCGGGGCGAACCGAGATGTTTACGTCGCAGCGCATAGCGCCCTCCTCACACTCGGAAATGCCTGCAAACTGCAGAGAGGCCTTAAGCTTCTTAAGATAGGAGATAACCTCGTCAGAGCTTCTGAAATCGGGCTTGGAAACGATTTCTATAAGCGGTACGCTGGTACGGTTGTAGTCAACCAGGGAGGTGTTGGTAGCATCATCGTGGACAAGCTTTCCTGCATCCTCCTCAACGTGAATCTGTTTGATACCAATTTCACGCTCGCCTACCTGCACCTTGCCCTCAACGCAGACAGGGTTAAACCACTGGGTAATCTGGTAGGCGGCGGGAAGGTCGGGATAATAGTAGCTCTTCTTATCGAAGGTGGTATACTGATTGATTTTGCAGTTAAGCATTAAGCCTGCCTTAACGGCCAGCTCAATAGCGTGCTTATTGGTTACGGGAAGCATACCGGGCATACCCGAGCAGGCGGGGCAAACGCAATCGTTAGGTGTATCTGCCGCAGAGTGACCGCCGCAGGAGCAGAAAAGCTTTGAATCGGTAGAAAGCTCTACGTGGGTCTCAAGACCAATAACGAGTTCATATTTCATTTATGCTTCCTCCTTTTCTAAAGCCTTTGCAAGACCTAAAAGCCTGCTGTCAGAGAAATAATCTCCCAGGAGCTGAACGCCCATTGATACTACCGCAGGCATACCGGTAATAGATGCGGGTGCGGTAAAGCGGCTCTCATCATAAACCTTCATAAAAGCATCCTCTATGGGATAGCCTTCAAATTTTGTCTTGGAGTATGCAGGGAGGAGCAGGGCATCGTACCTTGCAAAAAGCTCCTTTAAGGTTTCTACTGCTATTCTGCGGATTTTAAGGGCCTTATCATAGCAATCATCATATCTGCCTTTTGAGAGAACGTCGGAACCGTAAACGATGGTAGCCTTGGTTAAGAAGCCAAAAGCCTCGGTACGGCTGCCAACGTAAAGCTCGTCAATATTCTTATATTTTTCGGTTCTGTAACCGTACTTTACGCCGTCGAAACGGGAAAGGTTGTTGGTAGTTTCGGCCGACATCAAGATTGTCCAGGCGGTCTGAATTTCGGGGAGGATAGAAATTGAGATTTCTCCAACCTCGGCGCCCTGTGCTTTATAAGCGGCGACAGCGGCATCAATTTTTGCCCGAACAGCTTCATCAGCGGCCTCATAAAGCTCGCGAACTAAGGCAATTTTCTTGCCTCTAACGTCGGCATTTACGGTATAATCGTACTTTTTATCGGGAAGGGATGTGCCGTCCTTGGCATCGTGTCCTGCGATAACGCCTAAAACCTCTGCTGCGGTATCGGCATCCTTGGTGGTAACACCAATCTGCTCGCCCGAACAGGCGGCGGCAATAATACCGTAGCGGGAAACGGTACCGTAGGTGGGCTTTATAAAGGTTACGCCCTCAAGTGCGGCGGCCCTTCTGGGAGCGCCGTTTAAATCCACGTTTAATGCGGCCTTTACACTACCCTCTTTAACGAGAGATGCGGCGGCGCAAATGTCGTTTGTACCCGTTTCTCCGTAAAGGTCGAGGCCGAACTCGCCAACGGCGGTTTTACCCGAAAGGGTGTAACCGGCGGCGGTAAGCCTTTCTACTGCCTCGGCAGAGAAAAGGGGTACAAAATTCTCCAGCATTTTGGAGCCTGCGGTAGCAGGATAATCCTTTACAAGGATGGTATCGTCAACGGCGATATTTCCCTGCTTATTTATTTCTGTAATATACTTAGCCAATTTACACACCTCTCTTTACTTAACCAGTCTGGGTACCTGCCAGCTGTCCTCGGTTGCCTGGGGGGCGCCCTTAAGCAGGTCGGCACGGCTGAAGGGTTGTTCTCTCTTATCCTGTCTTAATACGTTGGTCATTTCCTGTACGTGGACCATAACCTTTGTATTTTCGGTATCAATCTTTTTAAGGGTGGCTTCCTTGTCGGCCATAGACTTAAAGATTTTTTCCACCCATTTCTTTTCGTCGGCAGTAAAGGAAAGCTCGTTTACCTGCTCGAGGGCGTCAAGCTTTGCCTTGCCCGAGGTAACCCCTGCCTTGGAGGCAGAAACAGCATTTGCAAAGTTGGAGCCGTCGCCTGCGGTACCAAAGGTATCTGCGCCCTCCTTGCCACGGATAGAAACGTTGGCCTCGAAGAGCTGAAGCTCGGTAACCTCGCTGGGGGCGCCGAGAAGCTGATCCTGGGCGGCGCCGTCCAGGGGGAAGGCAATTACGTCACGGATGGTTTCGGTATCGGCAAGAAGCATAACGATTCTGTCAACACCGGGGGCCATACCTGCGTGAGGAGGCGCACCGAACTGGAAGGCGTTATAAAGAGCAGAGAAGCGCTTTTCAACCTCGCTCTCCTCATAGCCTGCAATAGAGAAGGCCTTTCTCATAATTTCGGGGCTATGGTTACGGACTGCGCCCGAAGCCAGCTCAATACCGTTACAAACAAGGTCATACTGGTAGGCGTTGATGGTGCAGGGGTCCTTGGTTTCCAGAGCCTCTAAGCCACCCTGGGGCATAGAGAAGGGGTTATGGGTGAAGATAATGCTGTCGGTGGTTTCGTCCAGCTCGTACATGGGGAAATCAACAACGAAGCAGAACTCGAAGGAGTCGTTATTTATAAGGCCCAGCTCGTTACCCAGCCAGGTACGGATAACACCTGCATTCTTATCGGCAGTAGAAGATACGTTATCGCAGATAAAGAAGATGGTTTCACCCTCTTTAACACCCGTAAGCTCTACAATTTCCTTTTTCTGCTCATCGGACAGCACCTTGGAAATGGGGTCATCCTTAAAGGTATAGGTAGCCGCATCAAGGAGAGTAATGTGGGCAAGACCCGCCATTTTAGCCTGCTTTTGCGCAAAGTCCAGAGATTTATCGAAGAACCAGCGCTCGGCCTTACAGGGGGCAACAATACCACGGACGGGCTTGTTCATAAAGGGCTTAAAGGGAGCACGGGTAAAGAAATCGGTTAAATCGCAGATGATAAGGGGGTTTCTAAGGTCAGGCTTATCCGAACCGTACTTTGCCATAGCCTCTGCAAAGGGGATTCTTCTGAAGGGAGTAGAGGATATCTTCTTATCAGAGAAGGTGCGGAAAACGTCGGCAACTACCGACTCACAAACCTCCAGCACCTCGTCCTGGGTGGCAAAGGCCATTTCGAAGTCCAGCTGGTAAAACTCACCGGGGGAACGGTCGGCCCTGGCATCCTCATCTCTGAAGCAGGGGGCTATCTGGAAATAACGGTCGAAGCCCGACACCATTAAAAGCTGTTTAAACTGCTGGGGTGCCTGGGGCAGAGCGTAGAACTTGCCGGGGTGCTTTCTGGAGGGCACCAGGAAGTCACGAGCGCCCTCGGGTGAAGAGGCGGTAAGAATTGGGGTCTGTATATCTAAAAAGCCTCTTTCCTCCATAAGGCGGCGCATATGTCCGATAACCTTACTACGGAGAATGATGTTGTCGTGAAGCTTCTTGGAACGAAGGTCCAGGAAACGATGCTTTAAACGAATATTCTCGTTTGTATTAACTGCGCCAACCTCAAAGGGAAGGTCCCTGGTGCAGGCGCCCAGCACGGTGACAGAATCGGCCACAAGCTCAACCTCTCCCGTTTCTATCTTGGGATTTTCGGTGCCCGCATCACGAAGGGTTACGGTACCCTTGGTAGAAATTACCGTTTCCTTTGCGATTCCCTTAAGCAAATTTTCGTCGTGAACGACAACCTGTGTTACACCTGTTTCGTCACGAAGGTCCACAAAGAGTACGCCGCCGTGGTCACGAATAACCTCGACCCAGCCTGCCAGCTCTACCGTCTTACCTATGTGGTCCTTTCTTATGTCATTGCAACGATGGGTTCTATACATTTAAAATGCCTCCGTTTGCTATAGTTTAAAAAATAAAAAGCCCCGAGAATACCAAAACAGTATTCTCGGGACGAATAAGTAAAATTATCCGCGGTGCCACCCGTTTTGATGCCTTTAAAGCATCCTCTTTTTATATTAAATTGTGGCGTGCCTTTGAAGTGTTCCCATACTTACTACTCATCTGAAATGCGCTCTCAATCGGTGACGCATAATCCCTGGCAGACTTTCCAAAAAAGCAGAGTCTTCGTATATTATTATATACAAAAACTTTTATTTGTCAACATTTCTTTAAAGGAAATTTTTTGAGAATATTGCCACTTTTGAGTTGATTTTGAAGGCAGGCTATGCTAAAATGAAGAAAAATTTTGCAGGTGATAGATATGGGTTATAAAAACACACTTGTTTTCGGCGACAGTTATTCTACCTTTAGGGACTACATCCCCGAGGGCAATGCAACCTACTACGGTGCTGATATGGAGCGACCCAGCGAGGAGCACACGCAGTGTAATGTAAAAAAGGTTGAGCAGACCTGGTGGCACAAGGTGCTTACCGCTACCGACTCAAACCTGCTGATAAACGACAGCTGGTCGGGCTCTACTATAGGTTACCGAGGCTACAACGGCGCCGACAACAGGGCTACAGGCAGCTCTTTTATCTGCAGGCTAAGAAAATATAAAGAAAAGGGATTGTTTAAGGACAATCAGATTGATGCCGTCTTTGTTTTCGGTGGTACTAACGACTGCTGGTGCGGAGCCGATACAGGCGAGCTTAAGTTTGACGGCGTTACCGAAGAAGACTGCTACTCTGTACTGCCTGCCTTCTGTCTTTTCTTTAAGGAACTGAAAGAAGCCCTTCCCGAGGCCGATATATATGTAATTATAAACTGCGATCTTAAATATGAAACCATTGAAGGACTGCGGGGCGCCGCCGAACATTACGGTTTTGTCCCCGTAAAGCTTGAGGGCGTAGACAAGCGCAACGGCCATCCCACCATAAAGGGTATGGAGGATATTGCAAATCAAATACTGGCTAAAATAAAAAAATGAGGCTCCGCCTCATTTTTTATTTTCCAAACATTTTGCGGTAGGCCCCGGGTGGCATACCTGCGTATTTTTTAAAGAAGGTATTAAAGTAATATTCACTGCTAAAGTTCATTTTTTCGCATATTTCCTTGAGGGTAAAGCTGCGGTCGGAAAGCAGCTCCTCTATACGGGCGCATCGGGCTTTATTTATATATTCCCCGGGAGTGACCAGAAGCTCACCCGAAAACAGACGGGTAAGCTGCTTTGAGCTTATATGACAGTACCTTGCCACCTCACCTACCCCGGGTGCCTGCTCAATATTATCGGCAATATACTGCTGTGCCAGGGCTATTATGCCCTTATCCTTTTTTGGTGCAATTCTCTGCTCCTCCCTGAGCCCTGCCATACGCAAAAAGGTTATTATAGTTTCAGAAAGACAGTTTTCTATAATCAGCTGAGAGTTTTTAAGTCCCCTGGCCTCCTCTGCGGTTATGAGCCTTATATTATCCCATATTCTGGGCGGAACCTTGCCCTGCAGGCAGGACCGCTCGGTTTTGCCCTCAAAGGAAAAGGTGATGGAATATTTCGATGTGTTCTCCCCTGCCAATGCCGTCTTGTGAAGAATTCGGGGAGATATCAGCAGAAAATCCCCCGACTCAAGATGAAGAATTCCGTCCTGAGTTTCGTATTCCTGACAGCCGTTTATTATTAAATGGAGCTCGTATCCTGTGTGATGGTGGGGTCGGTGCAGGATGTTTTTTGCATCCCGGCCCAGGGATAGCTCCTTTAAATAGCAATTTTCTATCCCGAAGGAAAAAAGGCCTGTGGAAAAATTGTCCCTTTGTTTATAAAGAATTTTCATTGTATCACCAAGTATAATATATCATTTGTCCTTTTAATTTTCAAGAAAAATGTCCCAAATTCATAAAAGCAGGTCCTTCTTTTATATTGAAATAACACGTCCTTTTGTTATAATTATTTTAAAGCACAGAAAGGAATGTGGCGCAAATGGAAATAATGACCACTATGATAACCCCGTACAAGGCTGACGGCAGTATTGACTACGATACTGCGATGAAGTACGTTGACTGGTATTTTGACAACGGACTTGACGGTATTTTTGCGGTTTGCCAATCAAGTGAAATATTCTACCTCTCTCTTGAGGAGCGTGTGGAGCTTAACCGCAGGGTTTACACAAAGGCAAAGGAGCTGGAGAAAAAATCCGGCAGAAAATTTACGGTAGTATCCTCGGGTCACGTTTCTGACAGCATTGAAGGCCAGATAGAAGAGCTTAACGCAATTTGCGCATCAGGCACAGATGCTCTGATACTTATAACCAACCGTCTTGACCCCGACAACCTTGGGGATGACGTTCTTATTGCCAATGCAGAAAAGCTTATTGCGGCGTTGCCCTCCGACGTCCGTCTGGGATTTTACGAATGTCCCCACCCCTATAAGAGGCTGGTGACACCGAAAATTCTTAAGTGGGCAATTTCAACAGGCCGTTTCGATTATATGAAGGACACCTGCTGTGACGCAGACCTTATCGCAGAGCGCTGTGGGCTTTTAAAGGGTAGCGGTTTTAAACTGCTGAACGCCAACTGCCAGACGCTGCTTGAGAGTATGAGAAGGGGCGCCGACGGCTATTGCGGAATTATGTGCAACTATCATCCCGCCCTTTACAGCTGGCTTCGTGATAATTACACCACCGACGCCGCCGACAGCGTGCAGGCGGTAACAGGCACCTTTGGTTTTACCGAGGTAGGTCTTCCCTACCCCCTTACCGCAAAATATCATATGGGGCTTTGCGGAATACCCACCGAAAATCTGGCCAGAAACCGAGCATCCGAGGAGCTTACCGAATATGCTAAAAGCTGTATGAGGCAAATGAAGCTTGCCACCGACGAGCTGGAAAGCAAACTGGAAGGAATGATTTGATGAGGGGACAAAACACCTGGAGCTATCGGCCATATAAGCCCCTGCTTTGGAATGTGGGCGACATCTATATCTGCAGGGTAGTACCCTACACAAACTCTATCACCCTTGAATGGCTGGGTGAAGACCTTGGAAGTTACAGTGTGTTCTTTCGCAAAAGGAACGAGGGTGATTTTTCCCTTGCAGGGGTAACCGAGGAAAATGCCTTCACCATTTTGGGACTTGATACAAACACCGATTATGAATTTTACGTTTCATCAGAAAATAAAAAGAGTCGCACCAGGCTGGCCCACACGGGAGAGGGCTACGGCATTACCGTAAACTATCTACACCCCGAGGACGAAGCCTACAGCTTTTCGGGCAGATATCTTTGTTCTCCTTCTATGGTGCGGCATCCCGAGGGTTTCTTGCTGGCCTCCTGCGACCTTTACGGCCCCGGTCATCCCCAAAATTTGACCCTCATTTTCCGTAGCGACGATAACGGAGCAAGCTGGCACTACCTGAGCGAGCTGATGCCCTGCTTCTGGGGCAAGCTCTTTATACACAGGGACGAGCTTTATATGCTGGCCTGCACCACCGAATACGGCGACCTGGTTATCGGCCGTTCCCTTGACGGAGGCAGAAGCTTTTCGGCTCCCGTTACCCTGCTTCGGGGCTCGGGTGGCAAAAACGGAAATGTGGGAGTACACAAAAACCCCCAGAATATTATTATAAAGGACGGCAGGCTCTGGAACACCATGGAGTGGGGCAGCTGGGCCAATAGTGACTACTATCACGCCGTAATGGTGATGTCCTGCGGAATTGACGACGACCTTTTAAACCCCGAAAGCTGGCATTTTTCGGAGCCGGTAAAATACGACCCCCAATGGGAGGGAACGGTGAACGGGGTATCCAAGGGCAATATTGAGGGCACCCTGACGGTAGCCCCCGACGGCAACCTTTATAATATAATGAGATACAGCATTGTAAGGGGTGAGCCCCCCTACGGCCTGGTGCTGGCATACAAGGTCAACACCGAAGACCCCGACGCTCCCCTTGCCTATTCCCACAGCATAAAAATGCCCTGTAACGAGTCAAAATTCACCATAAAATTCGATGATACTTCGGGTAAATATTACTCGGTAGCCACCAGAATAGACTGTGAAAAGCGAAAGAACAGGCGGAGCCTGCTATCTCTGCTTTGTTCCACTGACCTGGAAAACTGGTGCGTGGTTTGTGACCTGGCCGATTATAGGGATGAGGATGACGACCATATCGGCTTTCAGTACTGCGATTTTGAATTTGACGGCGACGACCTTATTTATCTTTGCCGCACGGCCATAAACGGCGCCAACAGCTTTCACGATTCAAACTACCTCACCTTTCACAGGATAAAAAATTTTAGAAATATATAAAAATAGCGTGGATACTCCACGCTATTTTTTTGTCTTCTTTTTGTACTGAAGTGGGGTCATACCAAACTGCTTGCGGAAAAGCTGAATGTAATTGGAGTAGTCGGCAAAGCCGCTTTTCTCGGCCGCTTCGGCCACCGAGGCACCGTTTCTCAATTGAGAAAGCGAGCTTATCAGCCGTTTTTTTCTCAGCACCGCCCCCGGTGCAGCGTTAAGGCTGTCCTTAAAATGACGCTCCAGAGTATTTACGCTGACCTTGGCGGCGCGTGCTATATCCTCTACCGTTATATCCTCACCTAATCGGTCATCCATAAAATCCAACGCTTCGGTAACGTCTGATGGCATACCCTTTACGCTTTCTACCGCTTCACCCTTTGCGCCCGATTTGAGCAGATAAAGAACCGAAAGCAGGTCTATTCGGCGGCCAAGGGGGTCGGCACCGTTTATAACCTTTTGGAAAAGCTCGGCCGCACGATTACAGGCCTCCTCGTCCAGGAGTATGAGATTATCCCTACCCTTTTGGCGGCTGAAAAAAATATTAAGCAGCTCCTCGTTACCCTCGGCCGAGAAGGTTGCCCAATAATGCTCGTGTGGGGCAGAGGAATGATAAATACAGTGATGATACTCGTATGGTCGGGTAATGATTACACTACCCCTCGATATAGGGTATATACGGTTTTCCACCTCAAAGGAAACGTCACCGCTTAAATTGAGATATATCTCACATTCCTTATGTATATGGGATTCGTGCTGATTAAGGGAGGAAAACATATCTATGGAAATATGGGAAATCTGCACCGACAAATTACTCATAGCAGATAGGGTAAACTCTGCAGTATCCATAAAAACACCTCTTTTGGTGATTATATCATATTTTTCGGTGAAATATCAATATAAACAGAATATTTTCTTTGCTATTATATTGTGCGGAGGTTTTTTTATGAATTATATAATGGTAATTATCTCAACGATACTGCTGGCATTTGATTTTGCCGTACTGAAAAAATATCAAAGCTCTGAGGGTACCGGTCTGGCGGCAGGCCTGCGCTTTAACACCCTTAACGGTCTGTTTACAGCCATAATCTTCTTCTGCCTTTCGGGCTTTAAGTTCCAATTCTCTCTGTTTTCGCTGATAATGGGCTTCCTTATGGCCCTGTTTTGCATTGTTTACAGCGTACTGGGTCTGCAGGTGCTGAAATCAGGCAATATGGCAATCTATTCGGTTTTCCTTATGAGCGGCGGTATGATACTGCCCTACATATTCGGCATACTCTTCCTTAACGAGGAGTTTACTCTGCTAAGGCTGGGGGGCCTTATAATTATTTTAGCGGCGGTAATAATATCTAACCGTGGCAAGGTAAGCCTTTCGGGCAAAATAATAATGCTTTGCTCGATTATATTTATACTTAACGGCTTTGTAAGCATTGTATCGAAATGTCACCAGGTAACCACTGATTTTCCTGCAGTAGACAGCACCGCCTTTGTAATGTACACAGGTATATGCAGATTTGTACTCAGCGGTATTGGTCTTTTACTTTGCGGAAGGCAGGGCTTCCGCTTTAACAAAAAGGCAGCTTTTGCCCTAACCCCATTAACCGCAATAATCAGCGGTGTATCTTATTTCTTGCAGCTTATCGGCGCAAAGAATCTGCCTGCAACGGTGCTATACCCTCTGATTACAGGTGGCAGTATAATCTTTTCGGCCCTGGCAGGAAAATTTTTATTAAAAGAAAAGCTCAGCGTAGCGCAAATAATCAGCGTGGCCCTCTGTTTTGTGGGAACTTTGCTGTTTTTATAGGAGGTTAATATGGAATTCTTAAAAAACAATCGACGTTTCAGCCTTACATACGGCGGGATAGCCTTTGACGAACTGAAATACACCCTTAAGGCCACCGAAGAGGGCGATACCCTTACCACCGAGTATTTGCTGGAGGACGGTCTTAAAATCACCAACGTGGCCAGAATTTGCGGTCAGGGCTATGAGTGGGTAAACTACCTTGAGAACACCGCCGACACCGACAGTAAGCTTATAACCGAGCTGTGGGATGCCGACGTAGTGCTGCCCATTGCCCCACAAGAGACCTTTGAGGCCACAACCTACTTTGCAGGCTATGACGATATGGTTACCATATACGCCCCTACAGGCTCTACCTGGGATTGGAATGAATTCCACGCCGATGCCGAGAAAAACTCGGTAGGCCGCTTTGCAGGTCATCTGCCCAACAACTGGCACAGAACCTGGTCGGCCTCGGGTGGACGCTCCAGCGAAAATAATGCCCCCTTCTTTAACATTCACAGAGAAAATGCAGGCTATATCGCCGCTATAGGCTGGACGGGTCAATGGAAGGCCTATGCCAAGCGCGGCGAGGATTCCCTGATATTTAAGGCAAAAATAGAGGACACTAATTTTAAGCTTTTACCCGGCGAGAAAATTCGCACTGCATCCTTTGTGCTGATGCCCTATGAGGGTAGTGTGGACGATGGCCGCAACTGCTGGCGCAGGCTGGTAAAGGAGCATTTCTCCCTTATAGGAAAGCCCGGCAGAGATGAATTCGGTCCCCTGTGCGCCACTATCTGGGGAGGTATGAGGACCGAATCGGTGCTGCAGCGTGTAAATGCTATTAAGGATAACGGCCTTCCCTATGAGTACGTATGGATGGATGCAGGCTGGTACGGCATCGGCAACAAGCCCACCCCCGACGAGTTTGAGGGTAGCTGGGGCGGCTTTACAGGTGACTGGCGTGTTAGTCCCGATATTCACCCCGGCGGACTCAAGGACGTATCCGAGGCCATTCACAAGGCGGGAATGAAGTTCCTTTTATGGTTCGAGCCCGAGCGTGTGCAGGAAAATACCCCTGCCGTAAAGGAGCATCCCGAATATTTTCTCTTTAAAGAGGGACACAATCCCCTTCTGAATTTAGGTGACGAAGATGCCCTTAACTACTGCATAGAAACCCTGTCACAGCTTATAGAGGATATTGGAATTGACTGCTACAGACAGGATTTCAACACCTCTCCCCTGCACGTATGGCGCCATAACGATGCCGAGGACCGCCAGGGTATTACCGAAATTAAATACATTACTGGTCTTTACAGAATGTGGGATGCCCTTCTGGAGCGATTCCCCCATCTGCTGATAGACAACTGCGCCTCGGGCGGACGTCGCATAGATATTGAAACCCTGCGCCGCAGCTTCCCCCTTTGGCGAAGCGATTACCAGTGCCCTGCCAACTACCTGGAGCTGGGTAGCCAGTGCCACAATCTGACCTTTAACGGCTGGATGCCTTATTCGGGCACGGGCTGCGGTCGTATTTACGACACCTACCGTATGAGGAGCGCCTACGGCGCCAGCTACGCCAACCAATTCCCCTTCAGCGAGAGAGAGCCCTTTGGTGACGACCCTGAAAAGATGGCCTTCCTCAAGAAGCAGTTGAATGAGTATTTACTGGTTAGGCCCTATATGAGTGAGGATTTCTATCCCCTTACCAAGGTATCGGATAAGACCGATATTTGGTGCGCCTATCAGTTTGACCGTCCACAGCAGGGTGACGGCTTACTGCAGGTGTTCCGCAGAGAGGATTCACCCTATGAGAAGGCCTGCTTTACCCTGGGCGGTATAGACGGCGGCTGTGACTACCTCTTTACCGACCTGGACGGCGGCGAATTCACCCTTTCGGGCAAGGTGCTGCAGGAAAAGGGTCTTGAGCTGACCATACCCGAAAAACGCACCGCAAAGATTTATATTTACAAAAAGCTTTAACCCATAAAAGAAGCCGAGGTTTTACCTCGGCTTCCTTGTTTTTATTCGGCAAAAAATTCTGCTTCTACTGCGGCGCATATATAGTGGTAAACGGGCAGGTGAAGCTCCTGTATCTTAAAGGTTTCGGTTTCGGGAACACGGACGGCGATATCGGCTATCTCACCGAGCTTGCCGCCACCCTTGCCCGTAAGGGCTACCACCGTGAGGCCCAGCGCCTTTGCCACCTTGGCGGCGCCTACGGCATTGACCGAATTGCCCGAGGTACTGATAGCGATTAACATATCCCCGGGGTTACCAAGACCCACTACCGACTGGGCATACATAAGGGCAGGGTCAACGTCGTTACAAAAGGCGGTGTTAAGGGCGGTGATAGATGGCAGAGCAATAGCAGGCAGAGAGCCCTGCAGCTTTTCCAGCACATCATCGGAAATATCGGGATAGTTTGCCTTCATTTCCTGCTTCTTTTCATCGCTTAAGGGGCGTTTTTTAAGAAAGCCCTTTAAAAGCTCTCCCACAATATGGTCGGAGTCGGCACAGCTTCCGCCGTTGCCGCAGATAAGCAGCTTTCCACCCTTTTTATAGCAGTTTATAAGGGTTTGTGCCGCAAGGGCTATATCATCCTTGCAGGGGGCAAGGGCGGGATATCTTGTTATAAGTTCATTCAGCATATCATTACCTCACAGTAAAGCCGTTGCTACGGCGGCATAGTCACCTATATTTTCCGAAAGCTGTGCGGGTACCACCTGACAGCAGGCGGCGGCCATAGGCAGGGCTTCTTCCTTAATAGTCTTTTCCATAGAAGGGCGAATTAAATGCTCACTACGCTGGAAGACGCTGCCGATAACTATTTTTTCGGGATTTAGGATGTCGATTATAACCGACAGGCCGCGACCCAGCTGTTCACCACAGATACGGTAGACCTCTAATGCGGTGGGGTCACCATTATCGGCGGCTATAGCAACGGATTTTGCAGTAACGTCGGCGGCGGTAAAGCCCGGCTCAAAATAGGCGGGGTATTTACCCTGCTGCACCAGCTCCAGAGCCATAGTATAACCTAACTGAGCAATTCCGTTGCCGCTGCAAAAGCCCTCAAAGGAGCCCTTTTTGCCGTAGCCCACAGGGCCGAAGGGTGCAAGGCGGATATGTCCAGCCTCGCCTGCGTTATCATTGGTGCCGCTATAGAGCTTGCCGTCTAATATAAGACCTGCACCGAGGCCGGTGCCAAAGGTAAAGAAAACCATATTTTTACAGCCCTTACCTGCACCGAATTTCCACTCGGCAACAGCGCAAGCGTTGGCGTCATTCTGCAGCTTGGTGGGTACACCGTAGTGGGCCTCTATCTGCTTTACTATCTCCACGTTATCCCATTCGGGAAGATTTGGGGGGCACATAATTACTCCCCTCTCGGAGCTTAACGGTCCTCCGCAGGATATGCCTATGGCATCGGGTGGGCAGTCAAGTATATTATCGGCCATTTGAATGAGCCTGTCTATCATAGCCTCGGGGGCTATACTACGGTCGGTATCGCACCTATCCTTGGCGGTAAGCTTTATATCCTTACCGTCCCAGGAGGCGGTGACCACGGCACATTTTGTGCCGCCTATATCAAAGCCTAAAATATTCACAGTAACACCTCTTTAGGTTATTGTAAAGCAGGTAGCGGTTGTCGTCAACCCAAATATAGATATTTTATTACTGTTTTTTCTTTTTTACAAAAATTTTGGAACGGAAGAGGATAATATTCATAACTGCAAAGAATGCAATAAGTATTATGAAGGTAAGCATAGGCTTTACGGGAGCCAGGGTAGCCAGCAGCATCATAGGAAAGCCGAAAACAATGGCGGGAAAATTCTGATAAACCATATTATCGGAGGCAGGGGTTTTAAAATCGCCGTCTATTTCACGGAGCAGGATTATACCTGTGCTGGCGGTGCCGGTAAGCATACCGTACATCATAAGGAACTGCTCATCCAAATATTCGCCAAACAGGGTTTTGGCAACAAAATAGTTATAAAGATAGGTAGATACAAGACCCACAACACCCAGAATAAGGATAATACCCCAATACCTTTCGAGGATACCAAGGCGGATAGCGGCAATTCCCGCCACAACCATAATATCAAAGAAGAAGTTGCTGGTACGGGTCATAAGAAAATCGTTTATGTAGTTGCGATGTATTATCTTTTTGCGGGTGAGGGTGTTAACTATTATTTTAACCAGAGTAGCGGTAAGGACGCCCAAAAGGAAGTTAAAGCCGTAGATTACCGACTTCATACCCGGGAGAAGCATACCCAGCAGCATCATAGCCAGATAGGCCAGCAGATAGGCCAATATTATAAAGGCCATTTGTACAGTCATTTTATCCATACTGCCCTGCATAGGAATTTCATTGTTTGCCTGCACCTGCTCGGAGCGCAGCTCGCCCTCGGGGGCAGCGGATTTAATACTCTTCTTTTTCTTGATTATATTAAGGTGTATAACGCCGCCGATGCTGGCGCTTAAAAAGCCCAGTGCTGCCACGGTAAGGCCGAAGGTTTTACCACCCTCAAAGCCAAACTGATTTTCGTATATCATACCGTAGTTCATAGCCTGACCGGTTCCCTGACCGTAACCGAAGGGCAGTATCACGCCTGCCGCAGGGAAAAAGCCCGATATAACAAGGGCGGCAATCATAGTGATACCAAAGCCCAGCACCGCCTGAAGAAGATAGGTGGATACCGTTGTGACACCTGTATTAAAAATCTCAACAGTTCGCTTTTTGGTAAGCTTACCGTTGGCGGTTTTAAAGGAAGATGCTATAAAGCCCAAGGCCAGGGCGTGGTAGGTAATAACCTCCATCGTGTTATAGCCGTTTTTGCCGAAAAACTCTGTTTCAAACATTACGTCCCCTGTTATCAGGTCGTATATACCTGCAATTACCAGCAGGATAACACCACCCAGCACAGAGGTAGGTATAAGTGAGTTTTCTAAAAATCTAATGCTTCTTTTAAGCATATTTGCTACCAGCAGGCTGATAAGCAGAACGGCGACGACGTTTAACCCGCCCCAAACATTAGAGTCCCAAAAATTTGACATTTTCTTCTCCTTTTGCTATGTTCTTATTGCGATAAAAGATATTTACGTATTTAAGACCGTTAAAGCGCTTATCGCCCTTTAGCTGGTATATCTTCTTGTCAATATATATATTTACCTTGTTTTTGCCCAATACCGTTACGGCCGACACCTTATCAAAGGGGAAGGTCTTCACCTGCTCACAGCCGGAAAGCTCAATTCGGTCGCCGTAAAGGGTAAGGCCGACATTTTGGGCTATAGGCACCTTTTTCTCGTAAACTATTACCTCCGAAAGGTCGGCGGTATCGGAAAACAGAGGTGTTTCGGTGTAAAGTCGGGTATCAAGATTGTTTACAAGCTCACACTGATACTCGTACCAGTCGTTAGTAAATTTAAAGGGAATGGACTTATCTACGCCCTCAAGCTCCTTGGTGGGCAGGTATCGCACCCTTAATCCGCATTTTTTGCAGGTAATAAGGTCGCCGCCGCTTTCCAGGGTGGACAGCCCGCAGTCGGGGCAGGTGTAAAGGGCACGTTCAAGGTATTCGGCGGCATTTTTGTGGCAAAACTCACCTCTGACGGCCGCCTCATTTACGTAAAGTCCCTTGGTAATACGGGTATAAAGCTCATCATCGGTAAGGGTTTTATATTCCTCGGCCTCAATAACCTCAGATACAAAGCAGCGCATTTTACCCTTACGCTTCACGTCACTCCAGCGAGGATGAACGCCGTAGCCGCCCTCAATGCGGAACAGAGCTATGGGCAGACCCAGCTTTCTTGCCAAAGGAGCCACCGCAGGGTTCATATACTCGGTTTTTCCGCTATAGGTTCTGTTGCCTTCGGGGGCCATAGCTATGGTGCCTCCTTCTCTGGCGACACGCAGACAGGTCATAACCGCCGAAACATCGGTGGTCTGTTTTCTTATAGGGATAGGGGCCACGATATACCTTATGAGGGAGGACAGCCAGCCCATAGAAAAAAGGTCCTCCGAGGCCACGAAATAAATGGCACGGTTAAAGGCGAAGCTGACAAAAAACTGGTCGAAGGCGGTCTGGTGATTCATAAGAATAAGATAGGGACGTTTGGTTTTGTCCTTGAATCGCTCTACCTTAAGGCCGTATTTAATACGTGAATATATGTATACGGGAAGATATGCCAGGAAGGTTACTACCTTGTGACGAAACCTTATCCATTTTTTCTTCTTTTGCTTGGGTTTTGACATATTATCCTCCTCTCGTTGTAATTTCAACATCTTTTTTATTATATCACATAAATCTACATTTTTCTACAAATTTATGAACAAATTTTGAATTCTTGCATCAATTATATAAAAAGATGACTTAAATTATGCAAAAAAGGAAAAAGCACCTGCCAAAGACAGATGCTTTTCCTTTTCGAGGGGTTTGAGGAGAAGGTTGAAAAACAACCTACAGCTTGGAATTGCGGCTTTCCTTGCTGCAATTATATGTTAAACCATAAAATTTGCAGTCTTATGAACGATATTTTAATTTTTAATGAACAATGGGCATAAAAACCGAGCATACCGTCAAAACTACTACTGAAAGGCGGTAATAGAAATGAATTATAAAGAAAATAAAGCATCCGGTATACTTAAAGGAAAGGGCTTTTACCTTGTTTTGGCAGGCTGTCTTGTTGCCACAGGGGTAGCGGCCTGGTCGGCCTACGACGGTATGCAGACTATCCCGGAGGATAACGATAGCGGCAGCTCCTACTCGGCCCCTGAGGAAAGCATTCCCGAGGCTCCCGTAGGTACCGATACCGAAAGCGAGCCCTATTCCTCAGAGGAAAGCTCATCGGATACTGCAGAAACCCCAAAGGTAGAAATTACACCCCCTACGGTGGCCACCAGCTTTATACTGCCTATAAACGGCAATATAAATAAAAAGTTTTCCGAGGAGGAGCTGATTTACTCCGAAACCTTCGGGGATATGCGGCTTCACCTGGGCACCGACGTTTCGGCCGAGCCGGGACAGGCTGTAAAGTCCTGCGGAAACGGCATTGTCGCGGCTATCATTGAGGACCCTATGCTGGGATTTTACGTGGAGATAGACCACGGCAGAGGTATTGTTGCCCGTTACTGCGGACTAAACGGTGAAAAGCTGGCCGTAAAAGAAGGTGACACCGTACAGGCAGGGTCAAAGCTGGGGGTAATAGGCGACATTCCTGCCGAGTGTGTTGAGGCGGCCCATCTGCACCTGGAATTTTATAAAGATGAATACCCTGTCGACCCATTAAAGATAATAAACGAAGAATAAAAAAAGAGAGGTGTAAAACACCTCTCTTTTTTAAATGAATTCTTCGGGTATGGAGTCGGCCATTGCCTGGGCGCCTCGCCAACCGGGATGCAGGTGGTCACCGCTGTCCTTATCGGACTGCATTGCCAGGCGGTCCTTTTCATCCCACACCGCCTCCTCAAAGGGCAGAACGCCCTCTACGGGGGCTTCGTTATATATCCAATTATTCACCTGACGTCTGACAGCATCCTTTTCCTCACTGTAGGTACGCCAGCCCTTAAAGGGAAGAATGGGGGCAAGATAAACCTCGATATCATTCTTATGGGCGGTATCAATGTAGTACATAAGACCTGCAATAAGCTCCTCTGCGGTGGGCATATCAGAGGCGGGACGGAAGATGTTTCCCTCTTCGCCGGGGTGAATAATATCGTTTATTCCCTGAAGAATAAAGACCTTTTTAACCCCGGGCAGCAGCACCTCGCGCTCAAAACGGGCGCCACCCTTGGTGCCGTAGCTACGGTAAGCGTCACAGGGATATTCACGAAGGACTCGACTGCCTCCGATGGCCTTGCGTACAATGGCAATATCCTTTCTGCCTGCATTTACCATCCTTCTTCTGAGGCGGTCGGGCCAGGTCTGGGCGGTGATGGAATCTCCAAAGGTAATAACGGTATAACATTCCTCACTACAGAAGGCCTCTATGGTGTGAATAAGGGGGGTAACGTCTGCCACGGTTTTGGTCATAACAGGCAGGTCCTCACTATGGGTGTGGTCACCTGTGCAGCACCATCGGGACATTCCCATATCCCCTGCATCGTAGGAGGTTATTACGCTTACGAAATCAGCAAAATAGAGGCTCACTACCAGCAGGTCACCTGCCGAAAACTCAAAGGGAATCGCATCAGAAACGATGCCCTGTCCCTTCTCTATGGTGCAGGAGTTTTTACCGTCAAAGGTAACGGTAGTAATGGTATCGGCCTTTACTGCGCTGTCTACCCCCGCAAGCGCAACTGTAGCCGAGGTGATGGTGGCTGAATCGGCACCGAAAAGATTAGAAAAATGAAGCTTTACCGCCTTGCCCGAAACGGTCATCTCCATCTGCTGGCGGAGGGTGGTATCCTTTATCCATTCGGCTACACGGCGGGTAGGCTTTGCAATAGCATTGCCCCAAACGGTTATCCATTTATCATTCATAACATTTCTTCCTTTAAATCTTGACTTTACTGTGATTTTTTACGTATTCGGCGTTTTGGGCTATGGCATCGGCAAGCTCCTGCGGAGAAGAAAACCTTTTCTCTTCCCTTAAATACTCTATAAGTCGGGTTTTTACCGAACTGCCGTAGCATTCACCCGAGTAACCCAGAACAAAGGTTTCCGCGCTGACGTAATTTGTAATATAGGTGGGGCGGACCCCGATATTTGTAACCCCGTCGTAATCCTTTCCGTCAATGGTAACCACCGTCTGATAGACACCGCATTTAGGAATTACGATATTGTCGGGATAAAGCTGGTTTGTGGTGGGGAAGCCTAAGGTTCTGCCCCGTCTATCCCCGTGAGATACTTCGGCGCTGAAGAAAAATTCTTCACCCAGAAGTCTTGCGGCAGAGGCAACGTCTCCCTGGGCAATAAGGCTTTTTATATATGTAGAGGAAACAGTTTTACCCTCAAGGGTTACCTCGGGACACTCGAAAAATTCTATACCCCTGCCCTCACACCATTCCCTTAAAAATGCGGTATCTCCCGCCGCTTTTTTTCCGAAACGGTAGTTAAAGCCGCAACAGATTTTACCTATGGGGTAATGCTCGTCCAGTTGTTTTAAAAACTCCTCGGGTGACAGGTCCTTTATTTCAAAGAAATCTAAAAACCGCACCTCGTCCACACCGCAGGCCAGGAGCTTTTTTCTCTTATCCTCGGCGGTCATTATGGAGCCTCCCGTTTTAAAGGGAATGGAGGAAAAGGTAACGGCAACGCTTTTAAATGGACTGTTTACGGCACCCTCAAGTACAGCCCTGTGGCCGATATGAACACCGTCGAACATACCCAGAGCGATAGCGTATTTCTCCATAAATTTTCCTCCTTTACTGCGGTGCGTCGAGGACGCCGCACCCTACATTTTATTTATAACGCATTTAATGGCGATTTGGGCGTTTTTATTGTCGGCATAGCCTACACCTAAAAACCTATCATTATGCTTTATTCGAAGAAGCTGGCCGTCAGTAAAGTCGGCGTTTTTCAGCCGCTCAAAGGCCAGCTGTCCGCCGTTTGAAAAGCGAACGGCCTGTTTTTCGGTAACGAAAACCTCCTGAAGATTTAAAAGGGCGGTTTCCTCGGGCAGAATATAATCTGCCACGTTTTCTCTGGTAAGGCTATCAAGGCTGACGGCATCTTCCACCGAAAAGCCTCCTGTTGCGGTACGGTGCAGGGCGGTCATGGTGGCGCCACAGCCCAGCGCCTCACCGATATCACGGCAAAGGGAACGGATATAGGTGCCTTTTGAGCAATCTACCGCTATTTTAAAGGTATCCTCCTCAAAGGAAAGCAGTTCCAACCTATTAATGGTAACCTGCCTTGCCTCAATATCCACGGTTTTGCCCTGACGGGCCAGCTCATAAAGGCGTACCCCGTCCCTTTTAAGGGCCGAAAACATAGGGGGCACCTGGCTGATTTCACCCCTGAAGCCTTCAAGGGCTTTTTTTAGCTCATCGGCAGATACCTGCACCTCACATTGGGTGAGAATATTACCTGTAATATCGCAGGTATCGGTTGTAAGGCCTAATTTTACGGTGGCTATATAGCTTTTATCGGCATCCAGCACTATACCCGCAAGGGCGGTGGCTCTGCCGATAAAAACGGGTAAAAGGCCTGTGGCAAGAGGGTCCAGGGTGCCTGTGTGGCCTACCCTTTTCTCCTGTGCCAGCCATTTCATTTTATTTACAGCCGAAAAGGAGGTTATGCCCTCGGGCTTATTAAGTAATATCAGACCCTGCATCTAACTCCTCCAAGGCTTCCTTTACCGCCGCCAGAATTGCAGATTTAGCCTCCTCAAGACTGCCTATAACGGTACAGCCTGCGGCGGCCTTATGTCCGCCGCCACCAAGCTTGCCGCAGATTGCAGAAGCATCCAGAGGGGCGTAGGTACGAAGGGAAATTTTAAACTCCCCTTCCCTGTTTTCCTTAAGGGTAACCCCTGCAAGGACCCCTTCCACACTGCGGGACATAGGGGGCACACCCTCCATATCGGAACGGCTGCAACCCGTTTTGCGCTGAACGTCCAGGGTTATTGCCATAACCATACAGCGGTCTTCAAAATGAAACTCTGCGCTGTTTAAAACCATCATTTCCATCTGAACACGGCTTTTTGACTTGGTATCAAACATAATACGGTTTATCTCCGAGGCATCCACGCCGATACGGTAAAGCTTGGCCGCAATACGGTGGGTGCGGTCGGTGACGTTGCCGTACTTGAAGCAGCCTGTATCGGTGGAAAGACCTGTATAAAGGGCGTTGGCAATATCACGGTCAAATTCTATCCCTAATTCGTCAAGTATTTCGTAAACACACTCGGCGCAGGCGGCGGCATCGGCATCAAGATAGAGCCTGTTTGCATAGTGGGTGTTGGAAACGTGGTGGTCGATATTAAGGTCAATTCTGCCCTCAAAGCGCTCGTAAAGGTCGCCCAGCAGTTTTATATCGGCCACGTCCACCGCAACCACCGTTTCGGGGACAAAATCACACTCGCTGTCATCAATAAAATAATCATATTTATGGGGAATTTCATCACAGCAGACCACCTGCACCCTTTTGCCCAGTTTTTTAAGACCGAGCTTAAGGCCGTATGCACTGCCCAGGGTATCCCCGTCGGGATTCGTGTGGGTAAGCACCACGTAGTTATCCCTTTCCTTTAAATAGGCGCAAATATCTGCCAGAGTAAGCACTTCACATACATTACTCATCGGCATCTTCCCCTGCTTTCCTGAACTCGGGGTCATTTACTATACGGGAGATTTTTGCGCTGATTTCTATAGAATCATCTGCAACAAAGCGAAGCTCGGGCACCTTGCGAAGAGAAAGCCTTGCACCCAGCTCACGGCGGATAAAGCCTGCAGCCCCCTTAAGGGCCTTTACAGATTCTTCGGTTTTTTCCTTGCCCTCGATAGCACTAACGTAGACCTTTGCGTAGGACATATCACCCGAAACGTCAAGCTTTACGATAGAAAGAAGCTTGGAAACTCGGGGGTCCTTAACGTCCATAAGTATCTCGGACAGGGCAATTTTAATATCTGAGGTAACACGGTTTATTTTAAATCCTGCCATATTTTCCTCCTGTGTTTTAATCTAAAGAATAAATAAGAAATAATAAATAATAAAATTGGTATCTGCGACGCATTTATAAGTGTCGCATAGCGACTCCTTTTTTATTATTTATTCTTTGTTCTTTCTTATTTAATCACGGTACTCTTCTACGATATATGCCTCGAAGACGTCGCCTTCCTTAATATCGGCAAACTTCTCAAGAGAAATACCGCACTCGTAGCCCTGGGCTACCTCCTTAACGTCATCCTTAAAGCGCTTTAAGGAATCAATCTTATCGTCGGCAATAATTACGCCGTCACGGACAACACGAATATTGCAGTTTCTGGTAACCTTACCCTCGGTAACGTAACCGCCTGCGATGGTGCCAACACCCGAAATCTTAAAGGTATTTCTAACCTCAATAGCGCCGCACTCAACGTCACGGTACTTGGGCGCCAGCATACCCTTCATAGCAGACTCGATTTCCTCAATAGCGTCGTAGATTACACGGTAGAGACGCATATCTACACCGTCACGCTCGGCGGCAGCCTTGGCAACTGCATCGGGACGAACGTTAAAGCCTACGATGATAGCGCCTGAGGTCTGGGCCAGCATAACGTCGGTTTCGTTAACGCCACCGGCGGCACCGTGGATAACTCTGACACGAACCTCATCGTTAGAGAGTTTCTCCAGGGACTGCTTAACAGCCTCAACAGAGCCTTGAACGTCGGCCTTAACAATAAGCTTCAGTTCCTTAAGCTCACCCTCGCCCAGCTTATCAAAGAGATTATCAAGTGTAACCTTTGTGGCGGCAGCCTGGGCCTCGTCCTTAATCTTTTGCTTTCTCTGCTCAACCAGCTCACGGGCAAGACGCTCGTCGGAAACGGCATCGAAGGTGTCGCCTGCGGTGGGAACCTCGGCAAGACCTGCAATTTCAACAGGAACAGAGGGACCTGCCTCCTTAAGCTTTTGACCACGCTCGTTGGTCATAACACGCACACGTCCTACAGAGGTGCCTGCCACAATGACGTCACCGCTTCTGAGTGTTCCGTTCTGTACCAAAAGGGTGGCAATAGGTCCGCGGCCCTTATCAAGACGCGCCTCAATAACTACACCCTTTGCCTTACGGTTGGGGTTAGCCTTAAGCTCAAGCATTTCTGCTACCAGCAGGACGTTCTGTAAAAGTTCGTCAATACCGTCGTGGGTCTTGGCTGAAACGGGAACACAGATGATATCTCCGCCCCACTCCTCGGGAACGAGGGAATGCTCGGTAAGCTGCTGCTTGATGCGGTCGGGATTAGCCTCGGGCTTATCCATTTTATTAATAGCAACAATTATCTGAACGTTGGCGGCCTTGGCGTGGTTTATAGCCTCAATGGTCTGGGGCATAATACCGTCGTCGGCGGCTACAACCAGAATAGCGATATCGGTAGCCATTGCACCGCGCTGACGCATAGAGGTAAAGGCGGCGTGACCGGGGGTATCAAGGAAGGTGATATCTT
>JAGAPN010000025.1 GCA_017623235.1 Clostridia bacterium | reverse complement strand
TTCGTCACCTTTATAAATCGTGCGGCACTGCCGCACACCTTTTTTATTCTTTATTATTTATTCTTTTACACGGGCGCACGCGCACGCGCCCCTACACGCCCTCTACGATAAATTTTTAATAATTGAAAAAATGTTAATAATATGGTAAAATAAATTAGTTATAACTTTAAAGGAGAAGGAATTCGTGTCACATCCCCTTGATAAAATAAGAAATTTTTGCATTGTTGCCCATATCGACCACGGTAAGTCCACCCTGGCCGACCGTCTGCTGGAAATGACCCAGTCGGTGGCCGAGCGTGATATGGAGGAGCAGCTGCTGGACAGTATGGACCTGGAGCGTGAGCGTGGTATCACCATAAAGGCCCACGCCGTAACCCTTTACTATAAGGCCTCTGACGGCGAGGAATATGAGCTTAATCTCATTGATACTCCCGGTCACGTGGACTTTAACTATGAGGTTTCCCGTTCCCTTGCCGCCTGCGAGGGCGCTGTGCTGGTGGTGGATGCCTCCCAGGGCATCGAGGCCCAGACCCTGGCCAACACCTACCTTGCGGTGGACCACGGGCTGGAGCTGCTGCCTGTAATTAATAAAATCGACCTGCCCTCTGCCGACCCCCAGCGTGTTATCGGGGAAATAGAGGATATTATCGGCATCCCTGCCCAGGATGCGCCTCTGGTTTCGGCGAAAACGGGTATCAATATCGAAGAGGTGCTGGAGCGCATCGTTACCGACATCCCTGCCCCCGAGGGTAACAGGGAGGAGCCCTTATCGGCCCTTATCTTCGACTCCTACTACGACGCCTACAAGGGTGTTATAGTTTATTTCCGTGTGGTAAGTGGTAAAATAAAGGCGGGAGATACCATTAAGATGATGGCCACAGGCGCCACCTTCGACGTGGTTGAGGTTGGCCGCAAGCGCGCTACCTCTCTGGAAATCTGCGACTGCCTTGAAGCGGGTGAGGTAGGCTACCTTGCCGCATCTATTAAGACGGTGGGAGATGCCCGTGTGGGTGATACCATTACCCTGGCGGATACCCCCTGCGCCGCTCCTTTAGCCGGCTACCGCAAGGTAAATCCCGTGGTTTTCTGCGGTATTTATCCTGCCGACGGCGCCCGCTACGGCGACCTTCGTGAGGCTCTGGAAAAGCTCCAGCTTAACGATGCATCCCTGCTCTTTGAGCCTGAAACCTCTACGGCTCTGGGCTTTGGCTTCCGCTGCGGATTTTTAGGTCTTTTGCATATGGAAATTATTCAGGAGCGTCTGGAAAGGGAATATAATCTTGACCTTGTTACCACCGCCCCCAGCGTAATTTATAAATTTGACCTTACAAACGGTGATACGGTTTACGTGGATAACCCCACCAACTACCCCGACCCCGCCGTTATTCAGCAGGCCTATGAGCCTGTGGCCGACGTGCATATCTACAGCCCCTCGGAATACGTAGGCTCTATAATGGAGCTTTGCCAGCAGAGAAGGGGCGAATACACCGATATGAAATATATGGGTGACCGTGTGGATATTCACTATATAATGCCTATGGGTGAGATAGTTTACGACTTTTTCGATGCCCTTAAATCCCGTACCAAGGGCTACGCCAGCTACGATTACGAGCCCAAGGACTATAGCGCCTCCAAGCTTGTAAAGCTGGACGTTATGCTGGCAGGAGACGTGGTGGATGCCCTCTCCTTCATCGTTCACACCGATAACGCCTACCCCCGCGCCCGCAGAATTGCCGAAAAGCTTAAGGAATTTATTCCCCGTCAGCTCTTCGAGGTGCCTGTTCAGGTGGCGGTGGGCGGTAAAATAATCGCCAGAGAAACCGTAAAGGCAATGCGTAAGGACGTGCTTGCCAAGTGCTACGGCGGCGATATCACCCGTAAGAAAAAGCTTCTGGAAAAACAGAAGGAGGGTAAAAAGCGTATGCGCCAGCTGGGCTCGGTTGAGGTGCCCCAGGAGGCCTTTATGGCGGTGCTTAAGCTGGACGAATAATAAAAAATACTATACCGAAGGGAGGTCGGCAGATGTCATCACTTAAAAAGGAAAACAAAACCTCGTTTCTTAAAAACGTGCTTATGCTTATGTTTTCCCAGGTCATAATCAAGGTTATGGGCCTGGTCTACAGGGTCATCATCGTGGACGTAGAGGGCTTTGGCAACACAGGCAACGGCTACTACTCTACAGGCTACCAGATTTATATGATTCTGCTGGCCCTTTCCTCTATGGGTATACCAAACGTGGTGTCGAAGTTGGTATCCGAAAGGGTGGCTAAAAAGGATTATAGGGCCGCCCACAGGGTATTTCGCTTCTGCCTTGCCATTTTCAGCACCCTGGGCGGAATTTTCGCCCTGCTGCTCTTCTTCTGCTCCGATTTTATCGCATCGGGCATACTTAAGGCATCGGGTGTAAAATACACCCTTATGGCCCTGGCCCCCGCCCTTGTGGTGGTGCCCCCCTCTGCCGTTATGAGGGGATATTTCGTGGGCCTCGGCAGTATGAAGGCCACATCCTCCTCCCTTATAATCGAGCAGTTCTTTAACTGCGTGCTGTCCATAGGCTTCGTTTACGCCTGTGTGGGACAGGATACCGCCATTATGGCGGCGGCAGGAAACCTCTCCACCTCCTGCGCCTGCATTATCGCCTTCCTTTATCTTATCGTCTTCTTCACAAGACGAAGGGGAGAAATAAAGGCCGAGTGCGCCGCCCAGAAAGAGGTAACCGAGCAGAAAACCAAAAAGGATATGCTCATAACCATCCTTGCGGTATCGGTGCCCATCTCCTTCAGCTCTTTAGTGTCGGTGCTGGGCTCGGCTATTGATACCGTAACGGTAAGCCGCTGTGTGCAGAACGCCTTTGCCGCTATGGGAGAATCGGCCCTTCACCTGGAAGAAAAGGCTATGGAGCTTTACGGAATTCTCCAGAAGGCCGAAACGGTGACCCACCTGCCTCTGGCTATCAGCGCCACCTTCTGTACCGCTATTGTGCCTGCTATCTCGGCCGCCCTGGCCAAGGGTGACGCCGCCCAGGCCAACAGGAAGATTTCCTCCTCGCTTTTTATAAATTCTCTCTTCATTTTCCCCTGTATGGCAGGGTTTGTTGTGCTGGCGGAGCCTGTGCTGCGCCTGCTTTATCCCAGCGTACCCGACGGTGACCTGGTACTGCGCCTGCTCACCGTTTCTCTGCCGTTTTCGTCTATAAACTTTATCTTAAACGGTATACTTTACGGCCTGGGCAAGGCCCACGTGCCCGCCGCCGCCCTGACGGCAGGCTCTCTTTTAAAGCTGGGTCTTAATCTCTGGCTGGTAAATATTCCCGAAATCAATATTTACGGCGCCGTTTGCAGCACCGTTATCTATAATATTCTCATCTTCACGGTAGAATTTTTGGTGGTAAGACGGCATATAAAGCTGGAGATAAATCTGCTCAAATGCTTTATAAAGCCCATTTTAGCCTCCGCCCTTATGGGGGTTGCGGTGTGGCTGGTCCATTACTGCCTGGCACCTCTCGGCAACACGGTTTCCACCCTGCTTTCCATCCTGGTGGGCGTGGTGGTTTACGGCCTGCTGGTGCTTCTTACCAAAAGCCTTGACAGAGAGGATTTAGAGGGTCTGCCCATGGGTGGTAAGCTTGCCGCTCTGCTCCAAAAAATGAGGCTGATATAATGAAAAACTACAAGTATATATTTTTCGACCTTGACGGCACCATAACCGACCCCGGGGAGGGTATTACCAACTCGGTGGCCCATTCCCTTAAATACTATGGCATCGAGGTGGCCGACAAGCGGGAGCTTTATACCTTTATCGGGCCGCCCCTTTACGCCTCTTATATGAAATATTACGGTTTTTCCCGGGATGAGGCCCACAGGGCGGTGGAAAGATACCGTGAATATTATGCCGACAAGGGGGTATTCGAGTGTACCCTTTACCCCGGTATAGAGAGGCTTCTGCGCCGTTTGGCAGAGTCGGATAAAAGGGTGGTGCTTGCCACCTCCAAGCCCGAGATTTTTGCCAATAAGATTTTAAGACATTTCGGGCTGGAGCCCTGCTTTGACCTGGTTGCAGGGGCAACCCTGGACAGCAGCAGGGTAGAAAAGTCCGACGTTATAAAATACGCCCTGGACAGCCTGGGTATTACCTGCGCCGATGAGGTCCTGATGATTGGGGACAGAGAGCACGACGTGCTGGGCGCCGCCGCCTTTAATATAGATGCCTTAGGGGTAACCTTTGGCTACGGCAGCAGGGCTGAGCTTGAAGCGGCAGGGGCAAAATACATCCTTGAGGGTGTAGAAGATATAGAAAATCTGCTTTTTTAATATTTGTTATTGTCAATTCCGCCGAAATTATTTTTTCGGCGGGTTTTTTGTTTTACTTTATATAAAATGTGTGATATAAAAGTTAGGCTACGAAATTATATGAAAAAGAAGTGTAATAAAAATGAGTAAATGTTACATTAAGCCGAAGCTTTTCTCGGTAATGAAAAATTACAGCCGCGCCCAATTTATAAAGGACCTGGTGGCCGGCGTAATAGTTGCAATTATAGCCCTGCCTCTTTCCATAGCCCTAGCTCTGGCCTCGGGTGTGGAGCCCGCCGCAGGTGTTTACACCGCCATAGCCGCAGGCTTCGTCTGCGCCCTTTTCGGCGGCAGCCGTGTACAGATTGCAGGTCCTACCGCCGCCTTTGCCACCATAGTTGCAGGTATCGTGGCCGAGAAGGGAATGGGCGGCCTCTTCGTTGCCACCGTGCTGGCAGGTATTATTCTGGTAATACTGGGCCTTTGCAAACTGGGCTCCCTTATTAAATTTATTCCTTATACCATTACCACAGGCTTTACCGCAGGTATTGCCGTCACCATACTTATCGGTCAGATAAAGGACTTTTTGGGCCTTACCTATGCCGAGGGTGTAAGGCCCGTTGAGGCCTTCGAAAAGCTGGCCGCCAACCTGGAGGCTATTTCAACCTTCTCCTGGCAGGCCTTGCTGGTAGGCGTCGTCAGCCTGGCAATACTAATTTTTTACCCCAGGGTAGAAAAGCGCATCCCTGCCTCCCTTATTGCTGTAATCGCAGGGGCTCTTATTGTGAAATTCATTCCCGGTATGGATGCAGGGGTTTATACCATCGGTGACCTTTACACCATCCCCAAGGGTCTGCCCAACCTTTCCTTTGAGGGTGTGGATATGAGCATTTCCTCCGTTACCGCCCTTCTGCCCGATGCCTTTACCATCGCAATTCTGGCGGCTATCGAATCCCTGCTGTCCTGCGTGGTGGCCGACAGTATGGTAAACTCCCGCCACAACTCCAACGCCGAGCTGGTGGCCCAGGGTCTTGGTAATATTGCCTCGGTATTTTTCGGGGGCATCCCCGCCACGGGCGCTATTGCCCGCACCGCCGCCAACGTCAAAAACGGCGGCCGCACCCCCATTGCAGGTATGGTCCACGCCGTGGTGCTGTTATTGGTGATACTCTTCCTTATGCCCTACGCCAGCCTTATTCCTATGCCCACTATTGCCGCAATCCTCTTTGTGGTGGCCTATAATATGAGCGAGTGGCGCAAGTTTGTAAAGCTGATAAAGTGCGCCCCCAAAAGCGATATTATCGTAATGCTTCTGACCTTCGGCCTGACGGTGGTCTTCGACCTGGTTGTGGCAATTGAGTTCGGTATGGTGCTGGCGGCCCTGCTCTT
>JAGAPN010000024.1 GCA_017623235.1 Clostridia bacterium | reverse complement strand
TTAGGTTTCTCCTTAATCAACAAACTCATTAACGCATCTTTCATACGCTGCAACAGGGTCGGCGGCGGCGGTTATGGGACGGCCCACAACGATGTAATCGGAGCCGATTTTCTTTGCTTCGGCAGGGGTCATAACACGCTTCTGGTCACCTATATCACCGTCGGCAAAGCGTACTCCGGGGGTAACGGTTACAAAATCGCTTCCGCAGGTATCGTGTACCTTGCCGGCCTCAAGAGGCGAGCATACAACACCGTCAAGGCCCGCCTTTTTAGCGTTAGCGGCATAGTGCATAACAACCTTATCAATAGGCTCTTTTATAAGCAGGTCGTTTTCCATAGCCTCCTGGTCGGTGGAGGTAAGCTGGGTAACGGCTATAAGAATAGGTCTGGTGCCATCCTCACGGGTAAGGCCTTCGATAGCGGCCTCCATCATACGAACGGTGCCGCCTGCGTGAAGGTTGGTCATATCAACATCAAGGCGAGAAAGCACCGACATACTCTTTTTAACGGTATTGGGAATATCGTGAAGCTTTAAATCGAGGAAAATTTTATGTCCCCTTGCCTTCAGCTCACGAACGATTTCGGGGCCTGCGGCATAAAAAAGCTCCATACCTATTTTAACAAAAGGCTTTTTGCCTGTGAATTTATCAAGAAAACTAAGACATTCGTCCTTACCTGCAAAATCGCAGGCAATAATTACGTCCTTACCCATTAGTGAGCGCCTCCTATAATATCTTTAAGTGATTTTATATTATATTTTTCCATTACTCGGGGTAAATCTTCAATGATGTTCTTGCAGGCAAAGGGCTCAACCAGGTTGGCCGCGCCTATCTGAACGGCGGTAGCGCCTGCCAGCATCATCTCGATAACGTCCTTGGCGGTGGTGATACCGCCCATACCAATAATGGGAATATTTACCGCCTCATACACCTGGTATACCATACGAAGGGCAACCGGCATAATAGCGCTACCCGAAAAGCCACCCATTTTATTGGCGATAACAGGCTTTTTGGTATTGAGATTAATTCTCATACCAAGCATAGTATTTATCATACTGATACCGTCGGCACCGGCCTCTTCACAAGCCTTGGCAATGGAAACTATATCGGTAACGTTAGGTGAAAGCTTTATGTAGACCGGTTTGGTGGTGACGGCCTTAACGGCCTTTGTAACCTCTGCCGCAGACTCGGGGGAAACGCCGAAGGACATTCCGCCGCCGTGAACGTTGGGGCAGCTGACATTAACCTCTAACCAGCCAACCTGAGGCTCTTTATCAATCTTTTCGCAGCAGTATACGTATTCATCAATAGAAAATCCGCTGATATTAGCCATAACGGGCTTGTTAAAGCACTTTTTCAGCTTGGGAAGCTCCTCGCTTATAACCTTTTCAACACCGGGATTCTGCAGGCCTACGGAATTTATCATTCCCGAGGGGCATTCAGCAATACGGGGTGTGGGGTTACCAAAGCGAGCTTCCTTTGTAGTACCCTTAAAGGAAAAGGTACCCAGCATATTTATATCATAAAGCTCGGCAAACTCGTAGCCGAAGCCAAAGGTGCCCGAAGCGGGGATAACGGGGTTATCCAGCTCGATACCGCTTAAGGTTACTTTGGTATCTACCATATTATTTCCTCCTTATAGAGTACGGGGCCGTCCTTACAAATACGCTTATTTCCATACTTTGTCTTGCAGGAGCAACCCATACAGGCGCCGAAGCCGCAGCCCATACGCTCCTCAAAGCTGAACTGACCCTCGGTAGTGGTAGCGTTGTAAACAGCTTTTAGCATAGGCTCGGGACCGCAGGTGTAGAAGTAGGTATAATCCCCTACCATAGGCAAAACGTCGGTGACAAAGCCTTTTTCACCATAGCTGCCGTCGGCGGTGGCTACAAAAACCTTACAGCCAAGCTTCTTGAACTGCTCTTCATAGAAGACATCCTTCTGACTGTTAAAGCCAAGGATAACGGTAACATCCTTACCCTCTTCACGAAGCTGCTTTGCCAGGCCATACATAGGAGGAACGCCTACGCCGCCACCGATAAGCAGGGGCTTATCGCCGGATACTGCGGTATTGTAGCCGTTACCAAGTCCTGTAAGCAGGTCAAGCTTTGACCTGAAGGGAATCTGTGCCATTTTCTCGGTTCCGTCACCTACAACCTTATAAATAATGGTAAGCATACCGCAGGAGGTGTCGCAAACAGAGATGGGACGGCGAAGATAACAGCCGTCAAGCTTAATATTAACAAACTGGCCCCAGGCGGTAATATCGGACACGTCACCCGATAGGGTCATTCTATAAACCTTATCTGCAATTTCTTCGTTTGTGCAAACAGTAAATATGCCTTGTTTCATATCAGCACCTCTTAAGCATCAATAGTTGAAATGGTAAGTGTAGTTTCTTCAAGCACGTCCAGCAGCACCTTTACGGTATCAAGGGCGGTGAAGAGAGTAACGTTATTTTCTGTAGAGATACGGCGAATCTCAGTGCCGTCACTCAGTTGGTCTTTAGAGGAAATGTCACGGGTATTGATAACATAGGCGATATGTCCCTGGCGAAGAGCATCAATAATCTCCTCGCTGTCCTCGTTAATTTTCTTGAGAACGTGGGTACGGATGCCGTTTTCCTTAAGGAATTTAGCGGTACCTGAGGTTGCCTGAATATTAAAGCCCAGGTTATAGAAGCGGCGAATTAAGGGCAGGGCCTCTTCCTTATCCTTATCTGCAATGGTAGCGAATACGGTACCGTAATTCTGCACATTCATACCGCTTGCCTGCAGAGCCTTAAAGAGGGCACGGTTAAGCTTATCGTCATAACCGATGGCCTCACCTGTAGACTTCATTTCGGGTGAAAGGTA
>JAGAPN010000023.1 GCA_017623235.1 Clostridia bacterium | reverse complement strand
TTCTCTACAAGGCTCACGAGCTGCTTGAAATGCTCTGCCTTGACCGTGAAACCTCCCACTACAAGAAGCTGGTTTCCCAGAAGTTTGGTGAGTTGGTTTATTTTGGCCAGTGGTTTACCCCCCTGCGCGAAGCACTTTCTGCTTTCGTTGATAAAACCCAGGAAACCGTTACAGGTGACGTAAAGGTTAAACTTTACAAGGGTAATATCATCAACGCGGGTGTTACCTCTCCCTACACCCTCTATGACGATGAGGTTGCCTCCTTCGGTGACGACGGCGGCGCCTACGACCAGAAGGATTCTGCGGGCTTTATCAATCTTTACGGTCTGCCCATAAAGGTTAAGGCTATGCTTGATAAGAAGAGGGAAGGCAAATAATGACAAAGGTATTTATAGATGGCTCCCAGGGTACGACAGGTCTTCGTATTTTCGACCGCCTGGCCGAAAGACAGGATATAAGCCTTATCACCCTGAGCGAAGAGCTCCGTAAGGACCCTTCGGCCAGAAAAGAAGCTATAAATTCCTCGGATATAACCTTTCTCTGTCTGCCCGATGCCGCCTCAATTGAGGCCGTTGCTATGGCTAATGAGAATGTAAGAATATTAGACACTTCCACTGCGCACCGAACAAGTGCGCAGTGGATTTACGGTTTTCCTGAGGTATTTGAAAATGGCTTTGAAAGGGTAGCGAGCGCCAACAGAGTAGCCGTTCCCGGTTGTCACGCCAGCGGATTTATAGCCCTTGTAAAGCCCCTTATAGATGCGGGTATTCTTCCCGCTGAAGCCCTGCTGACCTGTCATTCCGTAACGGGTTATTCGGGCGGCGGCAAAAAGATGATTGCCGAATATGAGGGCGAGGGCAGAGATATTCTGCTTGATGCTCCCCGCCAGTACGGACTTACCCAGCAGCACAAGCATTTAAGGGAAATGAAGGCCGTTACAGGTATTAATAACGAGCCTGTATTCTGCCCCATAGTGTCTGATTTTTACAGCGGTATGTGTGTTACCGTGCCCCTTTTTAAGAGCCAATTGGTTAAAGGCGATGCTTCGGCCATTAAGGAAATATACCGTAATAAGTATAACGGCCCTATCGTGCAGTATATGGATGACCCGGATGAAGGCGGATTTATTTCGGCTACAGGCGTTCTGGGTAAGGATTCAATGCAGATATTCGTACAGGGAAATGAAGACAGAATCTTGCTTGTTGCCAGATATGATAATCTGGGCAAGGGCGCATCAGGTGCGGCCCTTCAGTGTATGAATATTATGATGGGTACCGATATTACCTCGGGCCTTGATTTATAATTTTTAGGAGTTTTATAAGATGCAGATAATAAACGGCGGCGTCTGCGCCGCAAAGGGATTTAAAGCAAACGGAATTCATTGTGGTATCCGCAAAAATCGTTCCAAGCGTGATTTAGCCCTGATTGTCAGCGAGAAGAGGGCGGTTGCCGCAGGTGTTTACACCACTAACCTTGTTAAGGGTGCGCCTAATGTCCTCACTAAGCAAAATATTTCCGACGGATATGCTATTGCCGCAGTTTGCAACAGCGGTAACGCCAACACCTGTAATGCCAACGGTATGGAAATTGCACAGCAGATGTGCGATATTACCGCAAAGGCTATAGGTGCCGATGCGGGGGATATTATCGTAGCCTCCACAGGTGTAATCGGTCAGCCCCTTGACATTACTCCTATTGCCAACGGTATGGACGAGCTTGTGGCAGGCCTCAGCTATAACGGCACAGCTGCCGCAGAGGCTATTATGACCACCGATACCAAAATGAAGGAAGTTGCCGTCAGCTTTGATATAGACGGGGTAGAGTGTAAAATCGGCGGAATTGCCAAGGGCTCGGGAATGATTCATCCCAATATGGCCACAATGCTGGTTTTCATCACTACCGACGTTGCAATAGCTCCCGAAATGCTGCAAAAGGCGTTAAGCGCAGATATAAAAACCACCTTTAATATGGTCAGCGTAGACGGCGATACCTCCACCAACGATATGGTTACCGTTATGGCTAACGGTATGGCAGGCAATAAGGAAATAACCTGCGATGGTGAGGCCTTTGATACCTTCTGCAAGGCTCTTAATACCGTAAACTCCCACCTCTGCAGAATGATTGCAGGCGACGGCGAGGGCGCTACCAAGCTGCTTGAGTGTTGCGTTACGGGCGCCGAGTCCGACGCCGTGGCAAGAACGGTGGCAAAATCGGTAATCTGCTCTGCCCTTACCAAGGCTGCTATGTTCGGCGCCGATGCTAACTGGGGCCGTGTGCTTTGCGCCATCGGTTACAGCGGCGCAGACGTGGATATATCTAAAATAGACGTTTCCTTCCGTTCTGCCGCAGGGGAAATACTTGTTTGCAAAAACGGCGCAGGTGTAGATTTCTCCGAGGAAAAGGCAAAGGAAATTCTGCTAAGGGAAGAAATTGATATACTCGTATCTCTCGGTGACGGTGAGTTTTCCGCATCGGCCTGGGGTTGCGACTTAACCTACGATTACGTTAAAATAAACGGCGACTACAGAACTTAATTTTTAAGAGGTATTTTTATGATAACAAATGCGCAAAGGGCCGAAATTCTTGTTAACGCTCTTCCGTACATAAAAAAGTATTACAATAAGGTTATTGTTGTAAAATACGGCGGCAACGCTATGATAAATGAAGAACTGAAGAATGCCGTTATGGGTGACCTGG
>JAGAPN010000022.1 GCA_017623235.1 Clostridia bacterium | reverse complement strand
TGATACCTATTTCAGAGATTATCCCGATAAAAACGGATATTTCGGCAAATACGGCGGCGTTTATATTGATGAAAATCTTAAAAACGCTATGGCCGAAATCACCGATGCTTATATGAGCATCTGCCAGTCCCGCAAGTTTATTGCGGAGCTCAGGAGAATCCGCAAGGAGTTCCAGGGCAGACCCACCCCTGTTACCCACTTAGAGCGACTTTCCAACTCTTTGGGCAACGTACAGCTTTACGCCAAGCGTGAGGACCTTAACCATTCGGGCGCCCACAAGCTTAACCACTGTATGGGTGAGGCTTTGCTTGCAAAGTATATGGGCAAGAAGAAAATCATTGCCGAAACGGGTGCCGGTCAGCACGGTGTTGCCCTGGCTACTGCAGCGGCTTATTTTGGTCTTGAGTGCGATATTTATATGGGCTCGGTAGACATTAAAAAGCAGGCCCCCAACGTTGCCAGAATGAAGATACTTGGCGCCAACGTTGTTGAGGTAACCCACGGTCTTGCTACCCTAAAAGAGGCTGTTGACGCCGCTTTTGAGGCCTACAGCAAGGAATATAAGGACTGTATTTACTGCATAGGCTCGGTACTGGGCCCTCACCCCTTCCCCATGATGGTAAGAGATTTCCAGAGCGTTGTGGGAATTGAGGCCAGAGAGCAGTTTATCGAGATGACGGGACATCTGCCCGACGCTATCGTTGCCTGTGTAGGCGGTGGCTCCAATGCGGCAGGACTTTTTGCAGGCTTCCTTAACGACCCTGTTGACATCTATGGTGTTGAGCCTTTAGGCCGTGGCCCCAAGCTTGGCGACCACGCCGCTTCCCTTAAGTACGGCACCGAGGGAATTATGCACGGTTTTAATTCCATTATGCTGAAGGATGAAAACGGTGACCCCGCCCCCGTTTATTCGGTAGCCAGCGGTCTTGATTACCCCTCCTCGGGCCCTGAGCACGCATTCCTGCAGGAAATAGGCAGAGTAAAGTACGACGTGGTTGACGATGAGGAAACCATTGACGCCTTTTTTAAGCTCTCCAGAATGGAGGGTATTATCCCCGCTATTGAGTCCTCTCACGCAGTAGCCTTCGCTATGAGAATGGCAAAGGAAATGGACCACGGCTCAATACTTATAAACCTGTCCGGCCGCGGCGACAAGGATATGGACTACATAATCGAAAACTACGGTATAAGATAGAAAAACACGGTGGCGTGAGCCACCGTGTTTTATATTTTAGTGTTTTGCCATCTACCCGACCGCCAGCGCACCAGGTACACGACAACCTTACACCATTCGTTACAAAGGAAGCCTATCCAAAGACCGATAATGCCCATATTGCAGCCCACACAGAGAATATATCCCAGTGCAACGCTGAAAAGCCAGCCTGCGATAACAGATACCGTAAGGGTGGTTTTAACGTCGCCGTTAGGGTTAAGACAGTTTTCGCTATGGTTATTAATACCACGGGCCAACTCCAGAGGAATATCAAGCAAGAAAACGAGCCACGCCATTTTGAAAATTTCGGCATCCCTTGTAAAAAGAGAAAGCAAGGGTCTTTGAAGAATAAACACCAGCACAGACAAAATCAGATTTATGGCAAGGGTTGTATAAAGATTCTGTCGGAAAAGTATTTTCATAGCCTCAAAATTTTTAGCACCTCGGTGACGCCCCATAAATACCGAGGTTGCGCCGGCCAGTGCAAAGCCGATGATAGGCACGTAGGTTACGATGTTACCTATGTAAATTTTGGTATTAAGGGCGGTTTCTCCCATACTTGCCAGAAAGCCTGTGGTTATGGTGGTTGAAAGGTTGTAGGATATTACGCACATTCCCGCAGGGAGTCCCAGCCTTAAAATTCGGCCAGATATGCCAAAATTAAAATGAAGGCTGACGGGACACCTGTGTCTTATAAAGAAAAACAGAGTAATGGTGAAGCCTACTATCCAGGCAACGATGGTCTTAAGGGCCAGGGCAGTCATCTCGTCGCAGGGAAGCTTTACCATATAGAGCACCACATAGGAGAGGCCTGCGTTGAGGGCGCCTGTGACTGTGCCCGAAACCAGAACCTCATTGGAGTGGCCGCTACAGATAAGAAGCTGTTGCAGAACACCGCGAACGGTTATAATGGGCATTGAAAACACCTTTATTGCCAGGAATACAGCAGCTTTTTTCTGGGTGTCACCCGTAAGGGCCATAAGCCTTGTCAGTCCGTCGGACCAAAGAGATACCGCTACCGCCGTCACAAGGCTTAAAAACAGCGCAAGCAAAATACCGCATCCGCTAATGTTGGCCGCTTTTTCCTTCTTCTTTTCACCCAGGGCGATAGAAGTCAGTATAACCGTGCCTGTTGCGATGGTATTAAGAATGTTTTGCGGCAGATTTGTTATCTGATTGGATACACTGGTGGCGGCCACCACCGAGTCGGAATAGCCAGACAGCACCAGCACCCCTGTAGTATCGATAAGATTTACAATGAGGCTTTGAAGTATCAGCGGCAGAGCCAAGGTTTTCATTGTGATTACCTTATCGTTGTCCCTAAAGGTAGCTACCTCGTGATTATATATACCCACGTTCTTCCTCCCTAAAGCGTTTTGGAGAAACGCCTACACTCTTTGTGAAAAAACGGCTGAAATAATATTTATCGGAAAAGCCCGACCGAAAGGCTACCTCATCCACACGTAGCTCGGTGGTAAGCAGCAGAAGCTTTGCCCTTTCAAGTCTTAAATCGTTTCGGTAGCGTATGATGCTTTTGCCCATAACCTTGCCGAAAATGCGGTTAGCATAATCGTAATTCATCATAAACGTTTCTTCGATTTATCGGCTTCCCACATCCTCAAGATAATGCTTTTCAAGATAATCGGCTATCTTTTCAGCAGCAGAATAGATGCTGCTGTTTTGTTTATTACCGTGACCAAACGCTGCCTCTCCAACCTTTTCCAGTCGGCAAAACAGCTTTAAAACCTCATAGGAAACACCCAGATATTTACCTACAGTCTGAAAATTCTGTGGAGGAATACATTTTTTAATTTTCTCCACCAAATGCTCAAGGGTGGATTTTTCACTAATATGAATTACTGCAGGAAGATAAACCTCCAGGTTATTATATTTATCAAAATTATATCTTGAGGCATTGGCAAATTCCATATTTTTTGACCTGACCAGCTGAAAATACTCCTCCTCGGAGATATTAACAGGGGTCACGTCGGCGTTGAAATGAATGTAATAATACTTACATTCGGCAATCTTCAGTGGCTTTTGTGTGGCACCCTTGGCGAACAGGGCTACATCCCCTGCCTTGAGCTGTAGCTCTTCTCCGTTTTGCTCCAGCGCCAGCTCACCCTCGGTTACAAGGTAGAGGATGTTCGTATTGGTCTGGCGGGTTAAATGTGGCCTTGGGGGAACGAGATGCTCTTTGTTCAAAAGCGAAATTTGAACCAGGCTGTTAAAATTTATTTTAAAGCAAAGCATTTACCTCACCTCTCCTTTATTAAAGCAAAGCCGCACTATAATTGCAATAGTTTTTTACGGAATTTTTTTGCACAATTCCGACCACAAAAAAGGGTATGCAGAGGTCATCTGCATACCCTTTTTCACATTAACTCAAAAAGCTGGGGATTGTTTTTATCGCGGCGGTATTTGCTGTGGGGCAGGTTGGTTTGCATTTTATTTTCTCTCTCCCTTATTTTTCCCAAAACGAATAAGGCCAATAACCGAGGAAACGATTACTATAGACTCGTAGATTACGCCGCCGTAGGAATGAACGAAGACATTATAGGTTATAACCATAGGTGAAGAAATCAGTATGCTTTTTCTTACATTATTGGGATTAATAAAGGACATTGCAAAGGAGTTTATCATAAGACCTGAAATTACGAATATAGAGTACCAGGCTTCCCAGGCCAGGACGCCCATAACACCCATTATAAGCATAAAGCCGACCGATAGCACCCTGCTTACCCTACCGTTTTTGCCTGCCTTATAATATACGATATCTCTGATAGCGGCTACAACGTTCATAGCCATACCCGAATATGCGCCGATAAGCAGATAATGCACCAAAAAGCATAACGCCGTTACAATATGCACGTAAAGCACATGTTCTCTTGACTTGACCTGGTAGTTTACAAAGCCCAATATCACCGCCAACACGCCCAGGGTCTGGCCAATGATATATAAAACCTGTTCCATAATGCACCTCAAAACTATAAATTACCATTAAATTATAGTCCTGCAGGTTATATAGTCAAGTCGTTTAAGGAAAGAACGACAATAAAACAACAAAAATTAATAATAATATTAAAGCAGAAAATAAGCCAAAAAAATTGAGGAAACACTTCATAGAGCAGTGTGTCCCCTTCTTAGCTTATTTTAAGTTTTTGGAATAAACCCTCATACCTACGCCGTAATCGCGGATTAAAATATCCGCAGGAAGACGTGAAAATTTTACCGTTACAAATATGTCGCCTGCGGCTCCGGACAGATTTATAATCTGAATAAAATATACCACCCAAAACCACTCTTGGCCTACAAAGGGGTTTATAAGCGCAATCACTATACCCCACAGCACAACGGGTGCAAGGGCAATAAAAATATAGGCCTTCTTACCGTAATAATCTTCACTGCCGGCAAAAGCGTACATTCCCGTAAAGCCGTATTTCACCTGCTTTGTTCCGCAGATTTTCATAGCTATGCCATGAACAAGCTCGTGAAGAATCATATATATAACCATAAAAATGAGCAACGCCGCAAATCTAAGCAGATAACTCAGCATTCCCTTCTCCATACTGAAAAGTGAAGAGATAGGTATGACAAAAAGCATTGGCACAACCATTACGGCAGCTATTAAGACAGCCAATAAATTTACTAATAACGCTATTTTTTTGTTTTTTTGAAGGTCAACTGAATAAATTTCAGCATATCCTTCGGGTAAAAAGCTTAAAGACATCATTTTATCACCTGGCAAAAAAGCGGACGGACAAAAAACTAATTTTTTTCAGCGTCGCTTGCAAACTGACAAATAAATGCATTGGGCAGATATCTTCCCAAATTATTTTTGCTGGAGGGTTTGCTGATTGTTTTTCCTCTGTAATTCATAATAGACGAGCTTCCGCCATCTAAATTCATAGCCTGATACGACTTGTGTCTGCGCATAATTTCTGCAAGGTCATTTACGGTGGCTCCGATACTGTGTCCTACCTGACGTCCGTCTATTACCAGCATTAAAAATTCTCCGTTAAGGGTCTGTCCTACTGCGCTTCGGGGCTGAAGACCGTAGCCAAAGGTTCCCTGAACGTATTTTTCCCCATCCACTATTAAAGCAGGGCTAAACTGGATTCCCCACTTGTATTCCGAGATGGTATTTTCATCATAATTTTCTATATATAATCTATTGTCTTGCTTGAAACCGAAGAATTTTAATTCGTTTAACGGGTTTCCGTACTCTACGCCGTCAAGCACCATACTACCCATAACGGTGCCGCCGTTTCCCTTATATTCTTCGTCCAGAAAACCACTGGCGTTAATTGCAACAAGGGCGTTATTATCCTTGGCAAATTTCGTAATTATGTTTCCGTGGGACCCGAGCGCCTTTGATTTTGCAATCGTTACCTGTCCGGGATTTTTTATAACCGCCAGCAGACCCTTATATTGTTCGCCGACCACCTCTACAATGAGCAGATTGTTTTCAGAATCCAACACCCTTATCTTCTCTCCGAAGGTGGTGGTAATATTTATACTGTCATCTAAATTCTCTATCAGTAAATTATCATACATTGAGATTTTTTTATCTGACATATATTTTCTAAGCTTTGTTTTATCTACTTCCCAGAATTTTTCATAGAACCGGTCTTCCTCGGTCTTATTAACCGGGGGTGTTTCTTCCTCTTCGGTTTCTTCCTCCTGCTCCCACTTGCTTTCAAGCTCCTCCTGCAGGGCTTGCTCTCTCATAGCAGCTTCCATAACGTCATCAATGATGTATCCGGGAATAAATGCAGTTGCCAGCCATTGGTGTTTTCCTGTGGTCATAGCCGTTTCTATGTATATATTTCTCCACTTTTTAATAAACGGGATATTGGAGAACACGGCCGTACAATATACCAGAGCTAAAGCCACCAGTATTGAAACAATACAAATAAGAGTTTTTTGAAGACCTGTCAGCCTTTTCTTTTTTTCGTTATTTATATCAGACATTTTAACCTTGTTCCTTCATTTATCAATATCTTATAATGCAAAATTTTAGATTTCGCTAATACGTATTGAATTATTATAGCACAAAAGACATACAAGCGCAAGATTCAAAAAAGCAGCTTAAAAGACAGCAATGCCACACCATTACGACACAGCATATTTGTAATACATTACTTTTAAGGAGGTGAATATAATGAGCAGATGGAACTATAATAACTACCGTTATGAAAATGATAATATAAATGAGCTCCGGAGAGATTGCAATAACGATACACGAGGATGTGACTGTAATTGTCAAAACGACCCTTGCTCGGACGAAAACTCCCGTGACTGTTTAATATGCCCGCCCGGACCCCAAGGTCCTGCGGACGTGGCCGGAGCTGTTGGACCTGTAGGTAATTCAGCCGCACTGACTATTACTCCGCTGGCAGGCGGAACCCGTCCCGTTTCTGCGCACCTTGTAATAACGCAGATCGGATAATTTTCGCAGATAAACTGAATTTGAAGTCAAAGGCCGTTTCACTTTTTGGAATGTGCCTTTGCTGTAGTTATATAACAATCCCCCACATACAAACGAAAATCCGCCCTCTT
>JAGAPN010000021.1 GCA_017623235.1 Clostridia bacterium | reverse complement strand
CTCGGTTCCCCGCCTGACATGGTTCACGATGCCCTGTCGCACAGGACCAGCCCATTCGCACACCCCGGCACACAGACCGAGCTTACAACCAATTATAATATATATTTAATCTTATTACAAGTATTATTTTTTGTTAATTTTTTATTCATCAAAAAACTGTTGTATATTAGAGGCTTTTTTGGTACAATTAGTATGTATGTGAAATTATATTATAATGGAGGCGTAGTATTATGAAATGCTTGAAGACAGCAGAACTTTTTGACCTTTCTCACTCTCGTGCAGGGAGCTATCTTGCCAATACCGTATATCCCTTCGAAATACTGAAGAGTATCAGCGATATTATTATGGAGCTTGGCGCCACACTTTCCTCTGACGAATACGAGCAGAGGGGAGATAACGTCTGGGTTGCAAAAGATGCCAAAATTGCGCCCACAGCATATATCGGCGGCCCCTGTATTATCGACCACGGTACAGAGGTCAGACATTGTGCCTTTATAAGGGGCAGCGCCCTTATAGGCGAGGGCTGTGTTATCGGCAACTCTACCGAGCTTAAAAACGTTATTATCTTCGACAATGTTCAGGTGCCCCACTACAACTACGTGGGTGATTCGGTGTTGGGCTACAAGTCCCACATGGGAGCAGGCAGCATCACCTCCAACGTGAAATCAGATAAATCCCTTGTGGTAATAAAGGCAGGGGACGACAAAATCGAAACCGGCCTTAAGAAGGTAGGCGCCTTTTTGGGCGATAACGTTGAGATTGGCTGTGGCAGCGTGCTTAATCCCGGTACCGTTATAGGCAGAGGCGCCAGCGTTTACCCTCTTTCCTCGGTAAGAGGCACCGTTCCCTCGGGCGGAATCTACAAAAAGCAGGGCGAGATAGCCCAAAGGGTGTAGTATGGAGCTTTGGGATATTATGAACGACAAGGGTGAGATTACGGGTAAAACCGCCGTAAGAGGTCGCACCATGCTCAAAAACGGTGAGTACCACCTGGTGGTACACATCTGGGTGGTATCCTCGGACGGTAATTTTCTCATCCAGCGTCGCAGTGAAAAACGGCGTCTGATGCCGGGCGAATGGGCCGCTACCGGAGGCTCGGCAATATCGGGGGAGAACTCTGTTACCGCCGCCGCAAGAGAGCTGCAGGAGGAGCTGGGTATTTTCGCCCCCAAGGGTAGTCTTAAGCTTATGGGTCGCCTTAAAAGGCGCAATTCTTTTTTGGATATATGGTTTATCCGCTGTGATGCCGATATAAGCCGCCTGCGCCTTCAGCGCAGCGAGGTGGCTGAGGTTAAATGGGTCACCCCCGATGAGTTTAGGGCTATGCTTAACAACAAACAGTTTCATAACTATGGCCGTGAGTATTTCAGGGCCGTATTTGACTATGCCGAGAAAATGGCAGATAAAAAGGAGTCGGTTTAATGAGCCTTGATATAAAGGGACAAAAGTGCGCCGTTTGCTCGGCCTACCTTTTTGAAGAGGACGACGTGGTTTATTGCCCTACCTGTGGCGCCCCACATCATAGGGAATGTTATGCCTCCCTGGGTCATTGCGGCCTCGAGGATAAGCACGGCACACCCGAGCAGTACAAAAAGCCCGACCCCGAACAAGAGGAAACAAAGCCCCTTGAGGAAAGCGTGGTACCACCCGCCGTTCGTACCTGCCGCGGCTGCGGCAAGGTTATGGATGAGGACTCCAGATTTTGCCCCTATTGCGGTCTGGCCGGGGAGGGTATGCCTCCCTTCTTTGCAGGCAACCCCTACGGTCCCCGTACTGTAGAAATAAAGGATGATACCGAGGTTGCCCAGGGTGTCACCGCTCTGGAAGCGGCTAAAACCGTGGTGGTAAACGCCATTCGTTATGTACCTAAATTCCTTACCCTCAGTGAAGATAAAAAGCTTTCCTGGAACTGGGCGGCATTTCTTATGCCCCACGCCTGGTTTGCCTACCGCAAAATGTACAAGTCGGCGGTGATTTCGGGTATGTTTATGCTGATGTCACAGCTTCTTACTCTGCCTATGGCGGTGGCTGTTGCCCAGCTTCCCACCACGGGTGAGCAGGCCTCCAATTATATGGAGCTTATGGCCTACTACAGCGAAAACCTGCCCTTTATCGGTGCAGTGCCGGTGGTGCTGGCCTTAATTGGCCTGGCCCTTAACCTGGTGGTAAGAATTATCTGCGGCTCTATGGGTGATTGGCTCTACCGTGACCGTGTTATCTGGGCGGTTAAGACAATGCGTGACAGCGAAGAGGGGGAGGAGGCCACCCGCCGCCTTTCGGGTATAAGCCTGTGGGGCTTTACCATTGCTTTCTTCTCGGTTACCATACTTTACGATATAATTGCGATATTCCTTATGTGAGGTGTTTAAATTGGCAAAAAAAATCTGCTATCAATGCTCTACCGAAAATGAAGAGCATTACAGCTTCTGCAAATACTGCGGCGCACCCCTGCCTGTTGTAGACAGAGCTGAAACCAATAGCGTCCCCACACCACAACGCCCCCAGGCAACCCCCTACGACACTGAGTATGACGGGGTAAGCGGCAAGGAGCTGGCCATATACGTGGGTAAAAACGCCGATAAAATAATGCCCAAGTTTTTTGCAATGCAGCTTACGGGAAAAAGGACCTCTTTTTGCGCTCCTGTGCTGTGGCTGGGATTTTTCTTTGGTTTCTTTGGTATGGCCTTTTGGTTCTTTGCCAGAAAGCTTTATAGGCTTGGTCTGGTGCTGGCCCTTTGCGGACTTATCCTTGCAGGGGCAGATATTGCGGTAAACTACAATGCGTATCACACCCTTTTTACCGAAACCGCACAGCTGTTTGCCGCCGCTGTGGAGCCGGGGGCTAATCCCGAGCTTCTTATAGCCGACTACAGCCAGCTTGTAGAGAATTTTGCCGCCGCTATTAATCCTATTGTTTCAAACATTAACTCCTATATCGGGGGCATTGTAATGCCTATAATTATGTCCTTTTACGCCTTTGATATTTATAAAACCAAGGCCGTTCGGGAGATAAAACGCATTAAGTCTGCCTTTCCCGATGACGGACTGGTGCTTAACCGTATAAATATGGCAGGAGGCAGAGCAGACGCTATGGTGCTGATACCCCTGGCTCTTAATATCCTGTCGAGTATGCTGATAATCGTGACCTTCTTCTGATATGAAAAAATATACAACCCTACTACTTGATGCAGATAACACTCTGCTTGATTTCTATGCGGCCGAGGCCGCTGCAATAGAAAAGACCTGCCTTAGGTTTGGTATACCCTTTTCAGCCGAGGTGGCCTCCCTATATTCGGCCATAAACGACTCTATGTGGAAGATGCTGGAGAAGGGCGAAATTACCAGGGACCTGCTGAAGGTCAGGCGCTTTGAGAAGTTTATAAAACAAATGGGAGCCACCGCCGACCCTAAGGAAGTGGCCGCCTTTTACGAGGACTCTCTGGCTCAGGGGGCAATTCTGCTTCCCGGGGCCGATGCCCTTTGCAAAAGGCTTTCACAGCATTATGAGCTTTATATTGTTACCAACGGCCTGAAAAACGTTCAGCGCAGGAGATTTGCCGCCTGTGGTCTGGCCCCTTATTTTAAGGATGTGTTTATATCCGAGGAGTTCGGTAGTCAAAAGCCCGAAAAGGCTTTTTTTGATGGCGTATTTGCGAAACTTGCCGAAAAGGATAAAACAAAGGTCTGTATAATAGGCGACAGTATGAGCTCGGATATTCTGGGTGGTATTAACGCAGGAATAGATACCTGCTGGTTTTGTAAGGATGGCGGAGCTGAAACCTATACCCCCACCTATAAGGCCGCCGATTTTGATGAATTATTAAGGCTTTTTATACAGTAAAGGAAGTTTTATGGACAGGGAAGATAAAAAATATTTAAGGCGCAAGCGGATAATAGGAATTTGCTCCCTTGTGGCGGTGCTTGCCGTTTTCGGCTTGCTTACCTACTTTGTGGTATACAGGCTCTTTGATATGGGGGCCTCTCCCGAAAGCTTTAAGGCTCTTATAGAGTCCTACGGCTGGGCAGGCCGCTTTGTAGCCTTGGGAATTCAGTTTTTACAGATTTTCGTGGCCCTTATCCCCGGTGAATTCGTGGAGGTGGGCCTGGGCTACGCCTTCGGCGCTATTGAAGGTACCCTTATCTGCTATGCAGGTATTGCCCTGGGCTCGGCTGCTGTATTTGCCCTGGCAAAAAAATGGGGGGTAAAGCTGGTAGAGCTTTTTGTAGACAGACAGAAGATTGACTCCTTCCGTTTTATTAACACCGAGAAGCGGCTAAACACCCTGGTTTTTATTCTTTTTCTTATTCCGGGTACCCCAAAGGACATATTGACCTATATCGTCCCCCTTACCCGAATGAAAATGTCGGAATTTCTCTTTATTACCCTTATAGCCCGTCTGCCTTCGGTGCTGTCTTCAACTATAGGAGGTAATATGTTCGGTAACGAGAACTATCTTGGGGCAATACTCCTCTTTGTAATCACGGGAGCAATAAGCCTTGCAGGCCTTGTCATCTACAGGATACTGCTGGATAAATATCATAAGCATAAGGAAAGCAGAAACGCTTTGGGAGAATAACCCAAAGCGTTTTATCATTAATTTTCTACCTTTCGCATATAGTTTGTTAGCACTATAAAAATGAAAGGTTGATAATAATGAAGGGTTTTTATCCCGAAGGCTGGAGGTCCCCCACACGGGAGGGACAAAGGTGTCGTTATACCCCCCGTGCCTTGGCCGAGGCCGCAAGCAGTAATGAAATACTTGAGGGTTTGGCATATATGTGTGATTCCGACCACAATCTGCTGGTAGACCTTGGGTCTATGAAGGGAATTATTCCCCGTGTGGAAGGGGCGCTGGGTATAGAGGAGGGCAGTGTCAGGGATATTGCCCTGATTTCCAGGGTAGGAAAATCGGTCTGCTTTACGGTAGAGCAAATACTTGAGGACGAAAAGGGCGAAAGCTACGCCCTGTTGTCCCGCAGGCGGGCCCAGGTGCGATGCAGGGTTGAGAAAATAAGCAGGCTGAATCCCGGCGACGTGGTGGATGCGGTGGTTACCCACCTGGAAAGCTTCGGCGCCTTTTGCGATATAGGCTGCGGCAATATTGCCCTGCTTCCTATTGATTCTATCTCGGTGTCCAGAATAGCCCACCCCTGTGACCGAATGTCGGCAGGAGATAAAATAAGGGTAGTGGTAAAAAGCATTGATAAGGCGGGCCGCATCACCTTGACCCACAAGGAGCTGTTGGGCACCTGGGAAGAAAATGCCCAAAGGCTTATCCAGGGCCAAACGGTATCGGGAATAGTCCGAAGTGTGGAAAGCTACGGCATATTTGTGGAGCTGGCTCCCAATCTGGCAGGCCTTGCCGAGCCAAAGGAGGGGGTAAAGGTGGGGCAGACGGCCAGCGTATTTATAAAAAGCATTATCCCCGAAAAAATGAAGATAAAGCTTATAATTATCGACAGCTTTGAGTCTGATTCACGCCCCGAATGGGAGTATTTTTATGAGGGTGACCGTATAGAGCGCTTTGTCTACTCTCCCAAGGAGTCGGCCAAGGTGATAGAAACGATTTTTTAGAAAATAACATTGAAAAAAGCTGAATTAAGGGCTATAATATAAGAAGTATATATTTTTTGGAGTGTTCAAAATGGCAGAAGAAAGAAAATGTAACGATACCTCCTGCTCGGGAGATTGCAGTAATTGTCCCTCGGCAGGAAAAAATACAGCCCCCCAGAAGGCCGCCCTTAACCCCTACAGCAAGGTGGGCAAGGTAATCGGCGTAGTTTCGGGAAAGGGTGGTGTCGGCAAGTCCTTGGTTACCTCTATGCTGGCGGTTAATATGAGCCGCAAGGGCTATAAGGTAGGTATACTTGACGCAGATATAACAGGCCCCTCGATTCCTAAAATGTTCGGCATCCACACCAGGGCCGAGGCCGACGAAAAGGGCATTATCCCTGCCACCACAGGCAGCGGTATTAAGCTGATGTCGGTAAACCTGCTGCTGGAAAGTGAGGACGCCCCCGTTGTATGGCGTGGTCCCGTTATAGCAGGGGCAGTAACCCAGTTCTGGACCGACGTAAACTGGGGAGAAATTGATTATATGTTTGTGGATATGCCTCCCGGAACGGGTGACGTTCCCCTTACCGTGTTCCAGTCCCTGCCGGTAGACGGAATCGTTATAGTAACCTCCCCCCAGGACCTGGTTTCTATGATAGTTAAAAAGGCCTACAATATGGCCCAGGCTATGGACGTACCCGTTCTTGGTATTGTTGAGAATATGTCCTACGTTTGTTGTCCCGATTGCGGCGCAGAGTTCCGCATCTTCGGCGAGGGTAAAACCGAAACGGTAGCCGACGAGCTGGGTGTTGAGCTTCTGGCTCAGGTGCCCATTGACGTTCGCCTGGCAGAGCTGGCCGACAGCGGTAAATTCGAATACTTTAACGTAGAGTATATGGATGGCGCCGCCGACAGCCTGGAAGAAATTTTTAAAGGACAGTAATATGAAAAGGATAGTTTACCTTATAAAAAGCATCCTTAAAATGGATTATAGGGCCCTGTTTAAAACCGTAGGGGCCGTCCATAAAAAATCGGGCAAGGGTAGAATATGGCTCTTTTTCGATATTATAAAATGCGGCCTTAAGTATGGCGCAGGGTATAAGGATTATCAGCTGTGCGAGTGGTGGAATTTAAATGACGAGCAAAGAGCTACCTACGTTACCCGTGGTATCAATAACCACATTGTAACCCTGCTTAACGATAAGACCTATTATCCTATATTGGATGATAAAATTAAGTTTAACAATACCTTCTCCGAGTTTTTAAACCGAAAATGGATTGATATGACCACCGCCGACGAGGCAGCTTTCGACCAATTCGTTTCCGACCTGGAATATATTATTTCAAAGCCGGTAGCCGAGGCCTGCGGCAGGGGAGTAGAGAAGCTGAAGGTAGCCGACTACTCCGACAGTAAGGCGCTGTTTAATTACCTCAAAAGTATAAATTCGGGCCTTTGTGAGGAGTGTATTGTCCAGCACAGTAAGGTTTCCGCCCTTTACCCCTTGGCGGTAAATACCTATAGGGTGGTGACCGTGTTTACCGAGGGTCTGCCTCATATCGTTTATGCCTTTATCCGTATAGGCAACGGCGGCCGCTTTGTGGATAATATTAACGCAGGCGGTATGGCCGCCCCCATAAATATTGAAACGGGTGTTATTGAACATCCTGCCTTTGATAAGGATAGCATCTATTACGAAACCCACCCTTACACAGGCTGTCCCATAAAGGGCTGGCAGTTGCCCTGCTGGCAGGAGTCTGTGGAAATGGTACTTAAAGCCGCCACGGTTATTCCCCAGGTGGGCTACGTAGGCTGGGACGTGGCAGTAACCGAAAACGGCCCCCTGCTGATAGAGGGCAACCCCTTCCCGGGTCACGACATTCTTCAGATGCCGCCCCACGTCCCCGACAAAATCGGTATGCTCCCGCAGTTTAAAAAGTACATTAAGAATCTATAAAAAAACAGCCCCCGATGCCGAAGCATCGGGGGCTGTTTTTACGTAAGGTTTTGTATTATTCTTTAACCTTGCTGCAGTTTGTAACGGTTACGCCATCAACCTCATCGAAGCTGCCTGCGGCAGATCCGTCGTTGCAGTATACGTAGGCTACTGCGTCATAGCCATCACTGCCATACTTAAGAACAGTATCGGAAATGGTGCAGTTTTCAAATGTTGCAAAGTCGTTATTGCTTTCATATACAAAGCCGATAAAGCCTGATACCATAAAGTCAAGATTGCCCCTAACAACGCAGTTTGAAATGTCGCAATCCTTAAGGGTAGCGGTTACAGGGCCGTTCTTATTGTATACAGTTCCGATAAGAGTGGCCACCTTGTAGTTGCCCTTAATGGTAGAATCTACAACGTCAACGTTTTCAAGAGTCATATCGGTATAGAGTTGTACGGTTATGATTGCAGTATTAAGAGCGCTGCTGTTTACGGTAACGTTTTTGAAGGTAACATCCTTGAAAACGGAATCACCGGCAACGGTGTATACAGTAAACATAGCCTGACCGTTAATTACCATATTGGAAATGGTGTGACCGTTTCCGTCAAAGAGGGTAAGCTTGCCGCTCCAGTCCTGATGCATTTTTACAGGGGTCCAAGCGGCGCCGTTCATATCGATATCGGCCATAAGGGTTACAGACTTAACGTTAGAAGCTATTATTCCGTTAAGAGCGGTGAAACCTGCAGTCGAGTAAACAGAATAGTCTGCGTCACTGCCAACGTAAAGGCCTTCTGCAACCTGGGTCTTGCCGGTTACGTCTGCAACAGTCCAGGTGCCGTCAGCATTTTTAATGGCATTATGGTTAGCGGCTACAAAGGCAGAGGGATCTATATCATAGGTACCGCCTGTAATTTCAATGGGCGCACCAGCATTAAACATCAGTTTTCTTGTGCCGGTATTGTCTTTGTATGAAACAAAGTTACCGTCATTAATCACAACCTCTGCACCTGCGGGAGCATATACAGTGTACTGATAGAAATTGTTGGTCTGCTGATGTCCGAGGAAGTCGCCGCCGTTAATAGTAACCTTTGCACCGGCCTTTGCATAAACGATATGAGCGCCGGGATCATCACGATGTGAGAAGATACCGTCGTTAATTACGGTTTCGCTGTTTGCCATGCCCCAAACGCCACCAAAGCCACCGTCTACGGTTGCATCGTTAATGGTCATTTTACCATAGTTTTCAAAAGCGTAAGAGGGCAGAGCAGATGCACCTACGTATTCACCGTTGTTTACGGTGAGTGTTCCCTGATTAACAACGGGAACTGCATATTCGGTAGCGCCCGAAACGTCGACGGTTCCGTTTCCGTCAAGTACAAGAGTACCTTCGTTGTTAATAACGGTAGCATCGCTTGTAATGGTGTTTCCGCCAAGGTCAAGATTAACGGTTACACCTGCAGGAATTGTTACGACTTCGTCAGCGGTGAAATCGCTTATTACCTTGTAGGTACCGCCGTTAGTAAGAGCGGCCTTAAGGGAAGCGGCGTTAGAGATTTCACCGTCGTAATCGGCAAATGCGTCGTACAGCTCGTCGAAGCTATCTTCCTCGGAAGCCAGCTGGGTAGCGAGAATGGTGATGTCAAATGCGCCGATAGACATATTCTGATAGTCATTGTTTGCCTCTTCACGCATCT